>JAJCXQ010000498.1 GCA_029263355.1 Acidobacteriota bacterium | reverse complement strand
CTCTCAGACATGCGCTCCACCCTGGGGCTGACGTCGCGTCACCAGGGCTCCGCGCCGCCAACCCCAGGCTCTATGATGGCACCCCTACGAGGTGCTCCTGCTCGGCGGAACAACGGACCTCGGGTTTCGTTCCTCGACGAGTTCCAGATCATTGCGGGCTTCTCCAATCCGCTGCGCGGAAGGGCAGATGCCAAGGAACCTGGTGGGATATCGAAGGAGCCTGTGAACGGAGTACGTCGGTGGGTTGGGGAGCTCCCTGGTCCCGGAGGGGCCAAATCGTTCCCTGGTCCCGGAGGGGCCAAATCGTTCCCTCGTCCCGAAGGGGCCAAATCGTTCCCTCGTCCCGGAGAGGCCGAATCGTTCCCTCGTCCCGAAGGGGCCGAATCGTTCCCTCGTCCCGAAGGGGCCAAATCGTTGCCTCGTCCCGGAGAGGCCACATCGTTGCCTCGTCCCGGAAGGGCCGAATCGTTGCCTGACCCCGGAAGGGCCGAATCGTTCCCTGACCCCGGAGGGGTCGAATCGTACAGCCCGGGGCTGGCGCCAAGGAGCGCAGCGACCAGGCGTGAGCCCCGGGATAGAGACGCCCCCGGGATCCCCGCCCTGAAAGGGCGGAACCGGTCGACCTCGGCAGCGTCGATTCCGCCCCTTCAGGGCGAACTCTCAGAGGCGCGCGCCACCCTGGAGCTGACGTCGCGTCGCCGGGGCTCCACGCCGCGCCAGGAAACGCCGCAGCACCAGGCACCCCGTCAGCAGGCACCCCGTCCGCAGGTACCCCAGCAAGCACCCAGCGATCCTCTGGTCAGGCTTCCTGGTCTCCGACCTCGGACCGACACGCCGGACCGCACAGCGGCGACAGCGCCCCTGCCGAGCCCGGCGACGAGCGTCACGATTCGGGTCGGCCAGGTCGAAATCCGTGCTCCGCGGCCCAAGGCTACCCAGCCACCCCCGCTCGCAGCGCGTAAACACCATATCGATCCCGGGATCTCCTTCGCCTCCGGGAGGTGGTAATGGCGGTCTTCGACAATCTCTACCAGGTCGGCCGCAACCTTGTCGATCTACTCGTCAGCCGGATCGACGTCTCCAACGCCCAGGTCGGACCGCCCCTCGACCTGGCGGATTCGACAGCGGAGGCGATTCGCATCACTCTGCTCTGGCTCACCCCACAGCCGGGTCACCGCAACGACCCTCGCGAGGCCGGGCCCGGCGGGCCGCAGCGGCCACCGCTCTCGCTCTCGGGCTACTACCTGGTCTCCACCTACGGCAGCGCCAGCGACGACACGATCCAGGCCTACAACATCCTCGGCCAAGTCCTCCAGGTCTTCCACACCCTGCCGGTGCTGGAGCTGCCCGACGCCGCGGTCCCGCTGATGGGGGACGGCAGGCTGGCCGTCGTCCACATGCCCACCGACGCTGAGCTGATGGAGCGGGTCTACTCGTCACTGCAGCTCGGGCTGCGGCCGTGGGCGATCCTCGAGGTCTCTCCGATTCAGCTGCGGCACCTCGGAGAGGCCCTTCCCGAGCCGCCGGTGGTGCGGCCGGGGGGAGTACAGCTGGCGCCGGTAGAGTCCGCCGCGCCGCCGGCAATCGAACGCGTTACGCCGGCGACGGTACACCCGGGGGGGACAATCCGCATCGACGCCGTCTACCACAGCCCGGTGTCGGTGGCCGTCGGCGGTGTGACGCTGCCGGCCGCCGCGGTGAGCGTGGCGGTTGCCGGCGGACCAGTCTTCGCCAGCCTGGCAGAGGTGACGCCAGGCGCCTACGACGTGACGCTCACCGCCGGACCCCTGACCTCACCGGCTTGCTCCTTGACCGTTTCCGATCCTGCCGTGGCTGGCGTCCAGGCACCCAGCCCGGGAGCTCACCAGATCTCTGGCGGCGACCTGACGCTCGACGGCCAGCATCTCGCCACCTCCGACCAGGTCATCTTGTGGCCCGACCAGGGCCTGGCCACCCCCTCGGACGTCGTCACGCTGCAGCCGGTGATGGCAGCGGCCGGCCAAGTCACCGTGCCCCGAGCCACGGTGCAGGCGGCGAGACTGCGTCCTGCCCTCTACCGGGTCACTGTGCGCACCGGTCCTCACCGCTACACACCCTGGGTGCTGCTGGCGGTGCGGCCATGAGCGCGGGTCTCCGCCTGGCCCGCGAGCTGCTGGCATTGGGCGCCGAAAGCACTGTCTCGACACCGCTCGAGCAGGTGGTGGGGCCCGACGAGCGCTGGCCGGTGCTGGAGGAGCGCTGGGGCGAGCTGCGGCCCCGCCTCGGCGCCTACTGCGAGAGCGAGGACCCGCTACTGGACCATCTGCGCGCTGGGCTCGGCCTGGATCTCGCAGGCTCGTGGCTGGTTCTGCTGTGCGGCGCCGTCGAGCTCTACCCGGAGGCCGCCGCCGCCGCCAGCCTGCTGGCCGAGGACGAGCGAGTGTACCTTCTGACGCCGGTGACTTTTGCCCGGCTCCTGCACCAGGCCTTCGATATCCCCTTTGCCGCGGCCCTCGCCGAAGCGGTCTCCGGCGGCGCCTTGGGGCTCGGCCTGGTGGCGGCGACGGAGCCGGTGCTGGGACGACCGCGGACCCACCGCGCCTTGCGCCTGGCTGCCGGCGAGCTCGAATCGCTGCTCCTTCCCGAGCGACGGCCCGAGCTCAGGTCCGCCCTCGGCGACGACGCCGGCTTCGAGCGTCAGGCCCCGGCGCCGGGTGTGGCCTTCGATGAAGAGCGTGTCGCCGGCGCGCTCGCGCTACTGCAGGAGCGCCGTCTGCTGACCTTGCGTGGCCCGTCGCGGCGCGCACTGCGCCAACACGCCCTCGACCTGGCGTCGCTGCTGGGGCGCGAAGCCTTCTTCGTGGTGCCGGACGGCGAACTGCCGGAGCCCGCGACGCTGCTGCGGCTGCAAGGGGGTCTGCCGGTGCTCGACCTATGCTCTCATCTGCTCGCTCGGCCGGCCGGCGTGCCGCGGGTTCGCGCCCTGCTCGGGCAAGTCCGACGCTTCACTCGGCCCGGCCACGAGCCACCGCGCCTGGTGACGCTGGTCTACGGCGACGCCGAGGACTTCCCAGGTCCGACGCTCACCGTCGGCCGCCTCGGGCAGGCCGAGTGCCGCCGCGTCTGGCGTCTCGCGGGCCGCAGCGAGGAGACCGGCACGGCTCTCGCCCAGCGCTATCGGGTCAACCTCGCCGAGGTGCGCTCGATCCTCGCCGAGGCCAGCGACGAGCTGCAAGTCCGGCACGGCAAGAGGACCGAGCCCGGCAGCCAGGAGCTGTCGCGCCAGGTGCGCGCTCATGGTGCCCGGCGTATGGGCAGGCAGGTCGGCCTGCTGGCTTCCGAGGCCGACCTCGACCAACTCGTCGTGCCAGCCGCTTTGCGCGGCCAGATCAACGACATCCTGGGCTGGTACCAGGCTTCGCCACGGGTTTTCGACGACATGAAGATGTGCCAGAGCTCACGCCTGGGGCGTGGCCTGACCTGTCTGTTTTCGGGTCCTCCCGGCACCGGCAAGACCTT
>JAJCXQ010000497.1 GCA_029263355.1 Acidobacteriota bacterium | reverse complement strand
CAGTTGTTCGTAAAACACAAAATGATCTGCCCGAGACGTGACTCGAGTTAGTGAAAAACCGACATCAGTATTCCAGCGTTTGATACAGCTCTCGACGGTATACGAGTGATCCCAGTTTTTCGAAGCCGTGTGGAGTGAAGCGACGGTTTCCAGTCCATCTCGGATCACATGTACAAAGTGGGGGCGATGGTCGGGGCCGGACAGTCCCTCGAGAAACGGAATGTAACGCAAGTGTCGCGGCGTCTTCTCGACCCAAACCGACTTGCTCTCGAGCAAGGTCAAGTCGTCGAGAATCCGCAAGAAGTGCTGAGCCGCGGCGCGGGCGCCGAAGGGCAGAAAGCGATTCCGTGGCGCTTCGGGCAGGACTGAGCGGGGAAGCTCGACGCCGTTCTCAACCAAAAACTCGCAGAGGCGAGGCGCGGGGTTCCGACTCAGAATAGCCTTCGACGAGAACGGAAGTAGCGCAAAGTGCCGGCTAAAGAAGTGGCTCTCGGTAAACGATCTCACCTTGCTGTGTGCCGCCAGCAGACTCTGCACCAATGTTGTGCCAGAGCGTGGCACGCCGACGATGAAGATGCGCCGGCAGATCCCGTTGTGACTCACGGGTGAGAGGCATCCTTGGTGGCAATCAACGTAAAGAATGGACGAAGGGTAGGCGCCAACCGTTCAGCGAAGCCAACCATCCCTCGACCATGTCCACCGCGAAAGATGACCTTGTCGACACGAAAGCCGATAGGCGTGAGAAAATCCGACACTTCACGGGTGGTGTACTCCCGTACGTGACCCATGTGTCCGAGAGTCTCTAGCTTCTCGTATTGACGGTAGACGCCGGCCGAAGCGGCGTGCCCCTGGTTGCGGAACACCAGGTTCCGAATCCCACGGAACGAGCGCAGATTGGGCGTCGATAACAGCAATGACCCGTTGGATTTCAGCACCCGGCAGACCTCTCGCAGGGTCACGATCGGGTTGATCCGCAGATGCTCGAAGATTTCGTTGAACACCACCGCATCGAACGTTTCAGACCCAAACGGTAGCGGCTCGGTCTCGAGATCGCACTTCCTGACGTCGAGTCCCAGGCTAGCGATCGCTGCTTGGAAACGCTCCGGCGCAATGTCGACAGCGCTCACCTCGTAGCCAAGCTCGACGAGGACACCGGTCGCCAGCAGTGGTACCGCTCCGCATTCCAAAACCCGCGCGCCGGAAGCGACATGCTGTTCGATGATGCGAAGATCGGCTACGAGGCGTGTCCGATGTTGCCGTTGGTAGGTGGAGAACCACTCGCAAAGCGCCGCGTCATCCGGCTGGATACGAGAAGCGACCGCATCGAGAAGCTCAAAGCTCCGCTCGGGAAAACTCCATGGTTCTGCCTCGTGGTTGACGGCCATCTTCAGGTCTTCCCCGCTTCCGGGTCCGTGTCCAGCTCTTGCAGATGTTGAAGGATCAGCGTTTTGGCAGCGCGGACCGAGGCCTCGCCCAGATGCGGATCGGGCGTTTCATGGACCGTGAATGGCCCTTTGAAGAAGGGGCGCCAAGTTGCGGCGGCATCGGTCTCAGGCTCCCGTGCGTTGAACATCACGGTGGGCGTGTACACAACTCCCGGTCGGTACCCGGCATGCAAACGGAACCGCTCCAGGCGAACATCCGCGTGGAGGATCTGTGACGTGAGCGGCAACCCGACGCGGGTCCGCAGCCTCCCGATCCAGCACAGCAGTCGGCGCCAGGGCTGGGTCACGAGCAGTCGCTGAGCTCGCTGGTAGAGGCGTCGCCTGAACGGGTGATTTTCGCGCGCCAGACGCAGCAAGACCTGACTGAGCGAAAGCTCGGTGACCGGGTGGCGAAGGCCGTCCAACTGCACGCGGAAAGGGCCGAAGCGGAAAAAATCGACCGGCATCGGGGCGATCAGATAGAGGCCCTGAACGGGAATCCCGCGCTCCTCCATCAGACGCACGGCCTCGACCGCCATGGTCGCCCCGAAGGAGTAACCCATCATGATGACGGCCTGATCTGGAAACCGACGACAGATTTCCTCCACCAGCTCTTCACCCAGGTCGCGCAGGGTTGGCCATCGCCCCCGATTCCCCTCCGGTCGCAGGCTGACTCCACGCAAACCGTAGACTGGCCGCTCGCCTCGAAATCGAGTTGCTAGCATCTCCGAAAAGAAGTGTGGCACGGAGAACACTAGGGGCGTCCGGTGTCCCCCCGACTGAATCGGGAAAAGATGCGCAGGCGTCGGCGTATCCGGTCCACCTCGCTGCTCGATCCGCCGACCCAGCTCCCGTATTGTCGGATGTTGAAAGACTTCCGCCGGCGCCAGCACCACTCCGAAATCCCGCTCGATGGCCGACGTCATCTCGACCACCAGCAGCGAGTGCCCGCCAAGCTGAAAGAAGTTGTCCGTCGGCCCGATCCCAACTCGTCCCAACAGCCCTTCCCAGAGAGAGACCAAGGATTGTTCACCATCGTCGAGGACCTGAAACGCCTTGTCGTCCGACGCTTCGGCTCCGCCTGGCTGTGCTGGCAACGTCATCTCTCGGAGTCGCCGACGATCAACTTTGCCATTCGGTAAACGAGGCAACTCGGGAAGCTCGACCAGTCGATTCGGGACCATGAAGTCGGGCAATCGCTTTCCCAGCTCTTCTCGCCAACCGCTTGCAATCCCACCATTGGTTTCGATGAACGCGACCAATTGCGAGCGAGAACGCACAACGACGGCGGCCTCCTCGAACCCAAAAACCTCGAGCAGCGCCGCTTCGATCTCGCCGGGTGCTATTCGAAAGCCACGGTGCTTGATCTGCTCGTCGACCCGACCCAAGAACAACAACTGCCCATCCGGCGTCCAGCTCAGGCGATCTCCGGTGCGATACCAGCGAGCCTCCCGGTCAACGCCAAGATCAGCCCCCTTGTGCTGGACGAAGCGCTCAGCAGTGAGCTCCCGGCGGCGCCAATAACCCTGCGCCACCGTCGGTCCGGAGATCCAACCCTGGCCTGGGATCTCGGCCGGTACCCGGCGCCCCCGTTCGTCCAGCACCTCGACCCGAACACCCGGTATCGGACGACCGATGGGGATGGCTCCGCGACAGGGACGCCCACTTTGTGGGCGCTCGATCTCGTGCACCGTCGCCCACACCGTCGCTTCCGTCGGCCCGTACTCATTGAACAAACGGGTCTGCGGAAGCAATCTGAAATGCTCTTCCACGAGTTGCGGCTGGCAGCTCTCACCCGCCACGATTACGGTCTCTAGCCCCCGTAGTAGGTGCTGATCTTTGCCAGCGTCGAGCATATGAGCGTACAACGACGGCACACACAGCAAGCTAGTGACCTGTTTCTCAAAGATCAGCTGCACGAGGCGACGGGGATCGCGGGCCTCATCGTCCGTCGGGAGGATCAGGGCCCCGCCAGTGGCCAACGTCCAGAAGAGCCCCGCGACTGAGCTGTCAAAGGCGATGCTCGACAACAAAAGGAAACGCTTCGGCGGCGCCTCATAGAACCGCAGTCGCGCCCCGTTCGACGCTCCCAGGTTACCGTGAGTGATCACGACGCCTTTGGGGCGACCCGTCGAGCCCGAGGTGTAGAGGATGTAAGCTGGATCTTCGGCACAAAGGTCCGACATCGCCAACGGTTCTGCGTCGCCATCCCCGAAACCAGCACCCTCAGCATCGTTTCCAGCCGGGCCGCCGCCTTCCAGGGCGTCGAGGTCGATCGTCGGCGGCGCCGCCTCAGGCAAGCGATCGAGCAGCCCCGAGCGGGTCAGCACTACCGTCACCTCGGCATCCTCGAGCACGTCCAGGTTCCTGGCAGAGGGATATGCGGGATCCAGAGGGACGTAGGCGGCGCCGACCCAATGGCTAGCGAGTAGACCACTGATCATGAGGGATGAACGATCGACAAACAGGCCGACGCGATCCCCGCGTTGCACACCTTGCCGTAACAGCTCGCGAGCGATGCGGCAGGCGGAGCTTTCGAGCTCGGTATAACTGCACTCGGCATCGCTGCTGCTCACCGCCATAGCCTGCGGTCGGCGCCGGGCCTGATTCAAAATCTGCTGCGGAAGCAGAGCCGGGTTAGCAGGCTCTGCTGGCACTGTAGCTCCCGCTGCGTCTGGCAGAGCAAGGGATGCTGGCGACCCTTGGGCAAAACGCCGTAGTGTCTCAGTCTCCGCTGGACGCAACCACGGCACCTCCGCCGTCGCACGCCCAAGGTCAGCTGCGAGTTGCCTAACCAAGGTTTCGTAGTGGCCCAGCAGATTCCCCATCCAGACTTCATCAAAACGGTCCACTCGATACTCGACGGCAATCTCTAGCGTGTATGCGCCTTCTGCTACCCGATGTTCCGACGCAAACAGCGTCAGGTCGAACTTCGACTCCCCAAGATCCAAGGTGATCGGCTCGAGACCAACGCCTTCCATATCCGGTGGAGGTGGTGTTTCCTGGTAGACGAACATGGTCTGAAAGATCGGATGTCGATCTCGCTGGCGGGCCGGCGACAGCTCTCCAACCAACACGTCGAACGGGAGGGATGCATGAGCCAGGGAGTCTCGCATCTGGCGACTGAACTCACGAATCGCTTGCTCGACCGACCGCCCCTCTTCGATCAGAGCGCAGATCACCACGGGATTCAGAAAGTACCCGATCATCCTTGCGGTAGCCGGATGCGAACGCTGGGTTGCCGGTGTGGCGAACGCGACCTTGCGCCCTTCTGTGAGACGATGCAGGAGCAATCGGAACACAAACGCCAGGACGATGAACGGCGTCGTGTCAGTAGCTGCGGCGACGCGACGAATCTGCCGGCTAACCTCGAGACCGAGGGGACGACTCAGCAGACGACCCCGCGCACTGGGCTCGTCACCGTTGCATTTTGGATCGGCTTCCCGCTCGAAAGGCAGAATCAAGTCGTCGGGCAGCGGATCCAGCTGTCGCCTCCAATAGGCAAGCTGTGTGACTCGAGATTGCGGAGCTTGCTCTGCTCGCCAATGTACATAGTCGTCGTGTTGGGGCTGGTCCGGGGCCTCGACCTGCCGCCCGTTGTAGATCTCCGCCAACTCTTGCCACAAGAACCCCAATGATCGCTCGTCAGCCAGGATGTGGTGCATGACAAGGACCAACAGCGGCTCCGACTCCGACGACTCCTCGATCAGCAGCAGCCTGATCAGAGGCCCGACCTCGAGATCAAAGGGTTTCCGAGCCTCTCGGATGGCTGTTGCCAACGCCTCTCCTGATCCAACCGTCAGCTGCTCGACAGAGACCTGCTGACCTTCGATTGAAGGTTCAGCATGCACAACTTGCAAGATGCGACCTGTTTGGGAACGGAACGTCGAACGGAGCAGACGGTGTCGGGCGACAACGCCGATCAGACTACGCTCGAGGTCAGGCACACCCAGGTCCCCCGACACCCGGTAGGCACTCGTCAGGTTGTACGCGGGGGAGCTCGGCTCCAACTGATGTTGCAGCCAGAGGCTGCGCTGCAGCTCACCGAGAGGGGCGTCCGCATCGACCGGCCTCGGAGCCATCGGCGCCCCACCAGAACGTCCCGGCCGCGACGCCTTTGAACGAGCTGCGGCCCGTTTGAGTCGAATGGCTTGCTGGAGCAGCTCAGCGCGGCTGCCTTTCGTTTGAGTGGTCACTTTGAGAAGTTCGAAAGGATCTACCATCCAGACTCATTTTAATTGAGCCTGGGTGTCGATACTGTGACGTCAAATGCACTGTTACGATCGTCGGAAGACGTGATGAACGATCAGGCACACAACCCGATGCGGATCCTCGAGATCGAAACCTTCGGCCGTGGAGGCTTGATCCATTATGCCTACAACTTGTCGCTAGCGCTGGCCGAGCGCGGTCATGACGTCACGCTGGTGACGGCTGCCGGCTACGAGCTCGAGGGTCGCCCCGGCCTGCCCGAGAGTGTACGGATCGTCAAGCTCATCGCACGCGGCAGCAACCGGCTTGACAACTCACCCCGGAAGGGGGAACACAACACCTCATCAGAGGCAAAAAGTACTGCTCCCGCACTGCCCGGGCTCGTACGCAGGTTGTTCCGCAAGGCCGAGGCGATTTTCGACGCGTTTGCGGTTGCTGCTCTGGTCCGCCGCCTACGTCCAGACGTAATCCATCTCCACTGCACCAATCCCATCTCACTGCTGTATTTATGGATCTTGCAGACTCTAGGGCGCCCTGTTGTCGCCACCGCGCATGTGGTGACGCCGCATGAGCTGATTCGCTTCCAGGAGTTGATTTACCGTCGTATCCACCGCCAGGGTCGTTTGATCATTGCCCACTCGAACGTCGACCGGCGGCGTCTGTTGCAGGAATTCGATGTCGACCCGAAACGGGTGACGGTCATACCCCATGGCGAGTACAGCTTCTTCGAGCACCGTGAATCCGAGGGCCGGGGATCCGATGGCGACGCCATCGAACGAGGCAAGAGGGTCAGCCAACGGGAGGTAGCCAGAGAAAGCCTTGGCCTCGGGTCAGACGACAGGGTCGTTTTGTTCTTCGGCTATATCCGGGAGTACAAAGGGCTAGATGTGTTACTCGAAGCTTGGCCATCCGTCGCTGAGGCCAACTCGACGGCTCGGGTCGTCGTCGCCGGGGATCCGGCTCAGCTCAGCGCTGAACGTCGCGATGAGTTGGAGAGATGGGCGACACGCCTGGGCGCGATATGTCGTTTCGGCTACATCCCCTTCTCCGAAGTTCACCGCTACTTCGCGGCAGCGGACGTGCTGGTCATGCCTTATCGCCACATCAGCCAGTCAGGAGTCCTGTTCCTGGCCTTGTCCCTCGGCGTTCCAATCGTCGCCACCCGAGTGGGAGCCTTTCCGGAGATGCTGCGAGACGGCGACAGCGCCCTCCTCGTTCCCCCGGACGCACCCGACGAATTGGCGCAGGCGTTGATCCGGGTCCTCGGCGACACCGGCCTGCGCGAGCGTCTAGCCCTAGGTGGGCGGCGCGTCGCCAGCGAGCATTCTTGGCCGTCGATCGCCGAGCAAACCGAGACCGCCTTTGCAGGGCTCACCGATCAGCGAGACAACAACTGAAACACGCGACGCTCGATGCCAGCCGGTCGCCCTTCGAGCCGCCAGATCGTCACTTGGACGACCCCAAACACCGCCCCTCCCACCACAATCTTCGTCATCAATGAAAACCAGGAACCGGCCTCGGAGAATAACTGGAGTGGCAGGATCATGCTGAGTGTCAGCACGACGGCGACCATCAATGCAGCGGCGACCAACGGACGCCTAAGCTGAACAAAGATTTCGCGCGGCGAAATGTCCAACACTCGCCGCAGCAACCACACATTCAGAGTCGTGTAGAACAACCCAGCCAGGACGATGCTACCGATCGCCCCGAGCAACCCGAACAGTGCGGTGCCGACGATGAACGCTGGCACAAGGACCAGGCCGTACACCAAGCTGACCTGAAACAGCAGCCGCGTTTGTCCCAGCGCCATCACACACGGCAGCGCCATCGACAACGTGCCGCGCAGCCCGAGGAACGGCACGAGGATGATCAGAAGTGGCAAGATCGGTCGCCACTGCTCACCTAGAGCAAGGGGCACAACATCGTTGGCGACCAAGGCAAAGCCACAGCCCGCGGGTAGGCTCAAACTGCCAAGTACATTGATCGACTCGCAGACCACCCGCCGCAAACGCGCCCTATCGTCAGCGATCTCACTGAATGACGGAAACAGAATCCGCTGAAGCGGACTCACCAACTCTCGGGTCGGCAGGACCCCGACTCTCTGGGTCATGAAGTACAGCCCAGCGTCGGCGATGCCCAGCAATCGACCGACAATGATCTTGTCGGTCTCCATCGACAACGTTGTGACGATGGTCGTCAACGACATCCAACCGCTGAAAGCAAAAATCTCCGAGAAACGCTCCAACGAGATCCGCGGACGGTACGGTCGCAGTGCGTAGGTCAAGACCATGCTGGTCAGAGCACCAACAAGGATGCCGAGAACAAGCGCCCAATGGCTGCGGTAGAGCACCGCGATGCACAAGGTCAAACCGAAGGCTACGATTTTGGACCCGAGGGTGAGCCAGGCGAGTTTGGAATACACCAATTCGCGCTCGAAAATGACAAACTGCGGGTTGGACAGACCCTTGAACAACGGGCTCAAGGCGAGCGCGAACACCACCGCGGCAATCCGAGGCGCCGTCAACAAGGATGCGACCAGTACCATCACTAACGCCGCCAGGAGCCCCCGTAGAGCAGACAGTGTCCAGGCAGTGTCAAAGAGCGAGCGTGGCAGGTCACGCCCCTCCCCTTCCGAGCCCGCGCTGCGTCGGCCGCCCGCCGAGTACCTGCCCTCTAAAGGGGCTCCCTCCCGGGTCCTGATCAACGCCTTGTTGACATCAAAATCACTCAGGCCCTCGACGATCGCCACGATCGAAGCGGCGATGGCAACCAGACCAAAGTCCTCCGGCGAAAGCAGTCGCGCCAGCACGACAATCGAAATCAGATCGAGCAAACGTTCGCCCCAGCGGTAGGCGAAAATCCAGCCAGCCCCAGTCGCTACTCGTTTTGCGGTATCGGTCACGGACGTGTCCTACTGCGAGCTCGACCAAGCAGCGAGTCGACGGTCTGCTCCGCGACGCGTTCGTCCTCATACGCCGCATAATGCGCTTGCAGGCGTTGGACGTTGCTCTTGAAACGCGGCTCATGCAGTAGCCGATCGATGTGCTCACGGATGACCCGTGGGCTATCCTGGTGCTGATCACCGGCAATGCCGATTTTGTGATGCACGATGCGCGAGGTGTTTCCCGCCATGTCTGTTTCGAAGCCACAGTAGACCACCATCGGGACGCCAAAAAGCACACACTCATCAATCGTGTTGATGCCACCATGGGTCACCGCCACGTCTGCGTGCCGCAGCACTTCCAGCTGCGGCAGCCAGTCAAACGCATGAACATGCTCTGGCAGCGGGCCCAGATCCGACGGGCTGACCCGACCGCCGAGGCTGATCACGACGTCCCAGTCACTGCGCACCGCCACCGCGTCGAGAAGACGCCGCAAGAAGCCGAGGTCGGTTGAGAAAAATGACCCGAAACCGGCATAAATCAACCTTCGTTTGCCGCCATGAAGGCGATCGAAGATCGCCGCCAACTCGGCGCGGACCGCGTCCGTGATCCGTCCGTCGCTGCGGGTCTCGAGCAACATCGGCCCAACGTAGTCCACCATTGCCGGCGGACGATGCGGAAACTCGAACTCCAGGGCGTGCAGGCTCAACACCGGCAGTCGCCGATAAGTGAACGGCATGAGCCACTGACGGTCATCGGTCTCGCGACGAAAATCGAAGCCGCTGTCACGGGCCAGCAGATGCAGCAACGACAGGCGATCACACCCGACTCGCCGTACTTTGTGTGTCCATGCCCGGCGCCACTTCGCGAGCCGCAGGGATTGCCATAACAACCAGATACCAATTCCTGTCCCTTTCCAGCTGACACCAGGACGTACCAGGTGGTGCGGAGGAGGTAGGCCAGGTTGCCGCCAGATCGAGACAAAACTGTTCAGCAGGGCTATCGGCACGCCGCAACCAAAGACTGCAATGATGTGCTCGTGTAACTCTCCATCGATCAGAATCAAATCCGGAGTCAGCCGGCGGACTGACTGGACCAGGCTGCTGACGGCAAGCGAGTCCAACGCCTGCTGTCGACGTGAGCTGAGATGACACCACCGATCGATCAGACTCAGCCGCGCGTCTTCGGCCAAGAACGATTCGTAGCGACTGGCTGCCAGCGGCAAAAAGTCGAGCCCGTTGCTCGAAACGGTCTGATCAGCCTCGGCGAAACTCGCGTAAGCCACACGGTGACCGGCACGATCGAGACGGCGAGCAAGCTCTACTCCGGCGAAGAGGACACCGGGCACCGCACTGGTCACACACAGGATCGTTGCCATGCACTCAGTCGGGTGGGTAGCCCAGTAGCTTTACGAGGCCGCCATGCCGGTCGTCGAAGGCCTGCTTCACCCGCGGAGTGAACACCTTCCGCCATTGACCTGACGTCGGGTTTCGCACATGAGGATCAGCCGCCATCTTGCTGATCGAGTACCGCTTGACGAACCAACTACCCAAGGCGCGCTCGTGCAACGATAGCTTGTAGAACGCAAACAAATCACGAAAGACTCGAGCTTCATGCCCGAGGATGTCTTCGTACCGATACGTGACGATATCAGGGTGCTGGGCAGGCCACTCTGCCATCGACTCGAGGTGACGCCGCCGAAACTCTAGCTCCGCCAGCATTCCTTCTTCTTCAGGGATGGACTGCAGGTAGCTGGCGAATGACATCCCGCCGGTCGTCGCAGAAGCTGCCTGAGCTTCTAGCCCCGCTGGGACCACACCATTGGCAAAGTACCAATCCGCAGCGGTCGGAGCCTCGATGTGGGTCCACCCTTCGGCTCCGCGCTTGTGGTAATGGTACCCCGAAACCACCAAATCTCGTGGATCACGGACGAAGCGGGATATCCGAAACCGCCTCAATCGGCCCAAATCGAGGGCGCGATTGTTGATTGAAGCGATACGTCGTTGCCGAAAATCGCCATAGAAGTCGTCGAGATGGCTATTGTAGTGACGATAGCCCCGGCTCCACGGCAAGCACCGATTGAAAACCGCATGCATGACGCGTTTGAAGTAGACCGTCAGGCATTTGTGGTACGAGCAATGGATGAGGTGAACGTCGGCCATGGGCGGGACAATAGTCGAGAGTTGAAGTCGCAAATCATCCCATCGTCGACCGCGAGCGGCTAATCTTTTGCATCAGGTGGATACCCAAGCCGGCGGCGAAGGCGAGGCTGCCATAAAGATAGTAGAGCACTTGGAGCGGCACCGCCAGACACGCAAAAAAGGGACTCTTGACTCTGCCAAGAAACAAGTAGAACTGCCGGTTGAGCACCACGATGCCAAGCAGGCAGCCCAGCGCCGGCAGCAGCCAGAGCTGGAATAACATCACCAACAGCCCAGCAGAGAGTATCGCGCTCAGACGCTGACTGTGACGAAGGTTGAGGTCATTGGGAATACGGCCTTGACGCAGGAGCAGCAGGGTCCAGGGAATACCCCGGTTCTGGATGTCGGTACGGATCATCTGCCAAAAGGTCCAGCGCTTCATATGCTTGACTTGGATGCTCTTGACCAGCTCGACGCGGTGTCCCGCCCGGCGCAAGCGCGCACCCAGCTCGATGTCCTCGACGCTGGCGCTGGCATAGTTGGTGTCGAATCCTCCCAATTCCAGAAAGACCGACTTCTTGATCGCTCCGCAGCCACTCCAGAAACTGAAGGCATCTTCGTTACCCGCCTGGTGAACAAAGTGGTGCAACAGATTCCGGTACTGCGACAGCAGGTTCGAAGCTCCAGGGCTCGCGTCATACGAGCCAAAGAACGCGGCGATGGACGGATCGCTGCTGAATCTCGCCGCCACTTGCCCCAGGGTCTGGGGTTGAACGCACACGTCGGCATCGAGGAAGAACAGGTAGGGAGTTCGGGCTTCCTGAGCACCATGGTTGCGCGCCGCCGCCGGCCCCGCGTGAGTCTCTTGCCGGATCAAACGTGCATCATGGCGGCGAGCGACCTCGGAAGTCTCGTCGGTCGAGGCATCGTCCACGACAATCACCTCGTAGTCGACATGATCTGAAGAAGCCAACGCACGCAGACAGAGGTCGAGATTGGTGGGATCGTTACGGACTGGGATGATGACCGACAGACGAGGCCGGTCTACCGGGCTGGCGACCACATGAAGCATCGCGTCGCGAGCTGGTCCGAACGCCTCCTCGGATTCAGCGAGTCCCTGGGGGGCAGCTGAGGGTAGCTGGATATTGGTGCTCACGGACCCCTTCTTCGCCGGCACGAGCCCGACTTGGCCGAAGCGATCAGCACCGCTTCAGTAGATTTTGAAGATTCGCGCCAGTGCGCTGGCTGAGTCTATTAGTTTCGTTCGCTGGCTCGGTGCAACCAGATGTATTCCGAGTGCCGAAACCCGGGCCAGATGGGCCAGACCACCCCGGACTCGAGATCAATGGCGCGATTTCACCCAAGTCCGCCCACAACCTTGCCTGACTTAGCTGTGACCGAGGACCGGATGAGGCTCGTAGGGTTCTTCCAAGAGAGCTCGAGAAGCGTCATCGAGCTCCAAGTCGACAGCGGCAACGGCATCTTCCAAGTGACGCAGCTTGCTAGCGCCGATGATCGGCGCGGTGACGGTCGGCTGATGCAACAACCAGGCGAGGGCGACTTGCGCGGGAGAAACACCGAGACGCTCAGCCAGTTCGACGTTGCGATCGACGACGGTAAAGTCGTCGTCGCGGTAGTACATACCCTGAGCATAGTCGTCGGTCTTGGCCCGCACTGTATCTCCCCCACGATCTCCCAAACGATCTGTATCTCCCAAACGATCTGTATCTCCCCCACGATCCGTATCTCCCCCACCACCCATCGTTTCAGCGCCCTGGCCACGATGGCGATTGCCGACCAAAAAGCCGCGAGCCAGCGGGCTCCAGGGCAGAACGCCGAGCCCTTCCTCGTCACACAGGGGTAACATCTCCCGCTCTTCTTCGCGATACACCAAGTTGTAGTGGTTTTGCATGGTTGCGAAACGGGTCCAACCGCTGAGGTCGGCAGTGTAGAGGGACTTGGCGAGCTGCCAAGCGAACATGCTCGAGGCTCCGATGTAACGCGCCTTGCCGGCGCGCACAACATCATGCAGTGCCTCGAGGGTCTCTTCGAGCGGCGTCTCAGGATCCCATCGATGGATTTGGTACAGGTCGACGTAGTCGGTGCCGAGACGACGCAACGATGCATCGATCGCGTCGAAGATGTGTTTGCGGGAAAGACCGCGGTCATTGGGGCCTTCACCCATCGGAAAGAACACCTTGGTGGCGATCACCACTTGATCGCGTGACGCCATTTCAGCGAGAGCACGGCCGGTAATTTCCTCGCTCCGCCCCAGGGAATACATATCGGCGGTGTCGAAGAAGTTGATACCGAGCTCCAGAGCGCGAGCGATGAACGGCCGGCTGGTCGCCTCGTCGAGAATCCAAGGGCGCCACTGTGGATCGCCGTAGGTCATACAACCCAAGCAGATCCGCGACACCTTCAGACCGGTCGTTCCGAGATTCGTGTACTTCACAGCCTCAGTCTCCTGGGAGCGGCCTCCCCAGTCATTCAAGATTGACTTGTTCTGCCTTACACGACTGTAACGGGTAAGAAACCACCCTTTCGACCATCCTATTCGAACACTGGTTGCCATATGCTCCCGCATACCGTGCGACCGTGCGACTTTCGAGCTACCAGGAGAATCTCGTGACCCACCACGTCTACCTCTTCATCAAGCATCGCAGCACCCCCAGTGACGGCCCCGAGCTACTCGGCGGCAAAGGCGCCAACCTCGCCGAAATGAGCCGGCTCGGCCTACCGGTCCCGCCGGGCTTTACGCTTTCGACCGAGGTCTGCAACCACTTCTTGGCTCACCAGGGTACCTATCCTGACGACCTCCACGCGGACGTAGATGACGCCCTGGCAGCGATTGGCGAGGTCATGGGCTCCGGATTTGGCGATCCAGCGAATCCGTTGCTGGTCAGCGTGCGTTCCGGGGCTCGGCACTCGATGCCGGGGATGATGGAACCCGTGCTCAACGTGGGGCTCCCCACGAGCACCCTACCGGCGATGATCGAGAAGACCGGTAACCCGCGCTTCGTCTACGACGCGTATCGCCGGCTGATCACCATGTACAGCGATGTTGTCATGGAGAAAGGCGCCGGGATCGAGCCTGGTGAAGATGCCGGCATCCGGGTCCAGCTCGACGCGATGCTGGAAGCAGAAAAACATAAACAGGGAACCAAAACTGATGCGGATCTGAGCGCCGACGATCTGGCGGACCTGTGTGATCGTTATCGCAAATGTGTGCACGAAGTACTTGGCCGGCCATTCCCCGATGACGCGATGGAGCAACTTTGGGGGGCCGTTGGCGCGGTCTTCACCTCATGGAATGGCAAACGAGCGAAAAGCTATCGCCGGATCGAAAACATCCCGGACGCTTGGGGCACAGCGGTCAATGTCCAGGCGATGGTGTTCGGCAACATGGGCCCCACCTCAGCCACCGGCGTGGCCTTCACCCGCAACCCTGCCACCGGCGACAATGTGTTCTACGGCGAATGGCTCCCCAATGCTCAGGGGGAAGATGTGGTCGCCGGCACACGCACTCCCTTTGCGCTCAATCGAGACAGCAAAACCAGAACCAACACAGAGCTCCCGACCCTCGAAGACTCAATGCCCGAGTCATACCAGCAGTTGGTCGAGATCCGCGCCACTCTCGAACAACGTTACCGCGACATGCAAGACATCGAGTTCACGGTAGAGGAGGGGCGCCTATGGATGCTTCAGACCCGTACCGGAAAACGCAACGGTGCATCCGCCTTGCACATCGCGGTCGACATGGTGGAGGAAGGCCTGATCGAACATCGTGAGGCGATTCAACGGGTCCAACCCGCCCAACTCAGCGAGTTGCTACATCCGATGGTTGATCCGGGCGCCGAACGCGGCACCCAACCCCTGGCGACTGGACTGCCGGCCGGCCCTGGCGGCGCTGGCGGCAAAATCGTGTTGACCGCCGACCGCGCCGAGAAACTTGGTAAAGCCGGCGAAAAGGTGGTGTTGGTGCGCGCCGAGACCAGCCCTGAGGATGTCCACGGCATGCACGTCGCTCAAGCGATCGTGACCGCCAAGGGAGGCATGACGTCCCATGCGGCTTTGGTCGCACGTGGCTGGGGCAAAACCTGTGTCGTCGGCTGCAGCGAGCTCGACATCCAGCTCGCTGCCGGCACCGTCACAGTGACTAGCGCTGAGGGCGAAACCGTGCTGCATGAGGGCGATTGGCTCACGGTCAACGGTTCGAGTGGCGCCATTTACGCCGAAGAGCTGCCTTTGGTCGACACCGACCCCGAGAAAAATCCGATTCTGTCAACGTTCTTGGGCTGGTGCGATCGCATCCGCCGCCTGGACATTCGGACCAATGCCGACAGCCCCGATGACGCCGCCCTGGCGCGACGCTTCGGCGCCCGTGGCATCGGCCTGTGTCGCACCGAGCACATGTTCTTCGGTGAAGAGCGCATCCTGGCGATGCGCGAGATGATCCTCGCGGACACTGCGGACGAGCAAGAAGCCGCCGTCGCCAAGCTGCTGCCCTACCAGAAACAGGATTTCAAGGGCATCCTGCGGGTGATGGAGGGGTTGCCGGTGACCATTCGGTTGCTCGATCCGCCGTTACACGAGTTCATGCCCCAAAATCCCGACCAGATCCGCGAGATCGCCGCAGCCACCGGTAAAGACGAGGCAGCGGTTCGGCTTCGGGTTGAACAATTGCACGAGCTCAACCCGATGCTCGGCCACCGCGGCTGTCGTCTCGGCATCACCCACCCAGCGATCACCCGCATGCAGGCCCGGGCCATCCTCGAAGCCGCCGCCGAGCTCAAACTCGAAGGGGTCGACGCCCGCCCCGAAATCATGGTGCCGCTGGTCGGCCACATCAAAGAGCTCAAAGACCAGAAAGGCATCATCCAGAGTATCGCCGCCGAAGTGATGGCGGACATCGGCGTCGACGATCTGCAATACCTTGTCGGCACCATGATCGAGCTGCCACGGGCAGCACTGCTCGCCGATGAGATCGCCACCGAAGCCGACTTCTTCAGCTTCGGCACCAACGATCTCACCCAACTGACCTGCGGCTTCAGTCGTGACGACGTCGGCACCTTCCTTCCGTTCTACTTGGAGCGCGGCATCTACCAATACGATCCCTTCGCCACCCTCGACCGTGCCGGCGTCGGTCAACTCGTGGCGATGGCCACCGAGCGTGGACGCACTACCCGCAGTGATCTCAAAGTCGGTATCTGCGGCGAACACGGCGGCGACCCGGAGTCGATCCGCTTCTTCCACCAGGTTGGCCTCGACTACGTCTCGTGCAGTCCGTTCCGGGTGCCGATCGCCCGGCTAGCAGCAGCGCAGAGCGCGTTGGCAGACGACGTTTAGAACGCCATCAGCTCGACGAGTATCCGCCTGACGGGACTCAACGAGAAACCTGCTGGGAACGCAGGTCTCGCCGGCTTGGTCGAACCAGTGAAACCGTTCGATGAGCCGGCATGTTCGTGTTCCTGACCTCGCCGACAGCAGTGCCCAATTCTTCGAAATTGCCGACAACCTGAACTTCGCGTCGTTATGCTCCCCGTCCCCGGCACAGGAGATCAACAACCTCTGCTACCGCAGCGCCGATGGTCTGCTTTATGGCGTCGACCTAAAAAGCGGTGGTAACAATGGTGTCGTCGCTTACAATCCGATCGACGGTAAGCTCTATGGTGGGGACAGGTCTCGAAGCAGCGACGTCCAACCCGCTGCCGACCGGAACACGCTTCGACGCCGGGGACATCAGTCCGGACGGCGCCACCCTCTACGTCAACATCGCCGGCAATAGTCCTTTGTACATCGTCGACCTGACCGGATGGCCAACTCCCACGGCGACAAATAAAACGATCTCCGGCGCCGCCGGCAACGTTCACGACTGGGCCTACAACCCGGCGGACGGCAAGCTCTACGGCGGCGACACCGGCGGCCAGATGGCCGTCCTGACGATCGGAAGCACCGTCACCCGCACCGACTTCAACGTCAGCGGCCTGCCATCGGGAACCAGTTACGGCGGAGCCTGGATCAACTCCGCCGGCCATCTAGTCCTTCACCGCAACGACGGCAAAGTCTACGAGATCGATATTTCCGGCCCGACAATCCTGTCGACGACCACCGAGCGCAGCTCCACCCGCAACGAAGCTGCGGTCTGCGTTCAATAGCATCAACGAGCCGGCTTCCATCGGTGAACGTTCAGGATTCGGTGTTGATAGCGGCCCGCCACGCCAGCGCGGGTGGGCTGACGAGATTGTTCAGGTGCCCCCACAGGTCTCGTAGGGTCCGCTGTCGAAGTGGGTTGCCCTGCGCCCAGCGAGCGACGGCACGGGCAAAATCGAGATCGCTGCCGTACTCGTCAAGGTAGCCGCCGGCTTTGCGACGGGTCTGGAGCTGGGTGATGAGCTGCGGCATCAGCCCGGGATCGGAGTCGAGAAGCATCATCGCGACAGGGAGCTCGGGTAGCTTGTCTTGGGCGAGTTCCTCAGCGGCTTCGGCGGCCAGTTTGGCAAGGGTCGAGGAATCCGGGCTGACGGCGGCGAGGACGCGGCGCGCGGCTTGTCGCACGGCCCAATCTTCGTGGAAGACCAGCGGCGTCAGGCGCTGGCGAGCTGCCGCTCCGTAAGGCGCGAACGCGGAAGCTGGCACTTGTCTCCCATGCAGGCCCAGGCGCATCAGGACTTCGAGCGCTTCGGGGTGGCGGTGGGGCGCCAATGCGACGGCGGCTGCGACCGCGTACCCGGGATCGGACAGCAGCGCGTTGACCTCGGCCTCGATCTCAGGCCAGGCGCCGAAGGCGGCGATCAGCCACAGCCAGGTGCGAACGCCGTTTGGCGTCCGTTCGACCAAAGTCGCGACGTCATCGACCTCTAGAGCCTGGCGGAGCAATCGATCGCCGTCGTCTTGCGGCTGAAAATTGATAACCAAACGGCGGCGGTCGGCAGCATCCAGGACCAGCTGGCGAAACCGATCCCGCACCTTCTGCCGTAGCGGCACCTCTAGGTCGTCGACTAATTGGTTGAGTCGCGCCAGGAAACTCATCGTCGTGCTGAAGTGGCTCCGCTGCGCGAGCCATGGTTCTGCGAGGAAACGCTCGAGCCGAGCCTGGCCGAGTGCCCAGGGCTGGTTGTAGAGGCGCCACAGGAGACGCTGCCGAACTCTGGCGGATGCGCTCGCTTCGAGGCCTCGCTCGTAAAGGCGATCCAACACGATCTCGCCTTCGAGCTCGAAGAGCCAGTAGTAAGGATCACCCATGTCATTCCAGCTAGCGCGCGTCGCGATGCCGGTTCGGGCCGGTGCGTCGAGGGCCCAGGCAACGAGCTTCTCGAGGGCGGCGTCGGGCAGCGCCTGCGGCCCGTCTTCCTCGACAACTTTCCCCACAGTGTAAACCAGCCAAGGCACCAGAGAAGGATCCTGTTCAGCGTCGGCGATCAAGGCGGGCCACGCTGCTTCGACCGGCGCCTCGCGGTGCCCGAGGAGCACCAGGCGGCCAGTGGCGGCGACCAACCGATCGCGGCTCTCGACCCACTCTCGAGCGGCAGGAGCCAGCCGCGCCCAGCGCTGCGCCGGCGGTTCGTCGTCTGCTCCGGGACTCAACCCATCGACCCAGAAGAAGCTCTCGGCGCCCGCCACCATTTCGAGCAGCAACTGGCGGACGATCAGGCGCGCGGCTTGCGGCCCGCGGCGCAATCGATCGTCGAAATCCTCAGCCAACTGATCGAAGGCGCGCAGCAGGCTCTGGCCGGCTTTCGGGTCGGGTTCGGCAGCGGTCGCGGTTCGCCACAGGGCGTCGAGCGTTTCCCGCGAGTAGCCCCAGGCGCGGAGAGCCTTTTCGGCCGCATCAGTGTACGTGTCGTCTCGATCGACGATCTCGAGGGCGTAGGCGTAGGCTTCGGATGGCGGCTGGTCGAAACAGGAGACCAGGCTCTCGAGCCACCGGGCTTTGTTGAGCCCCTGGCTGCGGCCGAAGCGCCGCAGAGCTTCGGTGGGCGCTGTGCCCGGGTGGCGCGCACAGAGCCTGGCGGCGAGATCTTGCCACTTGCGATCAGGCGTGTCGTCCAACGCTTGTGGGCCCACCTCGACCAGCCAGCCGTCGATCAGCGTGCGCTTCTCGAAGTCTGCCGCGGCATAAACCTCCAACCAGACCGCCGGACCGTCGGCGGGACCCGCTCGCGCCGCCCGCTCGCGCCGCTCCTCGATCGGCCCCTGAGGCTGCCGCCAATGACCTAGCGCGGGAGTCCAGCTTTCCAGCCGCGTGCCGTCGTGCGCCAGGCGGATGACCCTACCATCATCTTGCAGCACCACCAGCTCGTGGTCGAGGGCCCGCATCATGCCGATGGTATCGTCGGTCGGCGCCACCGCCACCAGGTTGCCAGCGGCGTCGAGGATCGCAACGCTCGGTGGCTGGTAGATCTCGCAGTCCGGCGCCATGGCGAATTGGCTAGCGAAAAGCGTCCCATCCTCGGCCAGCACCATGGCGCCGATGTGTCCGAGGCGAACCGTCTCCGAATCGTCGAAAGCGCGTCCTGAACGAGCCCGGGGAAAGTGGGTGGAGATGCGCAGCTCGCCGCTCGCGGCGTAACGTAGAAACGTCACCGCCAGCCCCTTCTCGATCACCACCACGGCCTCGCCATCTCGATCGACCGCCCACGAAGAAGGCTCGAAGTCTCTCAGCTCGATGCCTTCCGGCCGCGAGAAGGACATTAAGGGTTTTTCTTCCCCGGTCCCGTAGCGCAGGACGGAAAGTCGACCATCGGAAAAATCGCTGTTGATGAACTGTCCGCGGGCAGGATCGAAGCGCGGCCAGGCAGTTTCCGCGAGTGGCAGGGTGTGCGCCACCTCGCCAGTCGGCGTCACAAGGACCAAGCGGTTGCAGAGCTCACTCTCCAGGTAGGAATAACAGCGCACCGCCAGCCAGACGTTGCCCGCGCCGTCGATCCCGCGGACCTGGATATGGCCATCGACAACTCCGAGGTCGACATAGAGATCACCCGTCGCAATACCGGTGGCGGTGAAGTGTGCAAGTCGCAGCAGGCCGGGATGCGCGTCTCCTCCGTCGCGCAGAGCGTAGACCACCGAGCCATCCTGTGCCAGCGCTCCCGCGAGGTGATCGACGATCCTGCTACAGGCTTCCACATCGGGGGGCAGTGCGGCGAAGGCGGCGACCAAGCCAAACCCCAGGGCCTGGCGGAGGGTTTTGCCGAGGAGAGTATTAGCAGGCGTCATCTCAATCTCCTTTCCTACGCATCGATCAGACTCGAGTGACGCCGACGCCGTTCCCGCCTTGTGCCGAGCCGCCGGGCCGGCGCCGCCAACCGCCAGATCATCATCCCATCGAACCGTACCTGCCCGAGGCGACCCAACTGGTCGAGCTGAGCTGGCACGCCTGCGCGTCCGCTCCAGCTGCTTGGTATTCGCTTCCGTCCTCATCGTTCTTTGGACGCTCGGACAATAGAGACCGTTCCGTGCAGCTCCTGGTTGCGCAGCATTCACGTTTTTCGGCTTAGCTCATTAGGACCACGGGACACAACCCAATCTCGATGCTCCTCTTGCAGTTGGACGTTTGCTGACCCCGTCACCCGTTGGCCTATACTGAACCCCTTGAAGAATCTCATCGACAGCCTACGCGCGCGCCGCTGGAGCAATCTCATCGTAGCCAACCTCCGCATTATGCTGGGGTTCGCATTCTTGCCCGCGGGGCTCAAGAAGGTGCTCTATCAACCCTTCACGGACCCGCAGAACACAGGCGCCTTCCACGACTTCTTGCACACGTTCTACACCACTGGCGTATTCTACCAATTCGTCGGGGGCGTGCAGTTGGTCATCGCCGCATTATTGATGACACAGACCTTCGCCACCTTGGGAGCCTTGATGGCGCTGCCCGTCATCACCTGCATCACGGTGTTCTGCTGGAGCACGAGCGTGATACCCACCGCGATCGTCGCCACCATGATGCTTTCTGGCACCCTCGCTCTGGTCTTATGGGATATCGACCGCTGGCTCACGGTCCTGCGTCCCGGATACGTCGCACCGCCGTCCGACCCGACGACCACGCCACCGATCGACCTGTCGTTATGGCGCGCATGCGGCGCTGGCATCCTAGTCTTCTACGGCCTCACCTGCATCGTCTACGGCGGCGTCTACCGGCCCAAGGGCATCGATCCCAGCAGTCCCGCGTTCTACGTTCTACCGATCATCACGCTGTTTCCTATCGTCACCCTGCTCGTGGAACAGCGCCGACGCTCGGTCACCCGATAACAAAGTAGCCGCCCGAATAAGCATCGGAGGCAGGGCCTTGCGGGCTCGGGCACTGATCGGAGCTCCCTCGCTTCAAATACATTGCACGAAGAACGCCACCGTCGCCGGACCCCTCATGTTGATCGTCCGTGGATTGGCGTTCGCGGTGCAGTTCGCGGCGATGTCCTGAAGCTCTACCGTCAGGGTGATTGCCAACACGGTGAAGCTCTTCGACTCGTTGACGCCGATCGGCTCCGTAGCCGTTACCTGAATGGGAGAGTCTGTTGTCGTCAGCCGACTTCGAGATCCGTCAAGTGCTGGCTGTTCCCTCCCAGGATGCCAGCCTCATCGAGGTAGTGCCACTTCCTGGACAACGTGAACGATCAGCTGACCGCTGGCCATACTGATGTCTCGCTCTGGTTTGTTCTGAGTGCGGACTCGTCACTGCCGCTGACCTTTGATACGTCGGAGCTCAACACCGTGCGGTGGTTCAGCTTTGACGAGATTCCCTATGAGAGAGCCGACCCCAACCTACGCCGCTTCGTCTGTAAACTGGGTTCGACAGCTGGCTTGGAGCAGCTCTTGGTCCAAACTCATCTGGACTCCATCTCCCGCCGATCTCAGAAAACCTGCACCGTCAACAAACGCGCGATCCAACCCGTCGCAAGTAGAATCATGCGGATGACGATTCGAAGGAGATCTCTCGCTCGTCTAGAGGCGGAAAGCACCCAGGCCCGATACGTTCCGGATCGCCCAATCGGAGAGCGGAGCGTACCTGGGCTGACGATCGCCTGGCATCCGGACGTCGGGCGCGTCGGTGAGCGGGTGGCCCTTTTCCAGCTGGCGGAGGGGACCCTCGGGAGTCTTGCGAAGGGTGCCGTCGTAGAGCTTTCGCGCCTGACGCCCCGTTTTGCATCGGCCGAGGTTGAGCCGTATCCGCTGGCGGATCGTGGCCTGAGCCGACGACCGGTTCGGCTGGCTACCGGCTCCGAACCCGGATCCGTTCTTCTCGACCTTACCGGCTCGGGCCTCGATCTCGTGATCGACGGCGAGGCGTCGGCAAACAACGGGATCGTCGAGATCGATAGCGAGCGTCTCCGCCGCGGTGTGACACTCCTGCTCTCCGGACGCGTTGTGCTCATTTTACATTCGATGCGCGAATTCTCGCCGCCTGCAACCCCCGATTTTGGCCTGGTGGGACAGAGCGGCGCCCTGCGACGGGTGCGCGCCGAGATCCAAAGAGTCGCTGGCCTCGACATTCCCGTCCTGCTCCGCGGCGCCACCGGCACCGGCAAGGAACTGGTCGCCGAAGCGATTCACCGCCACGGTGCGCGGCGCGATGGCCCCTTCCTCGCCGTCAACCTGGCGGCGATCCCGCCATCGCTCGCCGCCGCCGAGCTCTTTGGCGCCGCCAAAGGCGCCTACACCGGCGCCGACGCAGCCACCCCCGGCTATTTCCGCCGCGCCGCGGGCGGCACACTCTTCCTCGACGAGATCGGCGAGATCTCTGGCGATCTTCAGGCCCTGCTGTTGCGTACGCTCGAGACTGGGGAGGTCCAGCCGGTGGGTGGCGGGCGACCCGTGCCAAGCGGCGCTCGCCTGGTGGCGGCCACCGACGCCGATCTCGAAACGGCGATCGATACCGGCAGCTTCCGTGCCCCCTTGCTTCATCGCCTGGCGAGCTACACGATCCGGCTGCCTGCTTTGGCGGCCCGGCGCGAGGATATCGGCCCCCTTCTGGTCCACTTTCTGCGCCGCGAGCTCGAGGCCCTCGACCGCGGATCGCGCCTCGATCCGCCTGCAGCAGACGATGACGGCCGGCCCTGGCTCACGGCACCACTCGTCGCCCGCCTGACGGCTTTCGACTGGCCCGGCAACATCCGCGAGTTGCGCAACGTCGCGCGCTACCTGGCAGTGGCGTGGTCGGATCACCAAGAGGTTCCGATCGAGGCGATCAACGATCTCCTAGCTTCACAAGGTCCACCGCAGAGCCAGTTGCCAACAGAACCACCGATCGATCAGACCGGGGTGACGGGCTACAAGCCACCTTCCGAGATCGGAGACGAGGAACTGCTCGCCGCCCTGCGGGCGAACCGTTTCGGCACCCGCGCCACCGCCCGAGATCTCGGCATTTCGCGCACTTCACTTTATCTTCTCATCGAGCGCTCACCAACGATTCGCAAGGCCGCCGACCTGGGCGCCGACGCGATCCATCATGCTCTCAAACAGCATGACGGGAACCTCGTCGCGACAGCTCTCGCCCTCGAAGTCTCGCCACGGGGGCTCAAGCTGCGCTGCGCCGAGCTCGCAATCGAGCCGGGTGACTTCGAGGCGAAGGCCTGAACATCTAGCGACTGAGTCGGTTCGTTGGACCGTTGAACGGTCCACTGTTGATCCACTGGACCGTCATTGGACTCTTGGGTCGATCCGTCGAGAGCGGTTCCCAAGGCATCGCGGCCGTCTTTCGCACTGGCACGGTCCGTGCTCTATCGGGTTGTCGAGTGTTCATGGAGAAGGCTCGAGACGAAGGAGAAATCATGAGACAACCCGACAGCTTCGAAGGGCGCCTCCGCCGCGCGATCCCAATGCTCGTCCTCACGTCTGCGACGTTCGCCGTCGCGTTTTCCACCACGGCTCAGCCACCGGCGGAGCTGCCCTATGAGCGGACCGAAGACGTTGCGTCATGCGCCGACTATGATCCGCGCAAACAGGCCTTCTTCGGATCGA
>JAJCXQ010000496.1 GCA_029263355.1 Acidobacteriota bacterium | reverse complement strand
CACCCCTGTTCGGCGGCTTCTGCGCCTACGGTGTCTCCGTCGGCAAGAAATTCGACGGTGATCCAGAAGTCTTCCGTATTCTCGACAATCGACTGTACTTCAACCTGAATCCGGAGATCAAAGCCCTCTGGCAGAAGGATGTCCCGGGCAACATTGCCAAAGCCGAAGGCAAGTGGGGCACGATCAAGGACAAGCCTGCTGCTTCGCTCTAAAGAGTCTGCTCGTTACGAATTCAGTTTGAGCCGGCCGGTGCGGTCTTCTGGCATCACGCCAGGAGACTGCACCGGCGCTTAGCATCTCCCGCCTCAATCAGTAGCTGTGACTTCGTCATTGTGTGGGAAAGTAGCGGTTCGGCAGAGGACGACTCTTCGGGCACCAGTATCCAGGGCCAACGTTACGCATCGGACGGATCCAGCCTGGGCGGCGAATTCCAGATCAACACCTACACGACCGATCGCCAGGAAAATGCCTCGGTCGTCTTCGACGATGTCGGCGACTTCATTGTGGTGTGGGATAGCGCTGGATCAAGCGGCAACGACAACTCGGTTCTCAGTGTTCAGGGCCAACGTTACGCATCGGACGGATCGGCCGTAGGTGATGAGTTTCAGATCAATACCTACACCACCGACTCCCAGCAAGCCCCGAAGATAGCGGTCGATTCCAACGGTGACTATCTGGCGGTGTGGCATAGTGATGGTTCAAACGGCACCGACAACTTCGGTTTCAGTATTCAACGGAATTCAACGATATCGATCTTCACTGATGGCTTCGAATCGGGTGACACCACCGCCTGGAGTTCGGAAACGAGCCATACGAGGAAGTTCGGGAGCTGAAGTTCAAAAGTTGACATCAGTCGACTGTGAGCCCCAACTAGCTCATGCGACGCTGGAGGGCGCGTTCGATAGAGATAGCGGGTAGACAGACGCCCTCACGGTAGCAGGCTCGTAAGTTTCGGGTTAACCGTAGGTCCGCTCGACAAAGCTGCGGAGTTCCGCGAGCCCGGTTCCGAGACCGCGGCGGCCAAAGCCAATCCGAAATCGATCGGTCGGCGACTCCAGCAGCTCGGACCGGTAAACCGACGCTGGCAGCAACAAAACCCCGTGTTGCTCGATCAGCTGACGACAGAACGTCTCGACACCACCTGGGCCTTTGAATCGCGGATAAGCGATGCACCCACCGTCTGGATGCGACCAGTCGAAGAGGTCCAGGAAGTCGTTGAAGAAAGCATCGAGCTCGGCCCGGTTGGCTCGCATCAGCGATCGATTACGATCGAGGATCCGCTCGCGATGCTGCAACGCAATCAACGCCAGACGCTCACTGGGCCCCGAGTTGCAGATTGAAAGATAGTGTTTGTAACGTTCGAGTCGACGCAGAACCTCGCTGTCCTGACAGGCGATCCAGCCGATCCGAAGTCCCGGCAGTCCATAAGCCTTGGACATGACGTTCAACGACACGCCCCGCTCGTAGACATCTGCCACCTGCGGCAGTCGTTTCTCCTCATCCAACTCGAGGAGACGGAAGACTTCGTCGCTGAACAGATAGATCCCGCGTTGGCGACACAAATCCACAATCGCCTCGAGGGTCTCATCTGACATCAGTGCACCCGTGGGATTGTTTGGCAAATTCAGCGAGATCAACCGGGTGTTGGGTCGCAAGGCACGAGTGAGCTCGTCGAGATCGAGCCGCCAGCCGTCGTCAGCTTGCAGTGCAACGCCGCTAACGTCGCAGATATCGAGTGGGATTGTTTCCGCCGCTTGATAATTGGGCACCACCACCACCGCATGATCATCCGGTGTCAACAGCACTCGCATGGCGGCGTAGATACCCTCTTCGGCGCCAGCAAAACATAAGACATCTGCGGAAGCTATATGATCATAGGTCGCCGCGATCGCCTCACGCAAATCGGGTGCCCCCCAGGTTTCAGTGTAGCCGAGCCACAGCTCCTCAAAGGCGGTACGCTGATCGGGCGTGGCCATGCCGAGCAGTTCGCTCAGTGGCATGCTTTCGACATCCGAAGCGGTCAGATGGATCTTGGCCTTGAACTCCCAGTCGGAGAAAAAGACCTCTAGGGCAAAATCACGCATGGGTACGCTTCAGGCAGGGTGAGGATTGGATGGCTTGATTGATCACCGAACGCCAGCTATTCACTACCGCAGTCGCATCATCATAGTCTGTAGATTGCTGCGTGGGACCGCCAACTGGCAAGGCCGACCGAAAGAAATTCCGGCTGGCCGGGTTGAGAATACCTTCGCAGTTGGGAGATCACGGGCGGCGATACGTCTGCCGCCTTCAATGACCAAGCTCGATCTCGACTCCAGGTCCACCCGTGGTGACCACCGAGCCAGACCATGCACGACCGTCGTCGGCCTGGGCGCTCAGCGTCCAGGCGCCGGCGGGCAGGCCGCTGACCGTGGCCCAGCCTCCCACCACTTGCCAACTCCCCTCGAGCTCACCACTGGTGTCGAGCCGCAGAAATGGCTGCTGGTCAGCCCCGACGATCGAGAGGGTGGCGATGGCGTCGGATTCCACTAGGTCGGCAACCCGCACGTGGAGGGGTCCGGCGTCGGGCAACACCGCTGCCAAGGGCTCGCCGGGTACACTGACGGTGGTGCGCAGCAGAGCACTGTCGGGGGCGCTGACCAGTAGGTCCCAGGTCCCTTCAGGAAACGAGGCGAAGCGGATGAATCCCTCGGAATCGAGCACTCGTGAGGCGCGCAAGGCGGGCTGCCCGCCGCCATCGAGAGCAACCACCGTCAACAGCTGCGGTGATCGCCCCGAGGCCAGCCGCGCCATTACCTCTAGCCCCGGAGTCGGCTCGAGATCAAGCGGCAGATCGACGACGCCACTCGAGGGCACGTCAAAGTCGCGCATCAAAGGCCGATAGCCGTCAAGTTGAACGGTCAACTCGTAACGGCCAGAGGTCAGCCGCTCGACGGCAAAATGACCTTGCGTGTCACTCGCAACGGTGAACAGCGAGCCTTGGCTGCCGTAAGCGTCGAGCACCTGTTTGAGCATCACCATGGCGTCGGCGAGAGGCTCCCCCGAGGTGGCCGCGCGAACTTCACCGATGATGCGGGCGGTTTCGATCTCGACCACCACATCGCGATCGGCGTCGAGCACCAGATCTTGATTGTGGATCAGGCGCAGACTCGATTTCGTGACGCCGAGACGATAGCTGCCGGCAGGCAAATCAGCGACCAGAAACCGCCCATCCGC
>JAJCXQ010000495.1 GCA_029263355.1 Acidobacteriota bacterium | reverse complement strand
CTCGATGCCGGTGTGGCCGTCGACGATCATGTTCATGTTGTTCTGAAACTTGCCACCGCCTTCCGGCACCACCATGATGCCGAGCTCTTGGCCGGCGGCAATCAGCTGTTGCCGTTGCTCTCGCCGCGGTTGCTGGTAGCTCTTGACCGAGATCGCGCCACTCTCTTTCAGCCGTCGTACGTGAAAAAGAGCGTCGTCGAGGTCATCAATTTCGGCGGTGATTCCGGGTTGATGGGCGCCATAAAGGATGGCGCCGGTAGAGAAGATACGAGGCGCGAGGACTTGCCCGGCCCGCTGAAGCTCGGCGGCGGCGAAGATGCTGCTGGTGTCGTTCGAAGGGTCATGGATGGTGGTGACGCCAAAAGCCAGATTCGACAGCTGCATCCAATTCTGCTGCGGCACAATCTCGTTGGTCGACATCGGGCCGTGGGCGTGGACGTCGAGAAAGCCTGGCACCAAGGTTTTGCCGGCGAGGTCAAAACGGCGCGCGTCGGGTGGGATTCGAACCTCGTCGCGGGTGCCGACGAGCTCGATTCGGTTGCCCTGAATCAGCACAACTCCATCGTCGATCACCTCTTGCTGTTGGCGTGCCTCACGCATGGTGACGATGCGAGCGCCGATCAGAGCGATGCGGCCTTCGGGGGCGTCAGCCGTAACCCGGAATGAGAGATCAACCCCTTCCGTCGCCGGCTCGGGCAGCTCTTCTGGGGCGCCTTGCAAGAAGGCGAAAGCGTCGCTGAGCTCACGGCTGTAGAGCGTCGGGCCGTGGGCCCAATGCAGACGGGTACTGTCCGGGGACCAGGTGAGAAATTCACCTGAGCGCGCCGATACCTGGCGCACCGGCAGCGACTTCATCTCAGGTCCGACCTCGACGGTGCGGCCGGTCAGGGTGAAGGGCGCGATGTAGGTGTTGTATTGCTCAGTGAAAGCGATCCAGCGCCCATCCGGCGAGACACTGAGCTCGGTCGCCTGGTCGGCAGTCAGGTGGGTCCGCTCCTCGTGTCCGTTGAGATCGACGCTCTTCAATACTCGCTTTGAACCGTCGGTTTCGGAGTAGAAGACGCGCTCGCCGTCGGCGGTGAAGTGCGGCGACTCGCCGTTCTTGCTGACTCGCCTGGGCTCACCGCCGGCTGTCGGCACCACGTAAATCCCGGGCTCCACCGACCAGTCGCCCGACAACAAGAAGCCGCCGGTGATCTTGCGGTAGGTGACGAGCTCGCCGTCGGGTGAGAACCGAGGTTCGATGTAATGACCGGGTTGTCGAGTCAAGGTCCGGGGCTCGCCGCCGCTGACGGCGACAACCCGCAGGCTGCCGAGCTCGTTGTCGTCCCAGGTGGTGTAAACGACCTGCTGGCCATCCGGGGAAAAGACCGGGAAGAGCTCGAAGTGGTCGTCGCCTGACGTCAGGCGGCGCGGAGGGGGCAGTGTACCGTTGCGGCCGGGTGTGCGGTTGCGACCGGGGGTGAGGTCGCGCAGATAGAGATGTCCCAAGGCCTGAAAGAGGGCGACTCCGCCGTCCGGCGAGGGTTGCACCCAGCGCAACATCTTGGTCGTCATTTCGGCGGGGGCCACTTCGACCTTGAAGCGCAGGGGCTCACGAGTTTTCTTCGTGACCCGGACGTGAATCGGGATCTGTTCCGTCGCACGGGTTGCGATATTCACCCGATGGAGTTTGCCAGCGGTCCAGAAGACGATCGATTCACTGTCGGGAGTCCACGAGAAGGCGTGGGTGTTCCCCTGGCTGCCAAAGGTCTCTTGTAGGTCGCGCTCGTAGCGATCGTAGATCGGCCATTCGCGTCCGGACTCGAGATCTTTGAGATAAAGGGCGCTGAGCATGTCCGGGGTGCGTTTGACGAACGCCAGGTAGCGACCGTCGGGAGACGGCGTCGGTCGAATCGCGCCGCCCGGGCCATCGACGAACACCTCGACCTCACCGGTCTTACGATCGAGTCGTTGAATCACGAAGACCTGGCCGGTGGCGTCCTTGTTGTACTGCCAAACCCGTCCTGGGGTGGTGTCCTGGCTGTAGTAGATGTAGCGACCGTCGATGGAGAAGCTGGGCTCGGCCATCGTTTTCTGATCCCGCGGACCGTGGGGCCGCTCGGTGATCTGTAGACCGCCGCCGCCGCCGGCGTGAAACAGCCAGATCTCGCCGGCCGCGATACTGCGGGTGGAAGTGAAATCTTTTTTGGCGATGATGTACTCACCGTCCGGGCTCCAATAGGGGTTGTGTACGAGGTGTTCGGTCTCTTCGGTGACCGCCTGGGGAGCTGCGCCGTCGGCCTGGATGACCCAAAGATTGTTGGCGCCACCACGATCGCTGACGAAGACGATCCGCGAGCCGTCGGGGCTGTATCTCGGTTGAAAATCCCACGCCAGCCCCGAGGTCAAAGGAGATGCTTCACCACCGTCGATCGGAACGGTGAAAAGGTCCCCCAGCATGTCGAACACGATGGTACTGCCGTCGGGGCTGACGTCAACGTTGGTCCAGGTCGTCTCCGTGGTGTCGATGGTGACCGATCGCCACACTCCGGGAGGGTTGGAGACATCCCAACTTGGGGCCTCGGATTCAGCTTCGCTTGCAGTGGCTTTCTTTGCGGCTTTCCCAGCGGCTTCTCCAGCGGTCCAGGGAACCAATACGAGAGCGACTGAGAGGTGGAGACCGAGCAAGACCAAACAACGTTTCATGAAATAACCTCGCCAAGTTTGAAGATGGCACAGTGGCAGAGCCTACCAGGCTTTGCTCTTGCCCCGTTTGGGTCACAACCGGATATAGTTGCCAGCAAATATCCTGAAGAGCAGTTGTCACTGGAGCGTCTATGACAGAGTCATCGGACAAAGAGTCCGAGTTTGCGGATAGCTTGGGGACCATCGCCCTCGATAATGCATTCGATGCGATGATGGTGACAGACGCCAAGATCGACGAGCCCGGCCCGCGAATCCTCTACGTCAACGCAGCGTTTACCCGCCTGACCGGGTACACCTTCGAAGAGGTCATCGGTAAGACGCCGCGTATCTTGCAGGGGCCGAAGACCGGTCGGGCGCCGCTGGATCTGGTGCGCCGCGGACTGATCGCGGGTGAGTCTGTCGCCAGTGAGGGGATCAACTATCGCAAGGACGGTGGGGAGTTCTATGTGCAGTGGCGCATCGAACCGGTCCGCGATGACTCAGGTCGAGTGATCTACTTCGTCTCCACCCAGCGCGAC
>JAJCXQ010000494.1 GCA_029263355.1 Acidobacteriota bacterium | reverse complement strand
ACCCGAATTGTTCGACCATTGGGTTGGTATTGGCATTAAAGCCCCTGGTCGACGCCTTTGGGGTGTCGCAGGTTCAGGTTGTGACCATGCAGGCGGTGTCGGGAGCCGGGCTGCCCGGAGTTTCCAGCATGGCGATGATCGACAACCTGGTCCCCTTCATCACCAATGAAGAAGGCAAAATCGAATCGGAGACCCGCAAGATCCTCGGCCGTGCCCACGAAGGCTCCGTAGATCCGGCTGAGATCGTCGTCAGCGCCCAGGCCAATCGTGTTCCGGTGATCGATGGTCATACCGAGTGTGTTTCGCTGCGTCTCGAGCGGCCAGCGAGTGTTGTAGAGGTCGAGGAGGCCTTCCGGAGCTTCCGCTCCCTGCCGCAAAAGTTGGGGTTGCCGACCGCCCCTCAGCCACCCATCCTGGTGCGCAACGAGCCCGACCGACCGCAACCTAGGCTCGACCGAGGCCGGGGAGGGGGAATGGCAGTGACGGTGGGAAGAGTCAGGCCATGTCCCATCCTCGATTTCAAGTTTGTCGCCCTATCGCACAATACGTTGCGGGGAGCTGCTGGTGGTGCGGTGCTGTTGGCTGAATTGGCGGTCGCTCACGGGGTGGTGCCCGGCGTCAAGTCGCCGAGTAGTTAGAAGCCTCTTTACTCGATCTTCACCGAAGAGTTTGCCGAGGGTTCATTTGCGAGCCGCACTCTTGGCTCATAATTATTGAAACAACGGTAAACTCGACGAACCTAGCCGGCAGGGAGGCTGCCGGAACTGAGGAGATGGTAATGATTCGAAGTATTGGAAGTTCTTGCGCAAGCATTCGCTTCTGGACAGCGGTCGCAGCCTGTGGCTTGTTCTCTTTGGCGCCGGCTGCGTCGGCGGACGGTTGGAATACCAAGTGGTCAAATGGATTCAAAGTCGATTCAGAAGACGGGGCCTTCAAGCTCAAATTTGGTGGCCGCCTCATGGCCGACTACACCTTCGTCGATGCCGACGATGCGTTGGTGGGCTCGACGGAAGGTGATGGCTTCGAATTCCGCCGCGCTCGACTGTTCTTTTCGGGCACGATCTACGATCGAGTCATCTTCAAGGCGAATTACGATTTCGCAGGCGGTGATGCAGACTTCAAGGATGTCTACATCGGTCTCAAGCAAGACTTTGGCGAAATTCGTTTTGGACATTTCAAGGAGTACTACAGCCTCGAGGAGATGGCCAGCTCAAAGTATCTCCCCTTCCTCGAGCGCTCGCTCAACAATGCCTTCTCACCAAGTCGTAACTCGGGCGTCGGCGTGCACGGTAAGAGCGGCGACAAGGTGAATTGGGGTATTGGCGCGTTCTACGATGCCGATGACTTCGGCACCAGCACCAGCGAAGACAACATCAATATCACCGGTCGTGTTACTTTTCGTCCGCTTTACGAAGACAAAGGCAAGCGGATGTTCCACATCGGCCTGTCTGCGTCTCAGAAGGAGCGGGCGAGCAGCATTCGCTTCCGTACCCGGCCCGAGGCTCACTTTTCGGGCCGCTTCGTCGACACCAGGAGCTTTGCGGCGGACGACGCTCTGATTTATAACCTCGAGCTAGCCACTGTGCACAATGCCTTCTGGGCAGCTGCAGAGTACACCCAGACCGAGGTTAGCACGCCGACCGGAGCCGACCCGTCTTTCGATGGTGGCTATCTCCAGGTTGGTTACTTTCTTGGTGGCAAGGGCGATTATCGTCGCTTCAAGACCTCGGATGGCACCTACGACCGTCAGAAGCCGAAAGATCCTTGGGGCAAAGATGGCGGCAAGGGTGCCTGGGAAATCGCCTTCCGCTACTCGACGATCGATCTGAGCGACGCCGGTATTGCTGGTGGCGAACAGGATGACTGGACCGTCGGCCTCAACTGGTATCCGAATCCGGCGACGCGTTTGATGATCAACTTCGTTCACGCCGATGTCGACCAGGTCGGCGAAGCCGATTTCCTCCTGGTTCGCTGGCAAGTAGATTTCTAGGAAAGCACGGGCGCTCTGCGCTCGCAAAGACTGACGGGGCCTCTACCGTGGCCCCAAAAAAGCTCGACCAGAGGGTCGAGCTTTTTGGTATTTGGAAGGCGTCCCGAGCCCTGGTTTGTGTTTGGGTCGAGGTTCAATTGGCGCGCCAGGCCTTTTGCTAAAGAGGTTTCTTGCTCCATCCAACTCACACCCTTTGAGACCCCCAAACATACAAGGAATATGTTAAGAATACGTTAAAAAGACACCAAATCAGTCGGAGGTCCAGGAATGTTCGGTACCAACCCCATCGCGGGTCTGTTTGGGCGCTCGCCTTTCGGGCCGACCCAAGAACACATGAAAGCGGTCATGAAGTGCGTTGGGGAAGTTGTTCCCCTGTTCGAGGCATTAATGGCCGGCGACTTTGATCAAGTCGAGGCCCACAAACGAAGCGTCTCTGAGTTCGAGCATGAAGCCGACGGGATCAAGAACCAAATCCGCGGTCATCTGCCCAAGAGTCTCTTCATGCCGATCGATAGGCGTGATCTCTTGGACCTGCTGCATGCTCAAGACTCGATCGCTGATACCGCGCAGGACGTCGCTGGTCTGGTTTGTTTGAAGAAGTTAGAGGTACCGGCCGAATTCCGTGACCTCTTGGTGGCTTATGTGCTTCGCAATCTCGACGCCACGCTCCAGTGCGGCAAACTGATCAGCCTGCTGGATGAGTTTGTTGAGCTCGGGTTCCGCGGTCGTGAGGTCGATCAGGTCGAAGAATTAGTGGATGAGCTTTCGGTCATCGAGTCCGAAACCGACGACCAAGGGGACGAGCTGACCCGCCTTTTGTTTCAACTCGAGGAGCAGATGTCGCCTGGCACGTTCTTCCTCTGGTATGAACTCTTTCAGAAACTGGGCGATATCGCGGATTATGCCGAGGACGTCGGCGATCGGTTGCGCCTTCTCGTGGCCCGTTAGGGAAAGGAACGAGCTATGGAACTCGCAGCTGTTTTTATCGGGCTGGCCGTGATCTTTGGCCTCTTCATGACCTGGGGTGTCGGAGCCAACGATGTTGCCAATGCCATGGGAACCTCGGTCGGCTCTGGGGCGATCACAGTCAAGAAAGCAATCCTCATCGCGGCGGTCTTCGAATTCGCCGGCGCGGTCCTGGCAGGAGGGCACGTCACGGGGACCATACGCAAGGGGATTATCGACCCTGCTTTCGTTCCGTCCCCTGAGATTCTAATTTTCGGCATGCTTTCGGCACTGTTGGCGGCCGGCATATGGCTGCTGGTCGCGAGCTGGGCAGGCTGGCCAGTGTCGACAACCCACACCATCGTCGGCGCGCTGGTGGGCTTCGGTGCGGTCGGTCTAGGCCGTGAAGCGGTCGCCTGGGGCAAAGTCGGCAGCATCGTGGCCAGCTGGTTGGTTTCGCCTCTGCTGGGTGCTTTCTTCGCCTACCTGTTGGCGCTCAGCGTTCGGCGCTTCATTCTCGACGCGGAGTTGCCATTGGACGCTGCCAAGCGTTATGGGCCGGTCTACATCTTTTTCATGGGAATCTTGATTTCTCTCGTGACCCTCTTCAAG
>JAJCXQ010000493.1 GCA_029263355.1 Acidobacteriota bacterium | reverse complement strand
GGGAGGATTGTGGAGGAGGGTAGCCACACCGAGCTCCTGGCGGCTGGTGGCAGCTATAAACGATTCTACGATCTCCAATTCAGAGACGTGTAAGCTCGTTTCAATCCGGAAAAATCGGGCGGATAGCTGGCGTCGAGCCAGATGCCGGTCGGGACTCTGTGTGTTGAGAGCATCTGATTGTCCTGGCATTCACCTTGCCAGTCGTGTGCAGGCGTCTTGCCAATTGACACTGCCTAATTGACACTGGCAAGTCGCTCTGATGCAATGAGCTTCTCTTCAGCTCATTGTCGCTCTGCCGAGGATTCGATGTAGGAGTACAGCGTCGAGCCATATCGACTGCGCGGCCTTGGGCTGTGCGAAAGAGGGGACAAGTGTCGATCGAGACGTTGGTCGAGACGCTGCGGCGGCATGTCCGATCGCAGCCGGAGAAGATTCTTTACCGTCATCTATTGACCGGAGAAGTCGACGGACCCAAAGAGGAATTGGTCCGTAGAGATTTCGATCGTCGGGCTCGTGCGATCGGCGCCTGGTTGCAACAGCAAGAAGCCGCAGGCGAGCGTGTGCTGCTGCTTTATCCACCGGGAATCGAGTTCATGGTTGGTTTCTTCGGCTGTCTCTATGCCGGAGCGATCGCAGTGCCAGCGTACCCGCCCGACCCGGCGAGACTTGGCCGGTCTCTACCTAGGATGCAAGCGATCGCCGCCGATGCCCAGGCTCGCTTCGTCCTCACTACCCGAGAGTTACGTCGACGATCTGCGTCCTTGTTACCGCAGATTCCGCAGCTCGAGGCGTTGCACTGGGTGACCAGCGATACGATCGACATCGCTCTCGCGGCCCAATGGCGCGATCCTGCGGCACGTGCTGACGACGTAGCTCTGCTGCAATATACCTCGGGCTCTACCGGCTCGCCGAAGGGTATCCCGGTGCGCCATAGCAGTCTGCATCACAATCTTTCGATGTTGCAAGCTGCGGGTGAGCAAAGGGTCGATAGCGACATCGTGTGTTGGATGCCGGTCGCCCACGACATGGGTTTGATTATGCACATCCTGAACACGGTATTCCTTGGCTGCACCTGCACGCTGATGGCGCCAATGGACTTTGTACAGCGGCCGCTGAGATGGTTGGAGGCGATCTCACACTTTCGTGCTCACACGAGCGGCGGTCCAAATTTCTCCTTTGAGCTTTGTGTGCGCAAGTCGACCGCCAGCGAACGCCAGCGGTTGGATCTGTCGAGCTGGGTTGTCGCCTGGAATGCGGCTGAACCGGTCCGTGCCGCCACCCTTGATCGTTTCATTGATGCGTTTGCGGGAAGCGGCTTTCGTCCCGAGGCCTTTTGCCCTCTGTTCGGTCTAGCAGAGTCGACCGTATTTGTCAGCTGTGGCCGCAACCAGGATCCGCCGTGCATCGCGACGGTCGACACGTTGGCACTGGCCGAAGGGCGATGGCAAAGGGTCTCGACAGCGGACGAAACCAGTCAGCAGGTGGTGGGTTGCGGGCGGGGATGGTTGGACCAAGAGATTCTGATCGTCGACCCGGAGACGCGGCGGCGATGTCCTGCGGATCGGATGGGCGAAGTTTGGGCGCGAAGTCCGAGTCTGCCTATCGGCTATTGGAATCGCCCGCTAGAGAGTCGTGAGACGTTCGGAGCTTGTCTTTCGGACACGGGCGATGGGCCTTTCTTGCGGACCGGCGATCTAGGGGTCATTGAGAATGACGAGCTTTTTATCACCGGCCGGCTCAAGGATCTGATCATTCTGGCGGGTCTCAATCACTATCCGCAGGATATCGAGCAGACCGTTACCGACAGCCATCCGAGCCTTCGTCCAGGGTGCTGTGCAGCTTTTGCGGTCGATGGGGAAGGCGGCGAGCAGGTTGTGATTGTCGCCGAAATGGATGCCGGTCGGGACAAGAGCATCGCGTCGCCGGGACAGGTGATCGAGGCGATTCGCCGAGCGGTTGCGAGTGAGCACACGGTGCCAGTGAAAGAAGTCAAACTGGTCGCTCCGCGGACCATCTCGAAAACGAATAGCGGAAAAATACAACGTCGCAGATGTCGTGTCGCCTATCAAGCTGGCGAGTTGTCGTTGGTCGAACACCCGCCGGTCGAACACCCGCCGGTCGAACTCCCGCCGGTCAAAACACCAGCACTCGGAGCAGCAGCACTCGGAGCAGCAGCCCTCGCAGCGTCGGCGTCAAAGCCAGCAGTCGACGTTCTGCCAGAGACATCGGTGGGGGCCGGCAGAAGCTTCGAAAGCGCTGAACGATGGGACTCGATTGAAGAAGTTGAGCTGTGGCTGATCGAGCGGCTCGCGCAACAACTGAGGCTCGAGCCAGCCGAGATCGATATAGATCGAATCATCGAACATTATGGTCTCGGATCTATGGATATGGTGACGATCTCGGGAGAGCTTGCCGAGCGTTTCGGGTGCCTTCTGTCGCCGACTCTGCTGTATGACTATCCAACGGTGACTGCCATCGCCGAACATCTGGGCGGGGGCCGACGTCCCGTGTTGGATGCCCTAGAAGCGAGGAGGAGACAGGAGGCGGTTGCGATTCTGGGTTTAGGCTGTCGTTTTCCGGGCGGCGTTTCGGACCCGGAGTCATTCTGGAGGATGTTGCAGGAGGGGCGGGAGGCAGTGACAGCGGTGCCGGCCGAGCGTTGGGACGTTGATGGGATCGCTGCGATCGCAGCCGAGAGCCGCTGGGGTTCGTTTCTGTCCGATATCGATCGTTTCGATGCGTCGCTATTCGGCCTGACCGCAAGCGAGGCGGCCGCCATGGATCCGCAACATCGGTTGTTGCTCGAGGTAGCTTGGCAAGCGTTGGAAAATGCCGGGGTGCCGGCGACAGAGCTCGCCAGTCAGCGAGTTGGCGTCTTCATCGGCCTATCAGAAAGCGGTTATGGCCGAGAGGTAAGCAGTAGCAACCTGGAAGATCTCGGAGCGTTTTCCATCACCGGTACGATGCCGAGTGTCGCGGTGGGACGGGTCGCCTATATTCTCGGTTTACGGGGGCCCGCGATTGCGATCGATACGTCGTGCTCGTCCTCATTGGTCGCGGTGCACTTGGCTTGCCAGAGCTTGCGGGCCGGCGAGTGTGATTTGGCGTTGGCTGGCGGCGTCAACTTGCTACTGTCGCCACGTGAGAGCATTGCGCTCAGCCGGATGGGGGCACTGGCTGGCGACGGTCGCTGTAAAGCCTTCTCGGCGTCCGCGGATGGATTTGGTCGAGGGGAAGGCTGTGGGCTGATTGTGCTGCGTGGTTGGCAGCAAGCGCAGGCTGCCGGTGAACGCCCCCTGGCATTGATTCGAGGGACTGCGATCAATCACGATGGAGCTAGCAACGGACTGACCGCACCCAATGGTCGCGCCCAGCTCGAGTTGCTGCAAGATTGTTTGCACCAGGCGGGTGCTGACCCCGTAGAAATTGATGTTGTTGAGGCGCACGGCACCGGCACCGAGCTCGGTGATCCGATCGAACTACGGGCTTTGGTTGAGGCTTACGGCTCGGGTCGGGGTGTTGATCAGCCGCTCTGGGTAGGCTCGGTCAAAACCAACATCGGCCACCTGGAGTCGGCTGCTGGCATCGCTGGGTTGCTCAAACTGGCGCTGGCGATTCACCATGGGAAGGTGCCGGCGAGCCTCCACTGCCAGCATCTCAATCCACATATTCCCTGGGATGAGCTCCCGATCGCTGTCGCCACCAGTTCAATACCCTGGCCGCGGACGTCGGGTGAGCGTTGGAGCGGCGTCAGCTCCTTCGGTTTCAGCGGCACCAACGGTCACTTGATTCTGAGTCGAGTGCCAGTTGCGGACAGGCAAAACAATGATGAGATCGAGACGGTAGAGCGTCCGAGCAACCTTCTCGTGCTATCTGCCAAGAACACGCCTGCTCTGCGCGCGTTGGCCGGGCGATATGCGCAGCGGCTCGAAGCAGTCGGTACCTCAACTCTGGCCGATATCTGTGCCTCGGCGAGTACGGGTCGCAGCCACTTGGAGGTTCGGCTGGCGTTGTCGTCGCCTGCCCCCGAGGTGATCCGAGAGCAGCTGTCGATGTTTGCTGCCGGCGACGTCAGTAACAGCTCACAAGGAGGGATTTTTCATCAAGGGCTGCGGCAGCGAGCCCTTAAGGTGGCGTTCCTCTTTACCGGCCAGGGTTCGTTGTGGGCGGGCGCCGGCCGAGACCTCTACGAAACGCAGCCGGTCTTTCGTCAGGTGATCGATCGCTGCCAGGCTCTCTTGCCGGACCTCTCGCTACCCCGAACACTGTTCGAACTCGACGCTGCTGAGCTGGAGACGCTCGGTCAGGAGCTACAGCAGCCAGCCCTCTTCAGTCTCGAGGTCGCGCTTGCCGAGTTGTGGATGTCGTGGGGAGTGAGACCCCGTGCGGTCATTGGACATAGTCTCGGAGAGTTGTCCGCAGCCTGTGTGGCAGGCATGCTCAGCCTGGAGCAAGGGTTGCGACTCGTGGCCGAGCGCGGGCGTTTGATGGCCAAGCTAGACCCGGCAGGGGCGATGGCGGTGGCGCGAACGGATGTTGCGGGCCTGGCGTCAGCTTTGCGGCCAGGCGTCTCGGTCGCTGCCATCAACGGCCCGGAACAGGTGGTGATTTCAGGAGAGGACTCGGCGATTAGCGAGACAGTTGCAGAGCTCAGGCGCCGCGGTATCGAGAGTCTACGATTGGAGGCGGGTTGCGCCTTCCATTCGCAACTGATGGAACCTATCCTGGAAGAACTTGAAGCAGCCGCCGCCACGGTCGATTGGTCGCCGCCACACATCCCGCTGATCTCCAACGTTACTGGCAAGCTGGCGGATCGGGCCGTACTGGTTCCCGAGTACTGGCGTCGCCACGCACGTGAGCCTGTGCGTTTTGCGGAGGGAGTGCGGTCTCTCGCCGACCGCGGGATCGACACCTTCATCGAGATTGGGCCGCAACCGACGACCCTATCGATGGCGGCCGCTTGCCTGGGGCCCGAAGCTGGCTTATGGCTGCCTTCGTTGCGTAAGGGGCGCGACGCTTGGGCGGTGCTCTTGGATAGCCTGGCGAGGTACTTTGTACGCGGCGGTGATGTGGATTGGCGGGGATTCGAGCAGCCGTATCGTCGAGCTCGAGTGAACCTACCGAATTATCCCTTCCAGCGTCGGCGACATTGGATTCAATCTCGTGGTGAGGGGGCTGCGGCCCCTGTGGCTTCCCTGGGTTCAGATCAAGTTTATGTTGCAGAGTTGCCGGCTGCGCAAGCGGTAGAGAACGGCCGGCCGGTTCCTTTGCCTTCGCAGGACGATAAATGTTCGGCGGCTAGTGATCTAGAACATCTCGTCGGCAGTCAGTTGCAGGCGTTTCAGCAGTTGATCACAAACCAGATGAACACTCTACGCGCGTTGGATGATTCCTCGCTCTCGACGGAGGGCGCGTCATCGGTCACCGAGCCAAGCGGCGAGACACATACCGTGGATGACCGGGGCATCTCGAGAGAAGAGCAGACATGAACAACACAGAAATTGCATTAGAGCTGCAGAGAATCGTGTCCAGGATTCTCGGCATCGATCAACGCGAGATCGATCCCGAGGCGTCTTTTCTGGAGCTTGGCTCCGACTCGTTAGTGTTGGTCGAGTTGCTGAGGACGATCCACCAGAGTTTCGGTGTCCAGCTGACCTTGCGTCAGGTGTTCGAGGAACTGCCTTCCATTGCGTCGCTGGCGGAGTTCCTTGGTCGGCAGGTTCTCAGTCGCCAGGCGGTCGCCCCGGTGACGGCGTTCTCGACTCATGACGAGGTCGGCAGGTCTGGCCTCTCGACCCATCCTCCGGACGACTCAGCGCCTACTATACTTGACCATGGCTCCCTGAGAGGTGGCGCGCCACCTGCTACGTTACCGAGCCAGCCGATGCCTTCGAGCTCGCCTGTCGCGGTGCCTGGCTCGGTACTACAGCGTATTCTGGACGCCCAGCTCGAAGCCTTCCAACAGCTGACGGCCCAACAGTTGAGTGCGTTGAGCCGCCACTCACCCGCGTTGGCGTTCGAAAAGACCCCGTCGGTGCCGCCAGCGAATATGGGCGCTGCGCCTACCGCCCGGGGAGGAATAGATCCGCCCCAACAGGAGGCTAGCCAGGTGGCCTCGACGATCAGTAGGCCAATCCTCGCGGCACGCCGCTCGGAAGGGGTCGCGGATGATCGCAAGCAGCGTCATCTGAACGCGTTGATCGAGCGCTTCACACGTCGAACAGCTAAATCGAAACGGTTGGCGCAGGCACATCGTGGGGTTCTGGCCGACAGCCGTGCGGTGGTTGGATTTCGACCCACGATCAAGGAAATGCTTTATCCCCTGGCCCGTCAGAGGTCCGCTGGTGCGCGGGTATGGGACGTCGATGGCAACGAATACATCGATATCACGATGGGTATGGGAGTCCACCTTTTCGGTCACCGGCCTGATTTCTTAGACCCCGTGCTCGAGCGTCAGATGCGGGCTGGGTTCGAGCTGGGAATGCGATCCGAAGTGGCAGGAGAGGTGGCGACACTGTTGTGTCAACTCACCGGCATGGAGCGTGCTGCGTTTACCAACTCGGGAACCGAGGCCGTAATGACCGCAGTCCGTCTGGCGCGTGCGGCCAGTGGCAAGAATACGATCGCACTCTTTGCGGGTTCCTATCACGGGCACTCCGACGGCACTTTGATCCGCGGCCAAGAAATTGATGGTGAGCCGCGTTCGTTTCCGGTCGCTCCGGGGGTGCCACCCGCAATAGCCGGAGACGTCTTGGTACTCGACTACGGCAGCGATCGCGCCCTAGAGATTCTCTCGGCGCGAGCCGGAGATCTGGCAGCAGTGCTGGTCGAGCCAGTGCAGAGCCGGCGGCCCAATCTCCAGCCCCGCGACTTCTTGCATCGCTTGCGCCAGTTGACCGCCGAGGCAGGTGTCGCGCTCATTTTCGACGAAATGATCACCGGTTTTCGACTGCATCCCGGTGGGGCCCAGGCGTTCTTCGACGTCAAAGCCGACCTCGCAACCTACGGCAAGGTGGTCGGTGGTGGACTACCGATTGGTGTCGTCGCGGGTCGATCGGCCTACATGGACGGCATTGACGGCGGCATGTGGAGTTTCGGTGACGACTCTCGGCCGATGCGCGACACGACGTTTTTCGGTGGCACGTTCTGCCAGCATCCGCTGGCCATGGCGGCGGCGCATGCGGTACTGAATCATCTTGCGAAGCAGGGGCCAGGATTGCAGGACCTCCTCAATCAGCGGGCCGCCAGATTCTTTGGGGGACTCAACGATTACTTTTTAGCTGACCAAGTGCCGATTCAGATCGCGTCCTGTGGTTCCTTGTTTCGGTTCGTCTTCACTAGCGATGCGGAACTGTTCTTCTATCATTTGGTTGAGAAGGGCATCTACGTTTGGGAATGGCGCAATTGTTTCCTGTCGACCGCCCATACCGATGAAGACTTGGAGCGGATTGCGGCCGCGGTGCGCGAGACCGTTGCGGAGATGCGAGAAGGGGGATTCCTGACTCCCAAGTCTCGGTCGGTGACTCGCGCGTCCCAGCCCATGCAGGCTCGTAGGGCAGAGCCCCCGCCACAGAAGGTGGAATCGTCGCAAGCATCCGATGAGCGGCTCGGTTTCTTTGGCCGCCAGGCTTACAAACCTGGGCTGGTGAGTACCGCCTCGTTGGCTAGCGCGCAGCCAGCTAATGCCGTGGCCGAACCGACGCTTGCTGGACCGGCGCTTGCTGGATCGGCGCTTGCTGGGCCGACAGCGGATAGTGACCAATCGACGAGTCCGGTTGACTTCAGCCTGTACTACTTCGGCAAGTACGAGGCGGCCTTTCGCGATGACAAATACGATTTGCTCTTCGAAGGCGCGCGCTTCGCCGATCGCCATGGTTTTGTGGCGGTATGGTTTCCGGAGCGGCATTTCCATCCTTTCGGCGGGTTGTCGCCCAATCCGTCGGTCCTGGCGGCAGGCTTGGCGCGCGAAACCCAGCGGCTCGAGTTACGTGCAGGCAGCGTCGTCCTGCCACTGCACCATCCGGTGCGGGTAGCCGAGGAATGGGCTCTGGTCGACAACTTGTCGGCTGGCAGAGTGGGAATGTCGGTTGCTTCAGGCTGGCACCCCAACGACTTTGTGCTCGCTCCAGAAGCGTTCGGTCGCCATCGTGAGCTGATGTTCGACCACTTGGTGACCGTACAACGACTGTGGCGCGGTGACCGGGTCGAGATGCCGAACGGTAATGGTAGGTCGATACCGGTGCAGCTCTTTCCTGCGCCCAAGCGGCGGGAGTTACCGATTTGGATTACGGTAGTCAACAATCCAGATACCTATCGCCGAGCGGGAGCGCTGGGTCATGGGATCTTGACCAACCTCATGGCGCAGACCCTCGAAAGTCTGGCTGCCAATATCGCTTGTTACCGGCAGGCGCTGTCCGATGCTGGGTACCCCGCATCGGTAGGGCAGGTGGCGGTCTTGCTCCATGCTTTCGTCGACGAGGAAGCGGATCGCGCGGTCGAGATCGCCAGAGAGCCTTTTTGTGCTTATCTCGAATCCTCAGTGGGTTTGTTAAAGAACCTGATCTCGACACAGGGACTCAAGGTCGATTTTGATCAGCTGAGCTACGAGGACCGCCAATACATGTTGGGCTTGGCCTACGAGCGTTACGTCAGCTCGAGCGCGCTGATCGGCTCGCCGGGCACGTGCGTGCCGATCGTCGAACATCTGCGGTCGATCGGAGTCGACGAGCTCGCTTGCCTGATCGATTTTGGCATCGACCGACCGACAGTGATGGCAGCGTTGCCGCATCTGGATACGCTGCGGCAGCGCTTCCACCGTCCCCCTCAGCCGCCAGAGGAGCCGGCCTCGCTCACCCTTGGTGACGGCGACCGTTTTCCTCTCAGCGAGGGGCAGAAGCAGCTGCTGACGGTGGTGTCTCTCGATCCACTGGCATCGGTGGCCCACAATGAGACGGTCTTGTTGCGCCTCGATGGAGAGCTCTCAGTGCCCGCTCTCGATGCCGCGTTGAATGTAGTCGTCAGGCGTCATGCCGCTTTGCGTACGGTGTTGAACGTGGATGGCGAGACGCAGCGCGTTTTGTCGATGCCGGGAGCCGTGGAGTTGCCGTTGGTCGACTTTTCGGCATGCGGTGAGGTGGTGAAATTCGAGCGGCGGGTGGTGCGCCAAGTCGTGGCAGAGCCGTTCAACCTCGAGCATGGTCCGCTAATGATCCGATTCCTCCTGGTGCGCACCGGCCCGCGAGTGCACCACCTGTCGTTGACGGCGCATCACATGGCGGCTGACGGTGCGTCAATCGCGATTTTGGTGCGCGAGCTGTTTGCGTTGTACGACGCTGGGCTTCGGCGTCAGCCAGCGGTGCTGCCGCGACCCTACTCCTATCGTCGTTATGTCGAGTGGCTGAATCAAGATCAGCCAAGTATGTCCGACGCCGAGGCCTTTTGGCTCAGTTGCTTCGAACGTGAGGTGCCGGTCTTCGAGCCGCCCACCGATCGACCACGCCCTCCCAAGCAGACGTTCCGTGGGCGCTTGCAGCGCTATCGGCTCGCCGGGGAGGTGGCCGACGCGCTCGAGGCCTTCGGGCGCCGCCAGGGCTCAACCTTCTACATGACGACCCTAGCGTCGTTCGCCTTGTTGCTCCATCGTTGGACAGGGCAGCGGGCTGTAGTTGTCGGGGTCCCTGTGCAGCGCCGTCCCATGGTTGGCGCGGATCGCCTGGTCGGCCACTGCGTCGATGCCATGCCGATGTTGAGTCACTACGACGATCAGGACATCTTCTCGCGATTCCTTGTCGTCACCCGCCGGCGTCTGCTGGATGCACAGGAACATGGAGCCTATCCCCTGGCACGTATGATCCGCGAGCTCAATCCGCCACGGGACCTCAGCCGCGCGCCGCTGATCAATGTCATTTTCAACTTTGATCTGGATATTGAAGCGCCTGCGGAGTCTCAACTCGTCTTGACTCGCGAGGCGCCAGCGATCGGAAGTGTCAAATACGAGCTCGCCCTACACGCCTATCGGTCTGGCGGCCAGTTGGTGATCGATCTGGAGTCGAGCAGCGCTCTCTTCGATGCCACGACGACGCGGCGTTTGCTCGGGCACTTCCGGGCCCTGCTTCAGGCCCTGGTCGAGCCGGCTTCTCCAGGTTCGGAGTCAGCGGTCGAACGGCGTGAGAGGCGGCTTGCGGAGGTACCGTTACTGTCGTCTGCTGCGCGACATCAGGTGGTTGTGGAGTGGAGTAGCTGGCGACCGATCATGCCTGGGCGGGAGACGATTACCGAGCTTTTTCGATGCCGAGCAGGGGAGCGACCGGAGACGGTTGCCGTGGTCTGTGGCGAGCTTCACTTGAGCTATGGCGAACTGCGGTCGCGGGCCCTGAAACTGGCTTTACTCTTGACTGAATTCGGTTTCGATCGTGATGCCAAAATCGGAATATGCTTGCCTCGGTCACTCGATATGGTCATCGCGCTGATCGGTGTCTTGGAAGCCGGCTATGCCTATGTTCCGCTGGATCCGGAGTATCCTGCCGAGCGATTGGCGTTCATGGCTTCGGATTCCGGCCTACAGGCGTTGATAACTGCGTCCGTTTTGCGGGCGACTCTACCTCATCTTCGGGTTCCAGTGATCGATATCGCTGGTGGCGCGATCGACGAAGGCATGGAAGGCTCTATGGAGTCGACCCAACCCATGGCTCCGTTAGCGTCGCCGGACTCCCTGGCCTACATCATGTATACCTCGGGATCGACTGGCCAGCCGAAGGGCGTTGCGGTACCCCATCGGGCAGTGCTGCGGCTGGTGCGTCAATGCAACTTCGCCGACCTTGGACCGGAGCAGACGTGGCTGCAGCTGGCACCGATGTCCTTCGATGCCGCGACTCTGGAGCTTTGGGGAGCGCTGTTGACTGGTGGCCGGTTGGTGGTGGCGCCCCCCGGTGTGGTCTCCCCTGAGGTGCTGGGAGGCCTGTTGACACGTTGTCGGGTGACCAGCTTGTGGTTGACAGCGGGCCTATTCCACCTCATGGTCGAAGAGCGCAGGGCCGATCTTCAGCACCTGAATCAGCTTCTCGCAGGAGGTGACGTGCTGTCGGTGCCTCACGTTCGGCGTATGCTCGACACTGGCATCGGTCGCTTGGTCAACGGTTACGGACCGACTGAAAACACTACGTTCACGACCTGCCATTCCATGTCTGGGCCGTGTGAGCTAACGGGTAGCGTTCCGATTGGGCGACCGATCGGTGGCACGCGAGTGCGAGTTACGGATGCTGAGCTACGTCCGGTGCCGGTCGGTTTTCCCGGCGAGCTACTGACCGGCGGAGAGGGCCTGGCGCAGGGCTATTACTCGGCGCCTCGACGGACTGCCGAGCGGTTCAGCCCCGATCCCACGAGCCTGCGAGCGGGAAGCAGACTCTACCGTACCGGGGATAGGGTGCGATTTCTGGCGGATGGTCGGTTGGAATTCCTCGGGCGTTCAGATCAGCAACTGAAAGTTCGAGGTTTTCGCATCGAGCCTGGCGAAATCGAATCCGCGTTGGTGGCGTACCCAGATGTGGCAGAGGCTGCGGTGGTGATGCAGGGGCATCGGTCGGGGGAACGCCGGGGTGGCCTGGTGGCCTATGTGGTGGCGAGGTCCCACCGCAGCGCGGAGCCCGTCGAGCACCGTGTCGACATCGAGGCGTTGCGCACCTATCTTGTCGCCCGTCTGCCTGGTTTCATGGTGCCGGCGGCCTTCGTCGAACTCGAGAGTTTGCCCCTGTCGCCCAACGGGAAAGTTGATCGGCGAGCGCTGAAACAGGGCCAGAAGTTTGCGGTTTGGAGCCCGGGAAGGCCAGATTCGCTTGCGATGTCGGTAGCGCCGCGGATACCGACGGAAGAAATTTTGGTAGATATCTGGCTAGAGGTGCTCGCCGGTGACGCTGCGACGGGCCAACAATCCATTGGGGTCCATGACAACTTCTTCGCCCTCGGTGGCCATTCCCTGCTTGCGACGCAGGTTGTGTCGCGAGTGCGCCGGATCTTCGGCGTTGAGCTGACCATCAAACATGTCTTCGAAGGTCCGACCATCGCTGAGCTCGCAGGGGTTATCCAGGGAGCCCTGGCCGGGCCTGCTGGTGTTCCTGAGCAACCCTTGAAACCGGTGCCTCGGGACCAAGCCGGAGTACCGCTAGCGCCTGTGCCGCTGAGTTTTGCTCAGCAGCGTTTGTGGTTCGTGATGCAATTGCAGCCCGACAATGTGGCGTACAACATACCGGCGGCGATCTCGCTCAACGGTCAGCTCGACGGGCCGGATTTAGAGCTCAGTTGGTCACGAGTCGTAAAGCGGCACGAACCGTTGCGGACCG
>JAJCXQ010000492.1 GCA_029263355.1 Acidobacteriota bacterium | reverse complement strand
CTGCCTTTCCATTAGACGACGAGGGCAGAATCGTGATGATGGAGTTAATGACGATGGAGCGAGTGACGGGATTCGAACCCGTGTCTCCGACTTGGCACGCCGGTATTCTTCCGACTGAATTACACTCGCGGAATTGTTTGGTGTGGAGCCCCCGGTAGGATTCGAACCCACATCTGGCGGTTTACAAAACCGCTGTCTTGCCGTTAGACGACGGAGGCTACGATGTACTCATGGTATTCATGGTGGGCCCGGCAGGAATCGAACCTGCGGCCTCCCGGGTAAAAGCCGGGTGCTCTCCGCAACGTGAGCTACGAGCCCAATAGTTCTGTTTGATTGGCTCCCCCGGAAGGACTCGAACCTTCAACAATTCGCTTAACAGGCGAGCGCTCTGCCATTGAGCTACAGGGGAATTAGTTTTTAGGTGGACGCACTCCACCTGTGGGGCGCGATCGGTAGGGTCAATCGTTCCCCGTAAAGTTCTATTCATTAAGTTGTCAAAGATCGTTTGGGTAAACGAATCCCTTGTCCGCAAAAAGAATGGATTTTGCAGATGATTGCAACGCAAAAAAGCCGGGATCCTTTCGGATGCCCGGCTTTTTCAAGTGCTCGATCGGAGTTCGAGAGCAGCTATCAGCCAGGCACCTCCATGGGACGACGACCCACGACCGGTTTATTATTGGCGACCGGATTCGTAGTCGTGGCGAGCGCACGCATACCATTGACGGTGGTTTTCACCATCCGATGATGCGTGCGGTTCCTATGGAGTGTTCTGGACATTGAGGTGGTTCGTTTGGCTTGTGTTTTGTTGTGGGTGTTTCGTCCCGTTGGCGACAGTCTTGTTGACTGTGGGTGCACTTTACCGCAACGTTCGACTTGTGGCAAGAGTTTATTTTTGGGAATTATTTAATGGCTCGGTTGCGTTGTGGTTGGGTCCGGTTTTGTTCCGCCCCTCCAGGGCGGGGACCTGTGGGCGGTCTCTATCTCGGGGCTCACGCCCGGTCGCTGCGCTCCCTGGCGCCAGCCCCGAGCTATACGATTTGGCCCCTACGGGGCCGCGGATCTTGTTGGCGTTCCAACGGACTGTCGGCCGGACGGGTCTGGTATCCTCCACCGCGAAGAGGCTCGGCTCCGGCCTGGCCCGAGATCTGCCCATGGTTTCGGCGGAGGGTTGTGATGCGATGACGAAGACAGTGTTTATTAGCTACCGGCGAGACGCCGCCGGCAAGGCGGTCGCTCGTTCGATCGCTGACGCGTTAACGAGCCGGGGCTACGACGTATTCCTCGACGTCGACAGCATGACGGCGGGCGAGTGGGCGCAGCAGATTGCGACGCAGGTGCCGGCACGAGCGCACTTCCTGCTGATCCTGACGCCCGGCGCTCTGGATCGCTGTGCGGATGAGGGGGATTGGGTTCGGCGGGAATACGAGCTCGCGGTCCATCACGGCCGGAACATTGTGCCGGTTCAGGAGGAGTCGGTAGATCTCGAGGCTGCTCAGCGAGCGGCCCCGGAAGCCATGGCGAGTGTGTTCGAGCGCCAGATCGCCACCGTGCAGCATCGCTCATTCAGCCAGGACATCCAGACGTTGACCGAGCGCTACATTGCACCTCACATGGCGCCACCGCCGGCGGAGACCGACGAGCCCGCGCCTGTTCCCCGCATCGAACCCGGGCCTGTGCGTGGTGACGACGCGCGAGCGCGTCGTGGATCTGGAGAGCTATCGCGGCGCAACAGCGCCGGAGCGGAAGCTGGGACGGTTGTCGAGGGTGGCCGGTGTCGATCTGCTGCGGTCCCTTGGGGTCCATGGTGCACAGGAAGAGATGGATAGGCTGGTTCAGGATGTGCGGGGCCATGCCCTTACCCTTCACTTGCTCGGTCAATACCTGTCCCGGGCGCACGGCGGTGACGTGCTTCGCCGCGACCGGGTGAGGTTGGAGAAGGCGGACCTGCTGCCAGGCGGGGAGGCAGCAGGAGGCGTGCGTCGAGGTCTACTTCGACCGGATTCTCCGCGGCACCGGGAATGACGGCTTCTACAGTTGGAAGATGCTCGGAGCTAATGGAGCCGACTTGGGAGCTATTGCCTGTTTCTTCGAGGTGCCGTGGAGCCGCGTCTCACCGTCGCTCACGGAAGCCGACCAGGCTTGGCTTCTGAACGAGGCATTTCTGCGTCTTCGCGCGGTGGGTCGGCTGACCGAGGCCGTCGAGCCGCTGCGGGCGACCCTGGGCATCAACAAGGCCAAGGCGAAATGGAAGAATGCTGCCGTTGTTGCCAGCAACCTGAGCGAGCTGGAGCTGACGCTTGGCGACGTGGCCTGCACCAGGCGGGCCGCCGGGTTGACGCGCTGGCGCGCTTCCGCGAGGCCGAGGAGGTGCAGGCCGAGCGGCAGCCCGCCTACCCGCTGCTCTACTCGCTGTCGGGCTTTCGGTATTGCGAACTGCTGGCCGCTGACGCCGAGCGCGCCGCGTGGCTGGCTGTACGGGTTGAGGCTCGGCCGGGGGGCGGGGGGAGAAGCCGGCAGGATGCCGGCGCTCCCAGGACCCGCACGGTTCCCAGCGGCGTGGTGGAGGGTTGCCGAGAAGTCGAGCAGAGGGCTGAGGGTGCGCAAAGAGCGTGGAGGGAGATCTTCACCAACGAGCCGTCGGTCTTCGACATCGCCCGCGACCACCTGACGCTGGACCGCGCCGGCCTCTACCGGGCGATCCTGGAGCGGGGCGACGGCTCGGGGGTGCTGGCGGAATCGGCGATCGAGACTCCGAGCGTCGAGATAGAGCAGGCGGTGGACGGGCTTCGCCGTGCCGGCCAGCTCGACGACCTGCCCCGCGGCCTCCTCACCCGCGCCTGGCTGCGCAGCTGGACGGGCGACGCCGACGGCGCCCGAGCCGACCTCGACGAAGCGGGGGAGATCGCCGAGCGCGGGTCGATGCCGCTGTTCCAGGCGGACGTGCAGCTGTACCGGGCTCGGCTGTTCGGCGATGGGGCGGCGTTGGCGGAGGCGCGGCGGTTGATCGAGAAGCATGGCTACGATCGCCGGTTGGAGGAGCTGGTGGACGCGGAGGAGGCGGCGAGGAGCTAAACTTCGACCAACGACTCCTCTTCCCGCCACACCGTCTCACCATCGACGTAGTGCTCACGCTTCCAGATCGGGACTTCGCGTTTGAGCCGTTCGAGGGCCTCACGACTGGCCTGATAGGCCGCGTCACGATGCGGCGACGAGACCGCAATCACGACGCTCGCTTCACCCACCGGCACCTCACCCAGACGGTGCATGATTGCGACATTCATGCGCACGCCGCGCTCCGCACTCTCGGCTTCGAGCTCGGCAGCGATACGGGCCAGGGTCTTTGCCGCCATCGTCCGGTAGGCGCTGTAGCCGAGACGCGCCACTTGGCGGCCGGCGTGATGGTCGCGGACGTTGCCGAGGAACAGCAACACGGCGCCGCAGGCCGGATCGACAACCGAACGTTCCATCGCCGCAACGTCGATCGGTAGATCGGTGAGGCCGGTTCGACCCCCTGTTCCGTTGGACCCGACTCCGTCTGGCCCGCCGGACCCACCCGAAACCGGCGGCAACAACGCCACCTCGCAGCCGTCTAAGAGCTCACGATCGCCGCGAACCAACTCACCGTCAACCGCTATTGCTAGCCGCGGCCATAACTTGTTCAGCTCAGGGTACTGAGCGAGGAGCTCGCCTCGTAGATCGGATAGGCTGCTGCCGTCGGGGATTGTGAGCTCGACGGGCTCCTTGCCCAGGATGTCACTGGCGGTCGCAAACGCGATAATACGGATGTTCATGGCTCTGGATGCTAGCATCCGCCTGGCGCGGGCACCACGAAGATTCAACCCGTTGACAGCGCCGAGCCGTACCATTGAGACGCTTCCCAAGGAGTGAGACTTGACCATCCTCGAAGATCAGCTGCGCCGCAACGAGAGCTTTGATCGTCGGCGAGAGCATTGGCTCAGCGAGCTTTCCCGGCTCGCCGAAGCCGAGGAGCAGATCCGTGCCGGCGGCGGCCCGAAACGCCAGGAAAAGCAACGCCGCAAAGGCAAGATGTTGGCTCGGGAGCGGGTCGAAACATTGTGCGACCCTGAGAGCTTCGTCGAATGGGGGTTGTGGTCGGGGCATGGCATGTATGCCGAGCACGGTGGGGCGCCGGCCGGGGGAGTGGTGACCGGCACTGGCAAGATCGAGGGCCGCGAGGTGTTGGTGGTCGCCAACGACGCCACGGTCAAGGCCGGGGCTTGGTTTCCGATTACCTGCAAGAAGATCCTGCGCGCCCAGGAGATGGCGCTCGAGAATCGTCTGCCGATTGTCTACTTGGTGGATTCGGCCGGGGTGTACCTACCTCTTCAGGATGAGATCTTTGCCGACCGGGATCATTTCGGCCGCGTGTTCTACAACAACGCACGGCTGTCGGCGGAAGGTGTCTTCCAGATGGCGGCGATCATGGGCTCCTGTGTTGCGGGGGGCGCCTACTTGCCGATCATGAGCGACGAGTCACACATAGTGGAGGGCACGGGCTCAATTTTTCTTGCCGGCTCCCATTTGGTGAAGGCGGCGATTGGTGAGCAGATCGACAATCAGGATCTCGGCGGCGCGGTGGTGCAATGCGATATCTCCGGTGTCGTTGACCATCGCCACCCGGACGATGCGAGCTGTCTGGCGAAGATCCGTTCCCAATTCGCTCAACTCGCCAGAGGTGAGCAGGCCCCATTCGCCCGGCGTGAGCCGGCGCCGCCGCGTTACCCGGAAGAAGAGATTCGTGGGGTGATGCCGATCAGCCGCACACGGCCCTACGACGTGCGGGACGTTCTGGCGCGTCTACTCGATGATAGCGAGTTCGACGAATTCAAGGAGAACTACGGCCAATCCTTGATCTGCGGTACCGGTTGGCTCGATGGTTGGGCCGTCGGCATTGTCGCCAATCAGCGGTCCGTCGTGCGTCGTACCACCGGCACTGGACCCCGCGATCAGGAGATGCAAATCGGCGGCGTGATTTATCCGGATTCGGCGGACAAAGGGGCGCGTTTTGTCGCACTGTGTAACCAGAAGAAGATCCCGTTGATCTTCCTGCAAGATGTCACGGGGTTCATGGTCGGTAGTCGCGCTGAGCGCCGCGGCATCATCAAAGACGGCGCCAAGATGGTCAACGCGGTGTCCAACTCGGTGGTGCCCAAGATCACCGTCTTCACTGGCAATTCTTACGGCGCCGGCAACTATGCGATGTGCGGCAAAGCCTACGGCGCGCGTTTTGTTTACGCGTGGCCGTCAGCAGCGATTTCGGTGATGGGGGGAGCGCAGGCGTCGAACACGTTGCTCTCGATCCAGCTCAAGAATCGCGGCGACGCGGTCTCCGACGAAGAGAAGGCCGAGCTGCTCGAGCGTATCCAGAGCAAATACGAGGCGGCGATGGATCCACGTTTTGCGGCCGCTCGGCTGTGGGTTGACGCCATTATCGATCCCGCCAAGACTCGCAGTGTGCTGTCGCGCTCCTTGGCTTGTGCTGCCACCAACCCCGACATTCCGCCGTTTCGCACCGGGGTCCTACAGACCTGAGGGTGCAGATGAGGGGGCAGGATGGTGGTGAAGCGCAAGCGTAAGCTCAGTGATCAACCCGAGCCGGTGCGCCGAGATGGCGCGCTGTGCGCCAACTTTGTCAACACGCTGGCGAGGCCGCGGCGCTCGTTTGCGACCTATCGTGAGCTGGTGGCCTGGGGCGTGGGCAGCGGCGCGATTGTGGACCGTGACGTCCAGCGGTTGGTGCTGGCAGCGGCCCGGCGTCCCGAGGCCGCTGCGGAGGTGCTGCGCCGGGGTCTCGAGCTACGGGATGGCCTGCGGCGCATTCTGCTTGCCCTCGCCGGTCGCCAGGATCTTCCCGGCGTCGACCTCGAGGCGCTCAACGTCGAGCTGGCTGCGGCGTTCTCCGCCCGCCGTTTGACGCCAGTCAAGGGTCCTTTGACAACCACCGGCAGCCGTTGCCGATGGCTGTGGGCCGACCGCGACGGCGACGAGTTGGACCGCATGTTGTGGCCGGTGGTGAGCTGCGCGGCCGACATCTTGTCGACCCCATCTTGCCACAAGGTCCGCCTATGCGCCGCGGAAGGCTGTGACGTTCTGTTTGTCGACCGTACTTCGGGTAGCCCTCGCAAGTGGTGCAGCGCAAAGTGTGGCAATCGTGTTAGGGCTCTCCGTGACTACCATCGCAGGGTCAAGCCGGCGAAGCAGCGTGTCCTGGCGGATCAGAGACGTTTGGCGGAGGAAAGGCTGGCGAGGAGAATTGCCGACGGTCGCTGACCTGGCGGCTTACGGATTCTAAGTTGACAAGGTGGCCCTGGCCTTGTTGGCTTGCGGATTCTAAGTTGGCAAGGTGATCGTCAACTTGTTGACTTGTGAGTTCCCAGGTTGACAAGGTGGCGCTGGACTTGTTGACTTGAGATTCCCAAGTTAACAAGGTGGCGATAAACTTGTTGGCTTACGAATCCCATGTTGACAAGGTGAGGATGAGCTTGCTGGCTTGTGGATCCCAGGCTGCCAAAGGGCTCGCTGCACTGGCGACTCGAGACCCTCGAGTCACGGCGGAGGTGACCTGACTCAGACCATCTCGATGCGGCGCGGCGTCTCGTCGAAGTTCAGGCGGTCGGCGAGGATGCGGCTTGGCGGTGCTGGGTCGCCGACGTAACGAGCCATATCGACGACGATTCGGCCGGCGCGGAGCAAGTACCGGAAGTCGATGCCGGTTTCAACGCCCATACCCCGGAACATGTTGACCAGTTCCTCGGTGGCGACGTTGCCGACCGAGTTCTCGACGATCTTGTTGCCGCCGAGACCACCGATCGAACAATCGAAGGTGCGGATACCCAGCTGGTAGGCGATCAGCGAATTGACCAAGCCGAGGCCATGCAGGTCATGGAGATGAACCCCCATGTGGTCGAGCCCCATCGCCCCGTCAACATGGCGAATGATGCGCTCGACGTCCTGCGGGGTGGAGCGACCGTCGGTGTCGGAGAGGGCGATGGTCTCACAGCCCATCTCGAGCAAAGCCTCACACAACTCTTCGACGGTGTCGCTTGGCATGGCGCCGGGGGTGGTGATCATCTCGCGGAAGGCATAGGAGAGGTAAGCCCGGACTCGATAGCCGTCCTGCTTGGCCGCCAGCGCCACTTCGCGGGCGTTCTTGACGGCCTCGGCGCAGGTCATGCGGGTGTTGGCGATGGAGTAACTCTCGGAAGCCGAGATGAACAGCGCGACGGTATCGACCCCGGCGGCTTGCTTGAGCTGTTCGTAATACTTCAGTTTCGGCACCAGAGCCGCCAACTGCTGACCGCTTGCGGGGTGGAGGCTGGCGAAGAGGTCTGGCGTATCCTGCATCGCCGAGACCATACGCGGATTGACGAACGATCCGACCTCGATATAAGGCAGACCGGCTCGCAACAGGGACTCTGCCAACCGCAGCCGCATCTTGAGTGGGATGAGCGCGTTACGGTTGAGCACCTGCATGCCGTCACGCAAGGTGACGTCACAGATCTTGACGTCCGGTGTCTTCGATGCCTCGTGGGTGGCGGACGGTCCACTGCTACTCGATGATTCCATGGTGCTCCCTCGTTGATGCTGGACGATCAAGCATCATATACCCCTAAACACGGGTGATATAGGATAGCCGACGCCTCGACCACCTGCCGCCTAAGTCCGTCATTCAAGTCCCCCAACAATGTGATGAGCAGCGATCGATCTTTCGAAGCCCTCGACGTCCGTCGCGAAGACGATCTTCTATGGGTGACGCTCGACAACCCGCGGAAAGCCAATGCGTTGTCGCCGCGGATGATCGCCGAGCTGACCGATTTGTACCGCCGGCCCCTGCGGGCCGATGGGGTGCGAGCGATCCTGTTGAAGGGTGCTGGCAAACATTTCTCGGCCGGTGCGGATCTCGATCATCTCGAGAGCCTGAAGGATGCCGGCGAGGAAGAAAACCGGCGTGATTCTGAAGCGTTGCGCGCCCTCTTCGCCTCGGTGTTGAAACAGCAGGCGCTCACCGTGGCGATGGTTCATGGCTCCTGCGTCGCGGGAGGGTGTGGGCTAGCGACCGCGCATGACTATGTGGTTGCGGCCGATAGTGCTCGGTTCATGTACAGCGAGGTGCGGATCGGATTCGTGGCGGCGTTGGTGGCGACGTATCTGCCGCTGCGGGTCAACGGCCGCGACCTGCGCGAGTTGCTGTTGGACCCGCAATTCATCGATGCAAAGCGGGCACTCGAGATCGGTTTGATCAACCGCGTGGCGCCGTTGGAAGAGTTGCTCGAGGCGTCTACCGAGCTCGTCGTCGGCATCCTGGAGCGTTCGAGCTCGGAGTCGATCGCTCGCACCAAGGCTCTGCTGCTCGAATCTCTGGGCCGTGGCCTCGACGATGCGCTGGCCCATGCCGCTGAAGTCAATGCGGCGTCGCGCGCCACTGCGGATTGTAAACACGGCATCGCTACCTTCTTGGCGACCAAGAAACCCCCGAGCTGGCGTTGAATCACCTCATCCTCTTCGACATCGACGGCACCCTGCTGCGATGTGGTCCGCAGGTGGGGCCGCTTTTCGTTGATGCGCTGGCTCAAGTGTTCGGCAACTATCGGACGCTGGAGGGGTACAGCTTCTCGGGTAAAACGGATCCGCGCATCGTCATCGATCTGGTAGGCGCCACCGGTCGCGACGAGTCCGAGATCCTGCCCAAGTTGGCGGCGATGCGGCGCATTTATCTTGGCAATCTCGAACGGGGTCTGCGCCGGGAAGGTATGCGCCTATTGCCCGGCGTCAAGAATCTGCTGGAGACGCTGACCGCGCGGGATGATGTGCTGGTCGGTCTGCTGACCGGCAATTGGCAAGGCGGCGCCAAGATCAAGCTCGGTCGCTTTGAGCTCAACCGTTACTTCGCACTCGGCGCCTTTGGCGACGATGGGATCAATCGTCGTGACTTGGTGCCAGTGGCCCAGGCGCGGGCCGCCAAGTTGAGTGGTCAGGAGTTTGAGCCTGAGCGCACTCTGATCGTCGGCGACACCGAGCTCGACGTCGATTGTGCGTTGTCGGCGGGGGTGAGGTCGATGGCGGTGACCACCGGCTTTACCGATGCCGAGCGTTTGCATGCGGCGGGGGCCGAGTGGGTGTTCTCTGATCTCGAGCAGGCCGCAGATCAAATCGAACAGTTTGTCAGTTGAGACGCGGCGAGTCTGTCGGGGAATTCCTACCTGCCTGGGTAAAAAGCCCTGAGTGGGTGGGATTCAAGGGGTGAGGTCTGCGCTTGCTATCAGGGTTGAACTTGGCACCCAACTTGCTTCTCTGTTAGCGTCCGAGAGAATTGTGAATCGTAGCGATCGTTGTTGGGTTGACGGCAGCCGTTCAAAAGGCGCGGTGTCGAGAGTCGCAACAATGTCTATGCAATTTTCCAATTCAAGGGAAGGCAACGTCCGTTGCCCTACTGCCATAACATTTTTGAAAGGAGCCAATCATGGCTGTCGCCAAAGTTACTGAGATCACTTCCGGTTCGAAGAAGAGCTTTCATGATGCGATCGAGAAGGGCGTTGCCCGAGCCAGCAAGACGCTCAAGAACGTCACCGGCGCGTGGGTCAATGAAGAGAGCGTCGTGGTGAAGAATGGCAAAGTCACCGAGTGGCGGGTCAACATGAAAGTGACCTTCATTCTGAACTAGGTCTCGGACTGAAAGGTCTCGGACTGAAAAGGTCTCGTGCTGAAATAGGTCACGGACATAGCCGCGAGAGAATCGACCCGATTCTCTCGCGTGCTGGCCGGCCATGGCTGCGGGGATGAATCGAGGGGTTACCCCTCGAGCGGTTACCCTACATGTCGCCGCAGCCAGGTCTGGGTGGCGTTCATCGCCGTGATCAGATCCGGGGTCGGTCCGGCGAACGGGTGCTTGGCCCCGAAGGTATGGCCGGCGCCCTCGATCACCAGCAGTTCTCGCGGTGCCCTGGCGGCGCGGTCCAGATCTCGAGCCTCGGTCACCGGCACGGTTTCGTCCCCGGAGCCATGTACGATGAGCCAGGGGGCGCGCCGCTCGGTCGCAGCGGCCTGTAGATCCAACGCGGCACGGTTGTGGTCGAGGTCGGTCATCAGCTCGATGCCGAGCTCGAGCTCTTGGCCGGTGCGAGCGTTGCTCAGCGGCACGGCTCCATGTTGTCGCCATTGATCTTTTGCGGCCTCGCCGAAGCGATCGAACGTCCCGACGCCGGCCCAAGTGACCAAGGCTCGCAGGTGGTCCCGAAACTCGGGATGCGCCGCGGCCAGGAGTGAGGCGCCACCGCCTCGGCTATGGCCAACGAGGGCGAGGCGTTCGCGGTCGACGTGCCTTGGCGCGATCTCGTGGCCGGCCGCACGCAGGACGTGCAGGGTCTCCGCCAGCTCTTGGCTGAAGGTGTTGGAGCGAAACGCTCCAGGATCGGTGACCAGCTCGTCGCCGGGCTGCATGCCGCTGCCGGAGTAGTTGAAGCGGATGACGGTGAAGCCGCGCTCCACCAGCAAGTCGGCGAGGGGTGGAAAGAAGCCCCATTCCATGAAGCCTTTGAAGCCGTGGCAAATGACGATCGTCGGTCGCCCCGCACCGGAGGTTGTCGGAGTTGCCGGCCACTGGGCGATGCCGTAAATCTTGCGCGGTGTGCCCTTGCCTGATGCGCCATCGGCGGTGCTGTCGCCATCGAGAACAAAAGTTTGTTGATGATCCATACGCTGATCTTACCGCTCCTGGCTTGCTAGACTGGTGCCATGAGTACAAATCCAGAGCTACCCGCCGCTTCGTCGTCCCAACTTCCACTGGCGGATGTCCATCGCGGTCTGGGAGCCCGGATGGCCTCGTATCGAGGCGTGGAGGCGCCAGCCGATTATGGTGATGTCGAGGCCGAGGTTGGCGCTATGCGCGATGGCTGCGCGGTGGTTGACCGTTCGTGGATGTCGCGCATTGTGATGACCGGCGAGGATCGCGGGCGTTTTCTGCACGGCCTGGTGACCTGTGAAGTCAAGGGCCTCGAGCCGGGGCAAGGTGTTTACGGTTTTGTGACCACGGTCAAAGGTCGGGTGATGGCGGATTTGACCGTGCTGGCGCTCGACGACCGCTTGTGGATCGAGCTGCCGCCGAGTGTTGGTGCTGAAATTTTGGCCCATCTGAGCAAATACGTGATTGTTGACCGGGTGGAGATCGCGCCCCTCGACGATCAAATTCCCTTGATGTTGATCGGCCCCGAGACGACGTCGATCTTGGACCAGGGTGAGCTGCCCGCTGGCGATCATGAACATCTCCAAATCACCGTGGGTGGTTGTGACGTACGGCTGGTGCGGCAGCCGCTGCACGGGCCTGGAGTGGTGTCCACCGCTTGGACGCTATGGGTAGAGGCCGCGGACGCGTCCAAGGTGCTCGACGCATTGGTGCAGGCCGGGGCTACGCCAGCTGGCCATCAGGCGTTCGAGCGCCTACGGGTCGAGGCTGGCCACCCGTTGTTCGGCATCGACTTCGGCCTCGGCAACTTCCCGCAGGAGACCGGCCTCGAAGATAAGGGGGTGAGTTACACCAAAGGCTGTTACCTCGGGCAGGAGGTGGTGGCGCGGATTCACTACCGTGGCGGCGTCAACCGTCATCTGCGTGGGCTTGTCTTTGCGGCTGAGGACGCGGCGTCGGCGGCCGATTTGGTCGGGCGTGCGCTGCTGAGCGAGGGTCGCGAATCCGGCGTGGTGACCAGCGTTGCCACGGCGTCGGACGGCCGGTGTGTTGGCTTGTCCATCCTGCATCAGCGCGCGGCAGTGGGTACCGATGTCGAGATCGCTGGCGGTGGCAGTGCCCGGGTGATCGAGCTGCCCTTCTGAAGATGCCAACTAGATCCTGTCTAGAATTGCGATTCGAGACCGTCGAGGTCGCGCTGGTGGAGCGAGCACAGGCGAGTATGTTTGAGCGGAACACTAATAGCTAGCCCACAAAGCATTGTAAACAATAAGGTTGGAAGGCTCGACTCTGCTAAGGCGAGTTACGCAGCCCTGCGCGCAGCCCATCAGCGCGACCGGCTGCGGGTCATTCTTGGATGGGATCCAACTAGTTCCCGTCCAGGAACGCATCGAGGGCTCGGTCGACCTCGTGGGCTGCGCAGCAGCTCCGAACTCGCCGGCCCTCTTGCGAGACGCATAAGTCCATGTATTACAACTCGATACGAGAAGCCAAGATTCGTTTAGCTCGAACACGCTCGCTGCTTGCTCGCTCCACGAATTCTCCCTCGCTGGACCGAAGCCGGCAAAACTAGACGGGATCTAACTAAGCTACGACGACGAAAGGCCGAAAGGGACATGCCCTTTCGGCCTATCTGATCGACGTTGAAGGCGGCAGGCGCTTCAGACGGTAAACGACGAGCCGCAGCCGCAGGTGCCGATGGCGTTGGGGTTGTTAAATTTGAACCCAGCGCCACTCATCCCGAGAGAGTAGTCGATCTCGGTTCCCGCAAGGTAGCGAGCGCTGACCGGGTCGACGATGACTTTGAGCCCTTCCTGTTCGTAGACGAGGTCGGTGTCGCGCACCTCTTCTTCGAAGTCGAGGGCATATTCGAAACCGCTACAGCCACCGCCACGCACCGCGATGCGCAGCCCATAGGAGGGATCGATACCCTCCTGCTCTTTGGTGATTCGGACCATATCGGCCGCCTTTTTGGTGACCGTGACCGGAATCTCGGCCGATGTCGCCAAGGTACCTGGTGTGTTTTCGGAGGGTTCGCTAGTCGCCTGTTCAGTGTGTTCCACGGATCCTCGCTCCTTTCATGTGCCACGATGTCCACGGACGAGGCATATCGTCATTGGAACCATAGCGGGGTGACTAGACCAAAGTCAATGCACAAGCCGTTGATGTAAACGTTAGCTCGGACGCGCCGCGGCCGTTAGGTTTCGATATCATCACGGGATGTTTCGCGCCATTCTGTTCGACTTCAACGGCGTCCTTGTGGACGACGAACCGATTCATCTCGAGCTTTTCCAGAAGGTGCTCGCCGAGGAAGAGATCGAGCTGAGCTCGGAGAGCTATTACGCACACTACCTTGGATTCGACGATCGCGGTTGTTTTCAGGCAGTTCTAGAAGCTGCGGGGAGCCCGGTGAGCCCGGATCGGGTATCGAGATTGATCGCCCGAAAATCGGCGTATTACCACGCCCGGATTCGACAACAAGGCTTCCCGACGTTCCCGGGAGCAGCTGAGCTGATCACCTCGACGGCGGCGGCTGGCCTGACCCTCGGCGTGGTGAGCGGCGCGCTGCGCGACGAGGTGGAGGGTGCCCTCGAGCAACTCGGCTTGCGCGATCGGTTCAAGACCCTGGTGACCGCTGAAGACGTTGATGCCGGTAAACCCGATCCGGAGGGTTATCGACGGGGGCTCGAAAACTTGAATGCCTTGCCGCCTTTGCCGATGCGTCTCATCCATCCCCACGAAGTGATCGCTATCGAGGACTCTCCGGCGGGTTTGGCGGCGGCTGCCGCGTGTGGAATGAGCACTTTGGGGGTGGCGCAGACCTATCCCGCAGCCGAGTTGAAGGCCGCCGACCAGATTGTTGATTCGATCGCCGAGTTGAATCTGGCCAAGCTTCAGTCTCTGTTTTCCGGCAGCACCTGATCGCCGTCGCTTGTTGGGTTGCTCTCGGGCGCCGCACCCGTGGGCAAAGCCCAGGGAGTGCGATACCATGACGCGCCGCGTACGTGCCGTGGAACGCGTGCTGCGGAACGGGTGCTGCGGAAACGGTTTTGGCGGCCAGAGGTCAGGTAGGAGAACCCCATGGAAGAGCGTTCGAACGGTCATATCGAGGTTATTGCTGGCGGCATGTTCTCTGGCAAGAGTGAGGAGTTGGTGCGGCGGATGCGGCGCGCTGTCATCGCCCGCCAGCGGGTGCAGGTCTTTACTCCTGGAGTCGACAACCGCCACGAAAGTGAGCGGGTGGTGACCAGAGACAATCGAGAGCTCGATGCTGAATCGGTGGTGGACAGCCGGGAGCTTCGGAAGAAGTTGCATTGGGGGGTGCAGGTGGTCGGCATCGACGAAGCACAGTTCTTCGATGAGGGGTTGGCCGATTTGCTCAACGATTTGGCCGACCATGGCGTCCGAGTGATCGTCGCCGGGCTAGATCAGGATTTCCGGCGGCAACCTTTTGGCCCCATGCCAGCCATTTTGGCGACCGCTGAGTATGTCGACAAGGTCCATGCCATTTGTGTCCGATGCGGCGGCCACGCTCACTACAGCCAACGGATCGCGGGTGGTGGTGAACAAGTGCAAGTTGGCGACACCGAGTCCTACGAAGCACGCTGTCGACGTTGCTTCGACGAGTTCAAGCCCCGAGACGTTGCAACGGACCCGCTGTCCGAGAACGCCACCGCTAAAGATTGAGCGCTGAGTGTGTCGAAGGAGAGGGAAGTGTTGCACTCAGCAAGGCATATGTTATAATCGCATTATGATGAATGGCTATATCCCTAAGAGCAGCTATACTGAAGGAACAGCGGAAACCTGGGAGCTCGATTTGGCTGCGATGTTGAACGGGAGTGCGATGTTGAACGGGGGACGGATGATGTCGAATAGACCCATGAAATCAGGACTCCCTAAAGGACTGAGTGCTCCTACCGCTTGGCTGGGAGCTTTGGGATTGTCGTGCTTGAGTCTGGCCTGTGCCCACACCTCCGAGGAACGGATCCTGGCGATTGCCCGGCTGTTGGACGAAGCGCGGTCCTACCACGCCGAGCAGTATGTACCGGCAGCATTTGCGCGCGCTGAAGAGCTACTGGCGCAAACCAGAGATGAGCAGGCGGTGCAGCGCGAAAGACCCTGGTTCTTGAGCACCCACCGACGCACGCGCCAGCTGTTGAAAGAGGCCGAGACTGCGGCCAGCCTAGTGCACGCCGAGGCTGCTGCTGCGGTTGTGAGGGCGCGAAGCGATGCTAGTCAAGCAGTGACCGGTGCACACTCTGCTCTCGACCGTGCTTCCGAGGCCTATTGGCGATCACCGCGGGGCAAGGACACGTGGGTCGATATCTTGAAAATGCGTTCCGATCTCGACGCGTTGCTCGAGTCGTTGACCGAGGCCGAACTCGCCCTCGAGACCGGCGACTTCTTGCTGTCTCTGAAGCTTGCCGCCGAGGTTCAAGGCGAGGCCGGGAAGGTCACTAGCGCGATCAACCGGGCGACCGCCTACCGAGTAGAGGATTCGGCGGGTGCCGACGTGTCGAATGGTCGCCGGTCTAACGTCTAGTTTTTTGCCGGGTCAGTCGTCCAAGGAACTGAGGAAGTGCCCGAAGTGTTTGGTGAACTC
>JAJCXQ010000491.1 GCA_029263355.1 Acidobacteriota bacterium | reverse complement strand
TTAAAAGGATCTTGATGGCGGATGGCCTCCATCCCGAGAGGCTCGATACCGAGCTCCACACGTTGTGCTGCGGCCTCGGCCTCGATTTCGACGACCATCTCGGTGACCCGTTTGCGGCGGGTAGCGATTGATAGGTTTTTCCAGCAGGGCAGCGGTTCCAACTTGACATCATAGTGCTGCATGAACGCGCCGCGATCAATGTCGCAGACGTTGGTGCCACGACGGGCGGCTTTGCACTGTGCTTGGCGCTTGGCCTCGTACTCTTCGGAACGGGCATACCAGACGCCGTGCATGGGTTTGCCATCCATCAGCGCTTCACCGCAGTGGACGCCTTCCCATTCACGGACGCTGGCGACCAAGAATTCTTTGACGGTGTTGCTGAGCACGTAGCGCAAGCGGCCGATCAGTGCCTCGTCCTCGGGGCTGATGGGGATGAGATGGTATCTCTCGCGCCAGAAGGATCCTCGCCAACCGATGACACGACCAGCTTCCCGTGCCAGGTTGCTGTTGACGAAGCCCATGAACTTGGCGAGCTGTTCGGCGTCCTCGGGTGTCAAAATGAGGTGGTAATGGCTGGATGTCGCGACCGCGGCGTGGATCTTGACGGGATGCTCTTCTTGGGCTCGGCCGAGGATGCCGACGAAGATGCGCTGGAAGTGCGTCGTGACGGGCAGCATGTAGAAGCCGCAGACGGTGGAGGTGGAGACTACGACGCTCCATCCGGGTGGGATGTATCGTGGTCCTCGTGACATAGGGTGTTCTCCCGAAAGTCGGCGCCTCGGAGTCCTATGGGCCCCTACGGCCACACGCCGCAGTGAGTCTCGGTCTCGTTTGGAGCCGGTTTCTCGAAGCGTCGAGTGGCCGCGACCGGAAGCCGCAGGCGCACTGGATGCCTACAACCCAATAGAAGACGTAAAACAGCCGCCCGATCTCTCGGGCTAGGCTAAGAAAGCGTGGTACTGACCGAGCGGTGGCGGCTCGGCTCAGCCGCAGATGGGCGGAAGTCGATCTGCAGTGTCACCGCTCGAACAGGTCTGAGCGAGAGCCGTTCGAGCGGGAGGTCATAGGACGGCCACCGATCGGTGTGGTGACCGCCTCGGCCACGGCGCGGGTGCCGGCCAGCAGACCTCGGCCATATGCGTCGCTTCGGAAGGCTGGGACCATCACGCTGTCGATGATCTGCTTCATTCAAGCCCCCAAAACCAGTTGCTCGAGAGCCGCGTTGCCCGAAAAATAACGTTAGAGCTGGGTTCAGTCGTGATGTTTCGCAAAACATCACGGGCACGGAGCCCGCGGCCGTGATGTTTTTGTAAACACAACGTCCGCAAGCAACTAGCCTGTGACGTTTCTTTTTGCATCACTGGCGCAGAGCCCGCAAGTCGGAATGTTTTCTCTACATCACGGTCGCAGGGCTTTTAGCCGTGATTTTGTAGTTGGCTTCGCGAGCCCGGCGGCTTCTGCAAACATGTATTTTGGTGCGTCCACGTGACGGATCAAGGGCTCGAGTTGACCGTTGAGGCACAGATGCGCCTTACATCCCTTACATAGAATTTGCATCGAGATGATGCACTTCGGATCAGGCTCCCGTAGCTTGCAGTAATGTCGTAGTGGGCTGTAGCCAACACCTTTGGGATCTGTAGTATACGCTTCGAGAGGTAGTCATTCGTGGTGGCTAACGCTCGCAGACAAGCACTGGTTGTCATCGTCACCGTAGCCGCGGTCTGGTTGGGTGGATGTGGGCGTCACTCCGCGCCAACGGTCGACCCTGAAGCATATCCGGAGGCTCTCGACCTCACCTCAGGACATTTGCCGGTTCTGGCGCGGGCCCGGACTCAGCATCTCGATCTGGGGACACCCGAGGCCCGCAACTATCTCTTGGAGGGTTGCTCGCGTGATGAAGTCTTGGCTGATGGAACGACTTTTGTCTGGGCTGTCGGGTCGACTTCAACCCTACGATTCGAGGTCGTCGAGCCGTCTAATCTGATTTTTCGAGCTCGAGTATGGCCGTACAAAGAGCCGAACCAGCCCAAGCAGGAGATCCACTTCGAGCTCAATGGGGAGACGGTGGGTCGGCGCCGGCTGCGCCCGGGTTTGCGCCATTTCGAAATTAAGCTTCCTGCCGCGGCTCAAGTGGCCGGTATGAAACACGCGATTCCGTCCGAGTTGACTTCCGAGCGATATGTCCGCATGGAGATGGGCGGCTTGGAACTTTGACGGGATGCTCTTCTTGGGCTCGGCCCAGAATGCCGATGAAGATGCGCTCGATCCGATCCGACCAACCGGTCAACAAGGATTCGACAGAGCGGGGATGAATATACTCACCTCGAAGCTTGTGGACTCGTGGGCGACGGTTCTCGGAATCAACCAACGTTGCTAAGCTCGTGAAGTCGAGGTGAATGGGTATGCGGACCACTGAGAAGAGCATCTTCCTGGGTCTCTTCTTTGTCTCCGGAGCCTGCGGCCTGACTTACGAGATTGTCTGGAGCCGGCTGCTGGTCTTCGTCTTCGGCGGCACCACGTTTGCCATCACCACTGTCCTGACCTGCTTCATGGGTGGGCTCGCTCTTGGCGCTTGGCTGGGCGGACGGTTTTCCCGCAACACACAACGACCAGAGCACCTCTACGGCATTCTCGAGATCGTCATCGGTTTGACGGCCCTCGCCGTCCCCGTGCTGATGGAGCTCAGCGTTGGGCTCTACCGCATGCTGGCGCAGACCGTGGAAGAGAGCTTTGTGCTGCTCACCGTGGCTCGGGTGATGATGAGCGCCGCCATCCTGCTGGTGCCGACCACGGCCATGGGCGCCACTCTGCCGCTGCTCGCCAGCGCGTTCACCCGTCGCAGCTCGAGGGTCGGGGGACAGGTCGCGGCGCTCTACGGCGCCAACACTTTCGGCGCCTTCGCCGGCTGCGCCGGAGCTGGCTTCTTCCTCTTGCCCCGGCTCGGTCTCGCCGGCTCCACCCTGACCGCCGCGGTGCTCAACCTCGCGGCCGGCGCCGTCGCC
>JAJCXQ010000490.1 GCA_029263355.1 Acidobacteriota bacterium | reverse complement strand
TGTTCGATCTGTTCGAGATCGCCGAAATCGTCGCACGAGGGCTGTTGGAGGGATGTGTTGTTGCAGACAGAGACGCGCGATGGCTGCGGAGGTTCGAGAGGGAGTGCATCAAAGGTGGCCGGTCAGATTTGCCCCCGAGGTTCGGGATCTGTTGCGGAGTGTTGGCGAGTGCTGCTCCACCAGTGCCCCTCGAGCTGCTGACATGGTTGTGCGGCAAGTTGGGTCACCTCATGGGCAGGACGAAGATAAAGATCGTTCAGGCAATGACTTAGGCTGTTTTCCTTGGGATGAAATTGGCGATCTTCTCGGGTCTCTGGACACGTCGACTCTCGCCCTTGTATGGTGCGAGGCTTGGTTGTGGGAGCCTGCCTTCCAAGGATCAAAGTCTGCGTCCGCTGTCATTTCAACAACTGGCACCAGATGCTTGAGAAGGTTGTTGACGAGAGGTCGAGTCTCTCGCTCCCAATCATCCCGGACCGCCTTGTCACTCCAACAAGCTATTGACACGCTTGTCGACCTTCTCAACGACCTCGATCCAGCGCCTTATCTCGTTTGCGGTGGGCGCTAGCTCGTAAGGATGAGCATGGGCGGCGCGTGAGAGGCTTTTCCAGACCCACGCCACGTCCTGAGCGAGTTCAGGGTCTCCGTGTAAGTAAAGCGGAAAGCAGATTAGTTGAGCGTTGAAAGTCGCTCTCTCAACTCCGGGTGCGAACCGGCGCCAGAAGCCGCCGAGGATCTCTTCAAGGGCTTGCCGCAGTAGGAAGACAGAAGCTCGGGGCCAGATACCCTCGGCAATTTGCAATGGTTCAGCGAGAAGCTTACGCACGTGCACAAGCAACAGCTGACCCTTCATTGCCCCAATCCCTCCGCCAAAAAACTCACTGCTTTGATGAACTCCGCTCCAGCACCTGGGTAACCTTCATGGCTACCCTGATTGCAGGCCCTTACCACCTTAACAGCCTGGGGTCCGTAGCGTTGGGCTTTCGCATTGAGTTCTGCGTAGACATCACTACCGCGTCGGTCATCGTCGAAGAGAGCGAGAGATAGAGCATTGACCAAACTCCGTGGCTCAACAAGCAAGCCCTCGACCTCGCTGTGAGGATCTCCCTGTTCCAACCGTCGGCGACGAACGAACTCGATAATCGCTGTCTCGATTGCCTCCCGGCACAAGCCGGGGATTACACGAAATTTGACTTCGCCCGGAAGGTTTTGATCGTACTCAATAGCTCGAGCATCATTTAGCAGTCTCGATACCGGGTCAAGGCACTGGCGTACTTCAACCTCGCTTTGTTCCCGCCGATGGACCTCTAACAGAGTTGCAGGCAGACCGAGGCGTCGGATCGCAGCAGGTAGCCGGTCGTCGTGGCTGAAAACAACTACTTGACGCTTTTCTGCCGCCCGAGCCAGTACGCGCGCAAGCCCATCGACCTTGGCAGGGTCCATTGCCTGGACCGGATCATCAATGAAGAGGAAACGAAATGGACTTTCGGAAAGCATAGTTCTAGGAAGAAAAAGCGACAATGAGAGCGCGTGCAGCTCACCTTGACTCATCACTCCTATCGCGACACCTGGTTTACCATCAATAGAGACATCCATCTCCACTTTGCGGCGAGTGCGCGAGCCGGCAAAACGCAAATCGTCTAGAGAGACGCTCGACTGGGTTTTCAAAAGATCCCAAATCCCTTGCACTGACTCTTTGATAGGCTGGAATCGTTCGTTTCGAAGGCTTTCTTCGACACTGCCGATCCAGTCCGCCGCAGCCTTGAGACTCTTCTGTTCCTTTCGACCCCGCACAACACGCCGCGCCTTTGGTACCCACGCGGAAAGTAGTTGTGCTGCTGGAAGCCAAACGTTGGCCCGTTCAGACCGAAGCTCAGTAGCAGCAGTTCGCAGAGAACTTGCTGCTTTGATCACCCTGTCACCAACGCTCTCTAGATGAGCGGCCAGAACCTCAGGATTTTCGCTAGAACCTTCGACAAAAGACGCCCATGCCGCTTCTAAATCCGACGGATCTAGACCAAGCCGACGAACCGCGTTGGCATCAAGTGCCAGCTGCCGGTTACCCAGTTGGACTGCCTTCTGAATCGCTTCGCGCATCTTGCGTTCGGCTTCGGTAACTGCGTTCGCCGTGGTTTCTAGTTGCTCGGCAGAGGCTTCGGCCTGCTCGCGCCAAGCAGAATCCAGTATGGTGGTTGTGCCGCAAACCGGACAGTCAACGGCCGGCTCTCCTGTTAGGTCGAACCAGCTCACGGCTACTCTCAGAAGGCGGGAGGCCTTATCAGAAAGCTCGGCATCTCGATCTCTAGAAGCGGTGCGCTGTACCGCTGCAAGTCTCAAATCCTCCACGGCGCCGTCGAGTGCCTCCTGAGACAACGGATCAAGATCGACTAGCTGACCGAGTATTCGTTCTTCCTCGGCTGGTTCCACCTTACCGACAAGCGTGTCCTCGACCTTCTTGATATCCCAGTTTCGACCAGAGAGTGCTTCCAGACATGCTGTGGCACGTTCGTCTTCTAAGCTGTCAAGCTCTTGGAGAATCAGACTTAGTTCACTCTTTGTGCCCTTTGCATCATCTCGCAATGCCTTCCGGGCTGCATCGAGCCGGCGCACAGCATCACCAAGGAGTTCAAGTCCGAGTACCCCTGCTAGAGTGTCATGAAGGCGCGACGGTCCATCCTCGATGAGAGCGCCTATCTCATTGTAGGACAGGAAAGGACGCCATGTAGAAAGAGCCTCGTTCCAACCAAGGTCGCTAGCTCGGGTGACACCAATGGCGCCTTCTACCAGGTCGAGTGACCGGTCGCTTGGGTCCGCGCCAGCAGCCCACTCGCCGAGAAGTGTTGGCGCACCTGGAATTCCATCAATAGCCAGTGCAGCTGTGATGCGTGTCGTTCCTTCGGCGTGCAGATTCTGCCACCCGGATTGCCACACCTTTGTTCGATTCATCCAACGCTGACTCTGTCCGGTCAACAAGAGTTCCAACCCCTCGGCAAACGATGACTTCCCGGAGCCGTTTCGCCCCGAAACGATAGTTAGCCCCGGGCCAGCTGACAGTTCCAATCGCGCCGCTGGGCCTATCCCCCGAAAACCTGCCACGGTTAGTCCTCGAAGCCAAGCGCCTTTTGCCTCGCGTTTTTCCTGCTGTTCCCGGGGTGGTCGCCTCGGCTTGGACTGGTGCTCGATGACTCCATCGATGTCATCGATCAACGCGGCAAGGACGAGAGACTCTACTTCTTCAGAAACACCCGTATCGCCATCCAGCATATCAAGTACCGTGTCGATCAGCGCATCTGTCATTTATGCCTCCAAACGGGAGCGCACCTCGTGCCCGCGCGAAACGCGATCATTTGGCGCAATAAGAGAAGAGTTATATCCCAACACTGTCTATTCTGTACTTCAGAGCCTGCGAGCTATTGAGACCTAGAAGCTCTGAAGCTTCTTTCTGGGTTTTCGCTCGGCTGAGCGCCTTCCGAATATACAAACGCTCAAATTCCTTAACGATCTCCGGAAGGCAGAATCCCGGGCCGAGCTGTCTGCTCGCAATATCATGCAGGTTCTGTGGAAACTCGAGGATTGAGCGGCGAACATCGCTCTCCGTTACTTTGTTTTCTAGACTAAAGAGGCTTGAGCGTGCCAGAGTCGTTTGAAGCTCTCGCACGTTGCCAGGCCAATCATGAGCCCTGAGTAGGTTCCTTGCTTTATTACTCAGCGACTTCTCTACAGCGCCAGGTGCAGCGCCTTTGCGCAATTCTTCATTCAGCTCGCCAAGGAAGTGATCGGCTAGAAGGTCGATATCTTTTGCACCTCGCTCGCGAAGTGGCGGTAACTGGATGACGGCAAAGGCCAGGCGATAGAATAAATCTGCTCGGAATTTTCCCGTCGCGACCTCGCTCAGTAAATCTCGATTCGTCGCGGCGATGATCCGAGCACTTGTTTTCTCGGGCCGCGTAGATCCCAGTCGATAGAACTCCCGCTCTTGAAGCACCCTTAGCAGGCGTACTTGCGCATCCCCAGAAAGCTCTCCGATCTCGTCAAGAAAGAGTGTCCCGCCTTTTACCTCATGGAAGAATCCGAGAGCATCTCTCTCGGCCCCAGTAAATGACCCTCTCTTGTGCCCAAACAATTGGCTGTCGAGCAAACTGCTCGGAATAGCTCCGGAGTTGACACAAACGAAAGGATGGCTCGCTCGGTCGCTAGAAGAATGAATCAAACGGGCAACAAGTTCTTTCCCGGTACCGCTCTCTCCTAAGATTAAGGCCGGAAACTCTCGTGGTGCCGCACGTGCTGCGAGCGCAAGAGCTTCCTTCATCTCGATACAGTCATGAATAATCTTGCTTGCCTCTAGGGAGTCAGGAATTGAACCCTGGAGAAGATGCAAGAGGCGTTGATCACCATGCCTTAGAACGGCTCGGAAATCGGTAGCTATGTTGAAGGGGATGTTGGCTTCCTGAAATCCCTCTTGGTCTCGGGTCGTCTGAATAAGCCGCGCTGGATACGTAGACTTACCAAGTAACACCCAAATATGTGCCATTGCTGGGGTGCCGGGGCTGAGGTGGTAGGTAAGCGGAACATCATAGCCGTGCCTTTTAAGGGCTTCTTCGATTACGGGAACGGCTTGCTCATAAACGGCCTCGTGGTCGATGACCTTTTCGTTGGGAAGCTTCCGAGGCACGATTCGAATCTGAGTGGCGCTGTATTGCTGCAACCACTTCTCGAAGGTGCGATTCTCCTCCTCCGAGTAGTTCGAGAGCAGGATGATCTCGCGGAACGATTCAGCTACCACTGCAGTGGCTATCGGACCGAGAGCCTCTTTCTTCCGTGATGAGCACTCAAGATCGGTGCGACCTAACCAGGCTAGAAGTACGCTACGCACCCGCCCAGGATACAAGAGATCTTCTAGTGAAGGAAGATCTCTTGGCCGGAAATGCAAAAGGTGATTCCCAAGGCCCCAGAGAATTCCAGCAGGGCAAGACACGAATCTCGCTAATAACAGGAAATCTCCTCAATTCTGGTAGCGAATCAGACCAAAGATGGCTTTTGCGATCGAGTAACAATGAAGAACTCAGTCTCGGGGCCACTCGCGATACTTGGCACATGGTGTGCAGAGAAGGAAAGAGTATCAGCCAGCGGGCGGTGGCGCTCGCCGACAGCGTCGAGGAGAAGATCGTGCTTGCTGGGACGAGTCAAGGTAGGAATGCCGAGATCATCTTGAGATAACTCATACGAAGCGCTAGCCGGCGGGACCTCGGATAAGGACAACTACAGCTCTGAGCGGGCTTGGAAGAGGGCGAAATAAATGAATAAGAGTCGTGCCATTCCGATGGCGACTAGGTGCATGCTCTGGGGTCGTGCTGCCGCTAGATGCCAGATGTGCAATGGGCCGGTTTCCTGGCATCCCCTGACCAAAGAAGACGTAAATACCGCAGAGGCTGCACACATTGTTGGCTTCAGCCAAGATGGCCCGCGCGGCGAGCGTGAACTCTCTGACAAGCTGGCGCGGGACATCGACAACCTGATGCTACTCTGCCGGCTCTGCCACAGGACAATCGATGCGAAAAAAGCTGCGTATCCTGTCAGTAGTTTGCGGCGCATGAAGCGAGAGCACGAGATTCGGATCGAGCGTGTTTCCTCCATCGCGCAGGCATCAGAGAGTCATATCTTGACTTATGGCGCAAACATCGGTGATCACAACTCGCGAGTATCCTACTCGACAGTAGCACCGGCTGTGGTCGCTGCAAAGCGCTACCCGGCCTCGAAGACGCCGTTGGCTCTTGGAATGGTGAATAGTTCGTATCGTGATCGGTCGCGTGAGTTCTGGCATATCGAGGAGCAACATCTCCGTACGATGGTCGATCAGGAAGTTCGCCCGAGGCTTCGGAATGGCGATATCAATCATTTATCCGTTTTTGCACTCGCTCCGCAGCCGCTACTTACACTGTTGGGTTATCTACTGTGCGATATCAACTACGAGGTCTGCGTTCATCAACTGCATCGCGAACCGCCAGGCTGGTCCTGGCAGGAGGATACGAGCAGTCTCGGATACCTAATCGAGGTACCGAGTGGATCCCATGGTTCGCCTGCTCTTGTACTAGCGCTCAGCGCAACGATAACCGACGATCGCATCTTTAGCGTGCTGGGTCATGACGCGGCGATCTGGCGCGTCACCATAACCGAGCCGAATAACGACTTTCTTAAGTCGCCTCAGCAACTCCAGCAGTTTCGCCGTACCATGCGGCACTTGATGGACAAGATTAAGGTACGACACAGCCAGAGTACTACTCTGCACGTCTTCCCCGCGGCACCCGTCTCAGCCGCTCTAGAACTTGGGCGTGTCATTCAACCCAAGGCAGACATGCCGCTTCGCCTTTACGACCAAAGCAACGACAGGGGCGGTTTTGTCCCCGTCCTCGACATTAATTTCCCAGAGAAGGAAGTAAAATGACGGAAGTAAACAACCGCAAACGATTGAACCAGGTTCTCACGGATCTTGCAGACACGCTCGACGTTCCGCCGTCCAAATACCAGGAAGCCAAAAATCACTACGACGCCGTCAGCGCATGGCTCGGAGCAGAGGACTCTGAGCTGGCATCTTTCGAGCCTGTGATCTACCCGCAAGGCTCTTTCGCTTCAGGGACAGCTGTTCGGCCACTTGGTAAAGATGAGTACGATGTCGATGCTGTGTGCTTTCTGCAGCTCAAGGCTGAACAGGTTACACAGCAGCTGCTCAAGGCAATGGTTGGGGCTCGCCTTAAGCACCCGTCCAGCCGCTACAAAGACATGATCGATCCTCCGGGTGGTGGTCGCAGGTGCTGGACCATCAAATACGCCGATTCTTCCAAGTTCCACCTTGATGTGTTGCCGGCAATCCCTGATGAGTACGATTGGCTTATCGCGCTCGGCGTTTCAGAGCAATGTGCGAGGCACGCTATCCGCATTACCGATCGTAAGACGTGGGACCAGGCATCTGAGTGGCCTCGGAGTAACCCAAAAGGCTATGTGATGTGGTTTAAAGACCGCATGCGAGTTCGGCTTGAGGAGGCCAAGGTACTCCTGGCCTTGGAGAAGCGTGCCGCTATCGAGGAGATCGAGGACTTTGAGGTTCGGACGCCGCTCCAGCGGCTTATACAGGTCCTCAAGCGACACCGAGATCTTCGCTATAACGGTGACGACGACAAGCCGACTTCAATTATTGTGACGACTCTAGCTGCGGGTGCCTACAATAATGAATCAAACCTCGTCGACGCATTGTTCAATGTCGTGCCGGGAATGCGGCGTGCCATTACTAAGAAGAACGGTGTACTGTGGGTAGCCAACCCTGTCAATCCGCTTGAGAACTTCGCGGACCGTTGGCAAGAGAGTCCGCGCAAAGCAGACCTCTTCTTCCAGTGGCTCGACGCTGTTGAACGTGAACACCGGGAACTGCTTACCGATCCCGGATTTGATCGCGTAGGCCAGTACCTCACCGATGCCTACGGTCAGCGCCGCGCAGAAGCCGTTATGGCCATGTACGCGAATCGGCGGCTTGGGAAGGCCGCCACGACTGCTGCGGGTCCTGTTTTGCTCGTACCACGCAAGATATCGGCAACTTCTCAGCCTGCCAAACCCAGAATCGAGGTGCCGAGTCGACCGAGCAGACCATGGAGGCCCTGAGATGCGAGGGGGGGGTGTCGCGGTGCTAGTGATTGCGCAGATGGCCGAGGTCCAAGCTCAACAGGCTGATCTTGAGCTTGTCCTGGCTCCGTCCGGAGACCTGGTGGTCCAAGGCAAAGTTGGGTTTCGAATCAATCATGCCGGTCATACAGTGGAGGACTCGTACCAAGTCGAGGTGATGATCCCGAAGGACTATCCCGAGTCACCGCCTGCGGCTCGCGAAACAGGAGATGCTATTCCCGGATATTTTCATCAGTTTCTTGCGACTCGCAATCTTTGCCTCGGGGCGCCTGTAGAGGTTCGCCGCGTCTTTGCGCGGGACAAAACATTGGCGGGCTTCATTAATCACTTGCTAATACCTTATCTTTTCTCTTATAGCTACAAGCGAGATCACGGCTCTTTGCCTTTCGGCGAACTTCAACATGGGCATATTGGTCTTCTTCGGTACTATGTCGACTTCTTCGGAACAACGTGGATCGTTGCGTTGATGCTCTTGAAGTATCTAGCAGACGACTTTGCTCCACCTTTCAGCCTGTGCCCATGTGCTAGCGGCCGGCGGTTGAGGGATTGCCACGGACCAAGACTAGACGAACTTCGGCCTCATCTGTCACCGAACGACTTTGAAGAGGAACTGCGAGCGATGATCGCCATCGCTGAGGCTGCGGGCGAGAGAATCCCGGAGCGGAAGATCTTGCCACGGCGCATGTGGAGGATGCGGAAGAGGCGGCGCAAGAAAGCTCTTCGACGCTGATAGGCGAACCGGAAGGGCGCCGTCGGAGAGGTCTGACAGACTACCTCCTTGGGAGGCGCTTGGGTTGGCCAGGTCTGACTAGGTGTGTGTTGCCGAGTGCGGTCAGCCGTTGTACAGCGTGGGGCAATCTTGGCCAGTGCTGCCCCTCCAGTGCCCCTTGCCACCGTGACGACGATCTGTGGTAGACTACTCCCGCCATGGGCACGACGGGAGTAAACACCGGCCAGTCAAGGACTTACGCGGTGAAGTTCCAGCTGAAACAGGCGAAGAATCCGGGCCATTCGGCCCGTTGATAATCGCCCTTTCAGGGCGAGAACCCCGGCGGTCTGAGACCGCAGGCTTGGTTAGAATTCTTCCCCGTCGCTTTCCGGCTGGAATTCCTGCTGCACGAGATCCGTCCAGACATTCAGGACTTCGGACTCGGCGCCAGAAGCTCGAAGCTGCTCGGCCACCGGTCCAGACTCGTTCTTGAGGTCTGGAAATCTCAATAACAACACTGCCAGATCGCGCCAATCCGTTCCCGATTTGGGTTGCCCTCGGCGGTGGTGAAGGGCGAGCACCTTCATGGCGATCAATTCGGCCGGCGCGGTCACCAGCACGCCCGCGATCCGCTCGCTATGAGGCAGCTCATCAACGGCTTTCACGTCCACCAGACGGCGATTGCCGAGCTTTCTCGACTGGAACAGACGGAATCCGCTACCCTTGGCTACCGTTCTCACTCTCAAGGCGATGTGAAACTTCTGGCTCAGCTGCTCTCGTAGCTCCTGAACCAGACTCTCTGCCCGCGACGATAGGAGATCGATGTCCTGTGTCATGCGGGGCTCGCCAACGTAAGCATTGACCGCCTGGGCGCCGAACACCACGGCGTCTTTGCGGCCGCGCAAGAACTCCAGTACAGCTTGCTGAATGGTGGCTAGCGGCAACGGTTCTACTGTCTGGAACTCCTGGAATGTCAGGGTTCCGGCGTTGAAATCGGGGCTTTCTTACCACCTTGTTGTACCCGTATAGCTGCTTGCCGTCGAGCACGTCTTCCCCCGGGATTGATCCTCGTCTGATCACCGCCGGTCCACCCGCTCTTCTCCCGAATCTGCCTCAGCCGGTAGCGACTCGTCCGCCAACAGCGCTTGCATCTCGGCCAGAGCCGCTGCCGGCGCGCATGCCCGCACGATGGCTGTGAGTCGTGTCAAATGCTCTTGGTCCAGCGAAACCAGAGTGCAGTCAGCGTGAGAGCCTGCGCATGCACTACTTCGAGGAACCGCCGGCTGGTCTCATGACCAGGCTCACGCTGATCGAACGCATTGACCCATACGCTGGCGTCAACGGTGTACATCCGTTAACGCCGCATCGCCAACACCGCGGCCGTCAGGGTTTGCGACCCTGGAGGATCCTCGGCCGCGAGCGCGTCCCCGACCCGGAACAGCTCCTGCCACGCGTCCACCTCGCTTCGAGCCGACTCCGAGCGGACCTCCTGGCTGTTCCGAAGACGCCGGAGAAGCTGGTCTACCAGCGTGTTGACCGTGATGCGGCGCGCGCGCGCATACTGCTCGGCGAACTCGAGGTTTTGTTTTGGAAGGCGTACAGTGAGCTTCGCGGTTTCCATCGAGCTTTCTCCTCTTGAGTTAGTCTATCACCACGTTGAAGAACCGAGGAGCCCGACTGGGAGCTCCTCTGGGCGAAGAACATCCTCGCTGCTTCGTCGCAGGACGAGGTCTTCGCGACTTGAGCTATGGATCCAGCCAGGAGGCGCGCCCGGCTCTCATGGGGTACTCAGCCAGAAGCTCGAAGCTGCTCGGCAACCGGTCCCGACTCGTTCTTGAGGTCTGGAAATCTCAAAAACAACATAGCCAGATCGCGCCAATCCGTTCCCGATTTGGGTTGCCCTCGGCGGCTGTGAAAGGCGATCACCTTCATGGCGATCAATTCGGCCGGCGCGGTCACCAGCACGCCCGCGATCCGCTCGCTATGAGGCAGCTCATCAACGGGTCTCACGTCCACCAGATGGCGATTGCCGAGCTTTCTCGACTGGAACAGACGGAATCCGTGACCCTTGGCTACCCGTGGCTCGACCCAGAAGCGGTTCGCCGGAGTTAACCCGCGCGGCGAAGATCGCCGTCAGCTCGTTCGCTCGAACGCCCGTGGTGGGCGTCGAGCGCGTCACGGTAGATCGCCAACATGTGGTCGGCGACGACGTGATGATCGTACTTCTCGAGCGCCGCGGCACGCCCTGCACGGCCGAGACGCCGTCGCAGCTCGGCGTCCTGGTAGAGCTGCCAGATGCCGTCCGCCAGGGCCTGCGGGGATTCTGGATCGACCAACAGTCCGCCGCCGGTGTTCTCGACCCACTCGGGGAACGATCCGTGGCGGGGTTGGACGACCGGCACGCCGGAAGCCAGCGACTCGAGCACGGAGAGCCCCTTGGGCTCGTGATAGATCGTCGGCATGGTGAAGATGTCGATGCTCGAGAAGAAGTCGAGCTTGCCTTTGAAATCGACTTCACCCACCAAGTCGACACGATCCATCAAGCCCCAGTCGGTGAGTCGCTGTGTCTGCTGCTCGTAGAACTTGCGATCGCGCTCCGCCAGGTAGCCCGCGATGCGCAGTCGAAGACGCTCGCTGCCGGGCTTTTGACAGAGGATCCTGAAGGCGTCGATCAGTTGTGCGGTGCCTTTTTCGGGACAGAAGCGAGCGAGGTTGCCAAGCACCACCGGCGCCGTGTCATCGCCCTGCCGGGGCGGAATGTCCTCGTAGCCGTGGGGATTGATACCCAGGGGCGCCACCTGGATGCTGTCTCGCGGGATCCCAAAGTCGCGACTCATGAAATCGGCGTAGTAGTAACAAGGCACGGTGAAGGCGTCGATGTCGCGATCGCGCTCCTGTAGGGTGCGGACAACCTTCGAGTAGTAGGGCTCTTCGAGCAAGCTCAGGAAAAGATCCTCACCCTGCAGCGAACAGACCACCGGTACGTTCAGCCGCTCCTTGATTCGCCGTGCAAAGCCGGCGAACAGCGAGAACGAGAGGTGAACGATGTCCGGCTGGAGAATCTCCTCGAGCCATTCCGCCAGTTTGTCGAGCTCCTTGGCCTGTTGCCCACTCTCACCCTCGAGCATCGACAGGGTCATCTCGCCCAACATCTTGGGATCGTTGGCGCCGGAGGCAAATCGCGACACCATCCGCAGGAGCCACTTCTGGTCGAGCAGTGCATCCAAGAAGCGCGGCGTCTTGCGGAACAGTGGCACCTTCTGCTGTAGATAGACATTGATCGCACCGAAGAAGACCTGATCGATGGCGACGCTCGGATCGTCGGTCCGTGGCAGGGTGTAGGTCGGCGTCAGGGACACCTCGTGACCCTTGGACATCAACGCCGCGGCCAGGGTGTTGTCGTGCAGGCAGGTGCCGCAATACATACCGGCGGCGCCGGCGGTGATGTAAGCGATTTTCATCTGCTGGCTCCCTTGGGGAAGAACTGTGCCACGACGTCTTTGTCAGGTGGAGAAGTGAGCAGCGAAACCACAACCATCGCCGCGCTGCAGGCCAGGAAGATGACCGCCACCGGCATCACGCCACTGCCCCCGACGGTGTAACCCGGCACCTGCCAGCCATCGACGAAAAAGTAAATCCACAGGGCGACAACGGTGAGGATGGCAGCCATGGCGCCGTGGCGGGTGCTGCGTTTCCAGAAGACGGCGGCGACCACGATGGGGAAGAGGGAGGCGAAGCCGGTGAACGACCACACCGCCAGCCCGAAGATACTGGTCTTGGCGACCAACGACAGCAGGTAGGTGAGCGTGATGACGGTGATCACGAAGATTCGGCCCGCCGCAATCTGGCGTCGATCACTTTCGGCCTCATCCCCACGACTGCTGCCGAGCAAGCCATGATGACGCACGATGTCCTGGGTGAACATGGTACTCAACGCCAACACCTGTGAGTCTAGGGACGACATCACCGCCGCAAAAACACCGGCGCCGAGCAGGCCGGCGAGGAGATCCGGGGCGTGAAGATGAATCATTTTCACCAACACGCCGCTGGCGGCCGGCCCGGTGAGATCCGGGAAGTCGACGTGACCGAGGACACCCAACATGACACTCGGAATCCACACGATCACCATACAAATCGGATAGGCGATGATCGGAAACTTGAACGTCTCGACACGGCGCGCTGATAGCCAATGCATGAAGAGGTGGGGGAACATCCCCGCCGAGCAGGGGATCAACAGGTACGTGAGGAGCTTGAGGGGTGGGATGTTGTCGCCACGCACCATCAGATCCGGCCGAGCGTCAGCAACCTTGCCGAGTGCGCTGCTTAATCCGCCCAGTTGGTGCACCAGGTAGCCAAAAGCCACCGCGCCCAAGGTCATGAAGACCAAGGTCTGAAATGTATTGGCCCAAGCGGTGCCGCGTAAGCCACCGTAGGTGACGTAGGTCACTACCACCGCCGAGATCAACAGCCCACCCACCCAGCTCGGCACCTCGCCACCGGTGATCTGAGTTAGGGTCAAGCCGCCTCCCAGGACTCCGATCAACAGGTAGGGAATGGTGAGGGCTACCATCACGACAAACAGCAGCATGCCGAGGGCGTTGGATTGGAAACGGGCGCGAAAATACTGTACCTGGGTGAGGAAACCCATACGTTTGCCCGCCGACCACAGCCGGGTGCCGACGAAGAAGAAGATCGCCGGGATCACCAGCGCCGACGCCGACGCCATCAGCGAGAAAACACCGATCCCGATCCGGTGGGCTTCCCCCGACGCACCCAAAATCGAGAACGCGGTCATATTGGTGCCGAACAGCGACATCAGCAGCACGAAGGGGCCGATGCTGCGGGTGGCGACAAAATAGTCTTCGCCGGTGCCACGGAACAGCCGGTGGCTGAGCAGGCCGACGGTCAGCACGCCAACCAGGTAAAGGCCGATGACCAGCAGCGTCATGGCTGGGCTGCTCCGGCGTCCTGGCCGTCGTCATCGTGCAAGTGAGACGGCCAGGCGTAACGGACCAGCAGCGCCATGAGAATAGCTGTCGCCAGGCAGAAGATCGCGTGATAAGTCAGTCCGATCGGAAAGCCGAGTAACAGACGCCCATCGTTCCACAACCAGAGATCATTGTGCAGGACGAAAAACGCTAACAGCACGAGATATAGGGTGTTGCGTAGGCCCGTGCCGCTCATGCCGCCCCTTCGACAGCCATCGTCGTTTCCTCAGTGATCGTTTCGCCGGCTTGCGCGGGTTGGGCGGGACGTAAAGAGCTGATCATCGTCTGCAGATCCTCGAAGAGGGCGCTGAAATCGCGATCGAAGACATCGCCGATCAGGATGTCGACAACGGCCAGCCGATGCTGTGGGAAGCGCTTCAGAAAGCGCGCGAAATTGAAGTCCGGAGTATAGAACGCATAAATCAGCTGGCGAAACGAGGCCATACCGGCGCGCAGGGTTGGCTCAAACGTTCCGAGACGTTCAGCCGACGGGTCCTCTGCCGCCAGCGCAGCAATCGTAGCGTCGGCAGCCAATTCGCCGGATTTGAGCGCCAGCAGCATGCCCGAGGAGTAGATCGGGTCGAGAAAACCAAAAGCATCACCGACCAAGACCCAGCCATCTCCGGCAGCCCGTTCGGCGGTATAAGAGAAGTCGTTCAACACCTTGACGCCCATCGACTGACGGGCCGTGGTGAGGCGTGGCGCCAAGCCGGGGCAGCGCATCACCTCCTGGTCGAAAGTGGCTTGCGGATTCCCTTGACGATCGCGGATCAAGTAGTCGATGGGGCCGACGACGCCGACGCTGACTCGGTCGTCGGGCAGCGGGATATACCAAAACCAGCAGCGATTGTCTTCGGTCTGCAGGATCAGGGTGGCACCTTCGTCGATGCCGGGATCGCGTTGTGCGCCTTCGAAGTGGGTGAAGATCGCAGCCATGCGCAGGCACGCGTCATGTTGGCGGATGCCGAGCTGACGGGCGATCATCGCCCGCTGACCGGTGGCATCCATCAGCACTCTTGATTTGATCTTGCGGCTTTCACCGCCACTGAAGCTCGCCTTGACGCCAACCGCTCGGCCACCGGCGGGGCCGTCGAAGAGGATCTCCTTGACCGCCGCGCCACGGCGCACGTCCACCCCGTGATGTTCGGCGTTGGCCAGCAGCATGCCATCGAACTCGCTGCGCAGCACCTGCCAGGTTTGGGAGCGGTCGCCGGGATCCGTCTCGTGGAAATAGAACGGACTGGACGCCTTGCCGCTGCCGGAAAAGAACTGGACGCTGTACTTCTTGGGGAAGCGGCTGGCTCGCAGCTGATCGATCATCCCCAGGCGGTCCAAGGTTTCGAAACTGGCGGGAATCAACGACTCGCCAATCTTGAAGATCGGCGTTTCCTGACGCTCCAGCAACATCACGCGATGGCCGGCCTGGGCGACGAGAGTTGCAGCGGCACAGCCAGCGGGGCCACCGCCGACCACAAGGACATCAACTTCGGACGCTGGATCGATCTGCTTCGAGCTCATGATCTTCACTCCGGCTGGTTCGCTCTAATCTTCGGCCCATCCACGGTCCTGGATTCTGATCCGCGCAGATCCCCTCAGAGGTTTAGGTGAAAGCCTCCCATCACGTTGAAGCCATCTGCCGGCAAGATCGAGACGCTGCCAAAACCCCGGCCGGCGTAGTCTTCATCGGTCAAATTGCGCAGATGGACCCGGGCGCCCCAGCGCGACTGTTCGTAGGTGAACAGAGCGTCGAGGGTGGTGTAGGCATCGATCTCGAAGTTGTTGTCTTCGTCGATGAATTGTTCGCTGACGTAGCGCACGCCACCGGAGACCCCAAAGCCGTTTTGAAAGCGCTGGCTGAGCCACAGACTCGACAAATGTTCTGGGGCATAGGCTGGGGTGTTACCGCTGTGATCGACGAGGGAGAAGAAGAACGGATCGAGCTCGGTGAAGCGGGTCAACTCGGCGTCGGTGTAGGCGTAGGTGAACGTCCAATGCAGCCGTTCCCGCGGGCTCGAGGTGATCTCGAGCTCAAAACCTTCTGACTGCTGGTCGCCGGTCTGCGCCGTCACGCCGGTGGCGTCAACAATTGCGATCTTGTCTTTCTCCAGGCTATAAAACGCCAGTGCGGTCCGGAGCTTGCCACCGAAGTGCTCAGTCTTGACGCCAACCTCGACCTGAGTACCTTCTTCCGGCTCGCGGCTGCTGCCCGCAACGGTCGACGATTGGGGCGAGAACGCCTCCGAATAGTTGGCGTAAAGCGACACCGTGTCGGTGGGGGAGAAGAGGGCGCCGACGAACGGGCTGAACTGACTATCGCTCGAGCTCACGCCGCTCGCATCATCGTCGAAGTCGATCGAGTCGAAGCGACCGCCCAGGAATAACCGCCAGCGGTCGGTGAGCTCCATCTCGTCGAGAATGTATGGGGCAACGATGGTGGTGGTGGCGTCTGCGGTGATGCCGAAGGCGGGAAGCAGGAAATCGGTTTCGGGAGCGGTCTCCACCGGGTTGAACAAGTCGATCGACGGCAAGAAGCCGACATCGAGACGCAGATCGTCGGTCTGCCGTACGAGCTCGAGGCCAGTGACGAAGTTGTGTTTCACCGCGCCGGTTTCCCAGGAGAACAGGAGGTCGAGCTGATTACCGAGGAACTCCTGGCGATCGTCGAGTACGGTACGGGTGCGGAAGACGTCCGTGCCGCCCTGTCGGTTGGGGAAGGCGCCATTGATCAACGTCCCTTTGGAGTCCCAATCGAGTACCGTGAAGTAAGTTTTGTTGCGCAGCGTGAGGCGAGAGCCGAGCCGTGACTCGACGTCTACCCGGAACCGCATCAAGTCCTGATCCGAGAAGTCGAAAGGAGTCTGGTAGGAACGTTCCCGCGGCACGTCGGGTACCGTACTGAACAGTAGAGGAATTCCGGCGTCGGGCTCGAAGTCGCTGCGCAGCACGCCAGCGCTGATCGTGACCGAGGTGTTGTCGCCAGCGAGGAAGGTGAACACCGGGTTGGCTGCGGTAACCGTGCTGGCTTTGTCGTCGCGGTAGCCGTCGGAGGACTGCCACAGTCCGTTGAGTCGAAAACCGGCGCGGCCGTCGGGACGGCCGTAGTTGAAGTCGAGAGTGGTTTGGGTCGTAGAGTGCGACCCGCCAAGCAAGCTCAAGCGGCCCGTCATGCCACCGATGGGCCGTTTGCGAACCATGTTCACCGCCCCGGCGAGGGGATTGCCGCCGTAAAGGAAGCCGGCGGGGCCACGCACCACTTCGACCCGCTCGACGTTGTAGAGCTGGTAGAAGGTGGCTTCGGGCTCGGGGGCGCCATCAACCATCACCAAGCTGGAGGACAGTGACTCGAAACCCCGAATGAAAAAGAGATCATGGACGCCGGAGTTGCTCTGGGCGTTGACTCCGGGGACGTTGGTCAGGGCATCGCCAAGCACCAGAGCGTTGCGGTCGCGCAGCAGCGAATGAGAGAGCGCTGACACGCTGGCCGGCAGGAGACGTAACGGTGTTGATGTCTTGGTGGCGGTGCTCTGAGTATCGGGCAAGTAGGGGGCGGTGTCTTCGACCAGCAACTCGTCTTCGATCGTCAGCTGTGGGTCGTTGGCGCCCGAGCTGGTGGTGGACTCCGTCGCGGCGTTGTCGTCGGCAGCGGCAGACGGTGAAGCGGCAGACGGTGAAGCGACAGACGATGGTGCGACAGACAGTGTCAAAAGACAGGCCAACGATAGGTTGGCAACCCAACGTTCGGACATAGGACTAAAACTCCGAAATGTTATTGAAATACGGTTGAAAGGCGTTAGGACGTGACGTGATCACTTCTCGAGATCAAAACAGAAGAGATCCTGTTCGTTGCGCACGTAGAGCTTGCCGTCATAAAGCGTCGGCACCGTCCAGTGTTTGGCGTCGGCGACCTGGAAACTGGCTTTCTCGGTATAAGTCTTGGGATCTGCCGACGCTAGCACGAGCTCGCCGCCTTCACTGAGAATCAGCAAGTGACCGTCGGCGTACAGCAGCGATCCGTGGCCAAGGCCTCCTTTACGCCAAGTGTCCTCGCCCGTCGCGGCGTCGATCGACTTCAAATTCTTATTGTCGAAGCCGTAGATGTGACCGTTGTGGTAGATCGACGAGCTGAATTGGTTTTTCATGCCGCGGGTCTTCCAAACTTCGGTGACCCCAACCTTGCCTTGCTTCGCGGATAGCCGGTAGAGGATGCTCCCGGTGTCGTAGCCCGAGGAAACGAAGAGTGTGTCGGGGGCGATGAACACCGGCGCTGCCGCATTGACGTCATAAGCCGTCTTCCACGGTCGCTTCCAAAGGGTCGCGCCGGTTTCGGGGTAGACCGCAATCACGTTCGAACCGGTGAAGAACACCGTCTGCCGGACGCCACCCACCGTAAAGGTGATCGGCACGGCGTAACCCGGGATGTCGGTCTCGACGTTCCAGGCCACCTCACCGGTTTTGCGATCAAACGCCATGATCGCATATCCGGGCTTGCCACCGACATTGAAAAGCAACAGCTCACCTTCGATGGCGGGGGCGGCGGAAACTCCCCACTCCGGGACGCGAGCGCCGTATGCTTGCCGTAGATCGTGCTCCCAGATGGTCTCACCGTTTGACGCTTTCAAGGCTCTCAGCTGACCCAGGGCGCTGACCGCATAAACCCGGCCATCGTGGACCAAAGGCGTCGACCGCGGGCCGTTGCCGAAGCGGTCGCGGCGCTCTTCGTCGAGATCGACGCTCCACAACTCTTTGCCAGTGGCGGCGTCGAAGCTCGCCACTAGCTCGCGTCCGCCGCGACTGTAGAGCGTGTAGAGGTGGCCATCAACCGCAGTGAGCCCAGAGAAGCCACCGCCGAGGGTGACTTTCCACAGCTGCTTGGGGCCATCCTCGGGCCAGGACTTCAGCCAACCGGTCTCTGCCGACCGGCCATCACCGTTGGCGCCACGGAACCCGGGCCAGTCTTTGGCGTTGGGTTCGGCGTTGGCCCCGGAGGCGAACAGAACAGCGGTGGCGGTAAAGATAACCGCTGCGGTGAAGGCAACGGTTTTGGGCATGAACGGGAAACGGTTTCTAGTTAGCATTGAAGAACCTCCGGCGAGCGCAGGCTCACGTGTAACGGGCATTGCTGTATTTGGGATCGTAGAACTCTGGCAGCAGCGCGTCGACCTGCAGTAGACCACGGGTCGTCAGCAGCACTTCGTCATCCCCAGGAATCTCGAGCATTTCACGGTCGACGAGACCCTGGAAGGTGTCTTTCCAAGTCTCGAGCGGATCGACATCGAATTTGCGCCGGAAGTATCCGAGGTCGAGGCGGCCGAGTTTCATTTGGAGGATCAGTTCTCGGGTCAGCCGCTCACTGTCAGTGGTTTCGAAGGCGCGGCCTAGCGGTAAGCGATCCTCCGCCAACTGCTCCAGATAGTCGTTCCAGGAGGCCACGTTCTGCAGATGGAAGCCACCAAGATGGCCAAACGACGCAACACCGGTGCCGAGCATGTCGGCGCCGTGCCACAGCGAGTCGCGATAGGCGAAGCGTGGTTTTGAAGTTGCCGTGGCGCGCTTGAGCATGGTGTATGCGCTCGACACTTCATAGCCTGCCGCCTGGAGCTCTTCCATCGCGTACTGGTTCCAAGCCCTCTTAGTCTCCCAATCCGCTACCGGCGACTCGTTGCCGCTCAGAATGCCTTGCGAATAGACGGTGTTGTAAGGCAGCTCCATCTGATAGATGGTGACGCTGTCAGGGTCGATGTCGATCGTCTTCTGGACGGAATCGCGCCACGTTTCCCAGCGCTCGCCGACCATGCCGGCGATCAGGTCGACATTGAGCTGATCAAAATTCTGTTCGCGGATCCACGGCAGGCAACGTCCGATTTCGCCTGTGAGGTGGGCGCGGCCGTTCTCTTTCAGGATCTCATCATTCCAATTCTCGATCCCCAGGGACAGGCGGGTGACGCCGATCTCGCGGTAGGCGGCAACCTTCGATTGCGTCAAGGTCCCGGGCTCACATTCGAACGTCACTTCTTCGACGTTGTCCCAAGGCATCGCCGCTTTGACCCGGTCAATCAGGCCATGGAGATGC
>JAJCXQ010000489.1 GCA_029263355.1 Acidobacteriota bacterium | reverse complement strand
ATCTGGACGATGAGGGAGCGAATCTCTTTCATGAGCCCGGGTCGCCCGATTCTTTGCTTGCTTGGGTACGTCCATTTGGCCGCGATGAGTTTTCGATGCCAGGCGAGGATCGTGTCGGGAGTGACGATGGTTGCGATCTCGCTTAGGAGTTTACGTCCCAGTGTCTTTCCCTTGGCCGCAAGGCGTCGACGTTGATCGTTCGTAAGGCGAAGGCGCTTTCCTCGGAGCTGTTCCTTGAGGACGTGGTTCTCTTCCCTGAGGTAGTCGATTGCTTGGGCCTGTTGGCGGCTGATCCATCCGGCGAAGGTGGCTAGAAGGATCTGAAGATGAATCGTCGAGGTGCTCATGTCCTGATTGTACCCGACTTGACCGTGTTCGTAAGTCGTGGATAATTGGGCCGTTCGAATTGTCGGACACGAGGGTTTTCACGGGAGAGCCGACCGACGAGGTCTATCACGTCTGGATTGATCTTGGGTCTGCCCGGCTTCTTCGACTTCCATCGCCAGTAGAACTTGAAGCCTTGGCGGTGCCACCGAATAACGGTCGTGGGTTGGACGATGAGCAGGTTGCTTTTCCAGTCCCGGAAGATTCTCGAGAGGAAGACCCAGAAGATGCGGTCGATCCGACGGAGTTTGGGCCGCGGCTTCTCTCGCTTGAGAACGGCGAGCTTCTGGCGTAGCGCGAGGTTCTCCAGGGCGAGCTGGGCTCTTGTTTTGAAGGTGGCGCGGAAAAACAGGATCAGGACTCGGAACAACGGGCAAATCTCCACTCGTCAAGGATTGATCTTGCAGTAGAATGGTGTTTGCTGATTGTGATTGACCGCGGTCGTAAGTGCAAGTGGCGTAGGGACGACGAATAATCGGGAGGGACAGTATGAGGCTCGCTCGCTACAACTAGCCCAGCAGTTACTCGCCTGCTCGTCTGAGAATCTCTTTTCGAAGTGTGTCAGAGATGAAGAAACCGAGCTTGGTTTGGAGTTGTTCGAGCAGAGGGCCCAAGGTCGCTATCCGATTCCTCTCCTTCAGTCGGATTAGGATTGCGAGTGTCCCGACAACGGGAACTTTCAGTTCATTGGCAATGCTTCGTCCCGCTTTCTCATCGATCAAGATTGCCGCGGTATGGAGCTCCAAAGCGAGCGCTATGGCCTCTGCTTCTCCGCTGTCCAGGGTTTGACAGAGTTCTTCGACTTTTTGTCGGCTTTGCGGTTCTCGAACCTCGATGAAGGGATAGTCAGAAATATCGATTGGCGCAAAGCGGATCGCGGCGGGAGTAAGCAACTCTTGGTTAACCGCTGGAGGAACGATGACTTGGTCGAAGATCTGTGTAAGCTCTTCGAGAATCGCTAGGTGTGCCAGGGCGCGAATGGGAGAGGTATCGCTGACGACAACGATCGACATCTAGGCTCCGAGGTGGTCGAGAGTGTCTAAATCGGTTCGCAGGTCGTCGTCCGAAAACCTGTGCAAAGGAATTCTTCTATCTAGGAGTTCGCTTTCGAACTGGGTTCGCGAAAGGCGAGCTAGGCGAGTTGCGTTACGCAGGCTAAGCTTGCCGGCATCGAACAAGCGGCAAGCGATTTCGATCCGGGCTTCGGTCTCGTTCAGGCCGGCGGCGGTTAAGAACTCGTCTGGGATGTTTAGAGGCATTGGATTGTCCAATTGAGCAAAAAGAGACTACTATTTACTGACAATACCACAGATACGAAAGAAGGAGATAGAGCGGCAGAAACCCTTTCTTGTCAGCTGTCCCTCCCGAAAACTCCGTCCGCGTTGGCCTGGTTGACTTTAGGGGCGCGGAGGAAGACGAGGCTAACGGCGCCTGGGATTTCGCCAGATCCCGCCAGATGGTAGGATCAAGCTCGGACCTCTAAGGGCTGGCAGCATGGCCCGCACGGCATTCGAGGGCCACTGGGTGAGGACCCATCAAGAGGGCCATTGAGTGGTCGGGAAGACTTCGTAGGGTGTTGGTAGATAATGAATTGCGCGATCTACCGGCAAAACTGCGGGGATTGGACAGCCCAGTCTTGCAACCGCAAGCCGCTCAGGCACTTACAACGGAAGCTTTCAGCCTCGAGTCCTGGCGGGCGTGCCACTGCCACCTTGACAGGGCTCCTGAGGGACCTGATGCACCCCTGTCATTACGGCAGGCCGGGGCCTGACGCCGGACACCCACAGGTCGCCCAAAAAGCCGGTCGAGATACCAGATGTAGCGTATCGACGTCAACCCCGTCCGCATCTAGGGGCCTGGCACGTTTGTTGCTTGTAAGGGCGTATGCCCACTGCAACGAAAACGCGCGACACGACGAAGATGGTCCTCTTCGGCCTGTCAGCAGGCTACTGCCAGTACCGAGGGTGCGACAAGAGGAACCTCGGCGACCCGGTGACGGGCGAGGTGTTCAACACCGGCTGGGTTGCCCACATCATCGCCAGCGAACCCGGTGGCCCACGTGGGGACGAAGAGCTGTCCCCGGAGTACCGCGACGACATCAATAACCTGATGCTCCTCTGTGACGTCCACCATCGGCTGGTGGACAAGCAAAAGCCCAAGGAGCACCCGGCCCCTCTCCTTCGAGAGATGAAGGCCGAACATGAAGCGCGGGTAGCGTCCGCGTGTGGAATTCCCCCAGACAGCAAGAGCCACGTGCTCCTGTTCGGCGCGAACATTGGCGAACACAAGTCTGTCCTCGACTACCGGACAGCTGCACCGGCCGTAGTCGCGAAACGGCGATATCCCGCAGGCGAGCTGGTGATCCAGACCAAGGACGACTCGCGAACAGAGCGAACGCCGACCTACTGGGCTCAGGAACTGGCGAACCTCGACTCGAAGTTCGAGGCTCGGGTTCGCCCCGTTCTTGCCGTTGGTGACGATCCCCACGTGTCGGTCTTCGCGCTCGCCCCGCAGCCGCTCCTTGTCCGTCTGGGCACGCTGCTGTCGGACAAGGTTCGCGTAGGTATCTACCAACGCCACCGGGAGCCAGTGCAGGGCTGGGAGTGGCCCGACCTCGACGAATCGTACGAGCCCCTCGCGCCGAGCGTCGATAGCCCGACAGACACATCAAAGCGCCCCGCGCTCGTCATCTCACTCAGCGCGACCGTCGCCGAGGAGCGCGTCAAGGCTGCGATGGGCAACGACTGCGCGATCTGGCACGTCGGCATCCCAAAGCCGAACCATCACTGCATTCGGAGCCCGGAAGACCTAGCCACCTGGCGGAAGTTCGTCCAAGGGCTCCTGAACGACATCAAGTCCGTCCACGGCCACCGGATACCGCTGCACATCTTCCCGGTGATGCCCAATTCCGCGGCAGTTGCCCTCGGTCTCGTTCGCCAAGAGAAGGCCGACATGCCTTTCCACCTTTACGACGCGCTGGGTGACGACGACTTCACCCACGCCTTCAACATCGAGTAGGGAGAGAATCCTTTGCCGACCATGAACGTCCAGAAACAACGCGCGGCAGCGAACGCGCTTGCCGAATCTCTCAAGATCCCCGCCAGCCTCTACCTGCAGGCTATCGAGCGCTACGAGCGCATCTCGGAGCATCTGGAGCGCGACGGCGGAGCCGTCGCCCATCTCGACCCCTTGATCTACTCGCAGGGTTCCTTCCAGCTGGGCACCGTGGTGCGCCCGATCGACAAGGACGAGGGCTACGATCTCGACCTTGCCTGCGAGCTGCAAGCTCGGAACAAGACGGATCAGTCCCAGCAGGAGCTCAAGGAGCTCATCGGCGACGAGGTGAAGGCGTACGCGAAGCAGCACGGGATGCAGGAGCCCGAGGAGAAGTCCCGCTGCTGGCACCTCGACTACCGCGACGACGTGACCTTCCATATGGACATTGTCCCGGCCGTTCCGGAAGACGAGGCGACGAAGCACCAGCTCCGCGCGCGAGCAAACCCCGAGTGGGCACGCTTCGTCGATACGGCGGTCGCCATCACCGACTGGAACGACGAAAACTACTCCGTGCGAACCGACGACTTGCCGAAGAGCAACCCCAAGGGCTACGCCGATTGGTTCCGAACGCAGGCCGCCAGGCGCTACACGGACCTCGTCGAGCTTCGGAAGGCCGAACAGATTCCCTCGTACGAGTGGGATACGCCGTTGCAGACGGCCGTGCAGATCCTCAAGCGGCATCGGGACGTGATGTTCGAGAAGAACTCCGACGATGCGCCGATCTCGATCATCATCACGACCCTGGCTGCCCATGCCTACGAAGCCGAGGCCGACCTTCGCGATGCGCTCGTGGGCATCGTCGATCGGCTGCCCAGTTTCGATGGTATCGCCGAACCCCGCATCGAGAACCCGGTCAACCCGGAGGAGAACTTCGCTGACAAGTGGGAGTCGAAACCCGAGCGAAGGCGGGCGTACGAGGCGTGGCTGAAACGGGTCCGTGAGGATGTCGCCGAGCTTGGTCAGTACCTCACCAAAGCCGCCGCCGGGCAACACTTCAACGAGGCGTTCCGCTCGACGCTCAAGAGCGAGTCGGCCGACCGTATCGTCCCGGCCGCAACCGTGGCTGCCACGGCCACCGCGCCGCACATCCCGCTGCGGAACGAGCCCAAGCCGTGGGCTAACCTTGGCTGAGGCCGCCACCAAATATGGGTTGACGGGGTTACAGGAGATGTTCCCGGGGCTCGTGTGCAAGCCCGATCCGGACGACAAGCACTTCGTAGTGGGTGACGACCTTCGACTCGTCGGGCCTGTCGTCTTCACAAGCGGAGGAGCGGAGGAGCGGCCGATGCTCGAGTGCGACTACGCGATCAAGGTGATCGTCCCTCGCGCATTCCCGACCCAGCTGCCTCGCGTGTACTCGACCGACGGACAGATCCTGAAGGACTACCACACGAACCCGACGGGAGACCTCTGCCTTGGGCCGCCCTTGCAGTTGCACGCGATCCTGCGGGAAGAACCGTCGCTCATCGGCTACTTCGTGGGCGCGGTCGTGCCCTACCTCTATCGGCATCGCTACACCGTCCTGCACGGCGGGGAAGACCCTCCGGGCTGGACCGATCTTGCCCACGGTGCGCCCGGGCTCCTGGACTACTACGAGGCTGAGCTGGACGTACGCGGCTACCGAGCGTGCCTCGCCCTACTCCGCCACGCGGGCCAGAAGCAGCGGACCGGCCGCAGGGCTCCCTGCCCATGTGGGAGTGGGCGCAGCCTCAACGCCTGCCACTACAAGCGCATGGCCGCACTGCGACAGTCCGCGGGGCGAGCCGCGGTTTGGCGGGCGTACCTGGACCTTCTGGAACAAGGCCCCCCCAGGGGTTGAGGCGAGGGTCCCTTGGCTTACGACAAGCAGCATTTCTCCCCCGTCCTCGCGAACAAGTGGTGGGCGAACGAGCAGGGAAAGTACACGAGCTACTACCGAGACAACCACGCAGATTGCGTTCGAACGGGCTCGCACGGCAGGAAACAATGGGGTAGGCAGCGGCGGCTTTGGCCTCGCGAGGTCGAGCTTGCCCTCGGCCGCGAGCTAGACGACCCGGTCGCCCCCATCTACCGGGACCTCATGCGCGGAACGCCCCCGCTCGGTCGGGACCGGGTCAAGTGGGCGCAGTTCCTCCTCTCGCAAGTGGTCAGAACGCCGACGTTCATGCGGTACGAGCGTTGCGCTCGGGAGCTTGCTGGCGTAGATCGGAGCCCCCTCCATGACCGGGTGGGGTGCGAGCACTGCGCCGACCTCGTCTTCGTCACGGCGAGGCGGTGGTGCCTCCTGGTCGCACACGAGGACGACTACTTCGTGCGCACTGACAATCCCGTGCTCCTAACGGGTTTCATCGAGCGAGCCGCGACGACGATTTACTACCCGCTCGCGCCACACATCTGTTTCGTAGCCTGCCCGTTCAGTGAGACTGAGATCCTCGCCCCGCTGGAGCAGAGCTCAGTTCCCGCCTGGCCGATGTTGAAGGGCGCCGCGTGGATGGTCAACTTCGCCCTTGCGAAGCACGCCGACAATTCGATCGTTCTCAGGCCCGACCAGGACGGCGATGTTGCGTCCACTATGTTCGGCGACGTCCTCGGTGTGTACCCGCAACCGCCGTTCCCGCTGCACGCGCCCAATCCAACCGAACTCGCGGGCGCGTTCGAGAGCATCCGCATCTACCAGTCTGCGACGGACGGGTGCGACTATCCGGCGTGGTCGGCGGAGGACCTGGAGAGCGCCTGCGCTGGCTTGCTGGTGTAGACGCTTGCGCTTGAGGGCGAAGGCGCAGGGGTGTCTACGCAATGACGGGGGACTCATTGGCTCAACGCGATGGGAGCCGGTGGACCGTCGGAGTCGGGGTGTCCCTCCCAAAAACTCGATCGTATTGGCCAGGTTGAGGTTAGGGTTGCTGCGGAAGTCGGACCATTGCTGGAAAACGATTTCGCCAAATCCCGCCAGATGGCAAGATCGGTTCGTTCTGACGTTGACAAATGCGTTCAGGGCCTCCCGAAAACTCTATCCGGACCGAAGGTGACCCGATTTCCATTTCGGATTGTCTTGCGGCGGACGCCGTTGGGCGGATAGATCTTTGATTCGGTCGAGTTCTGATGGTTTGGGATGTGGAGCGAGCGTTGTTGGAAGGGAGTCCCCGAGGAAAAATGGCCGAGGTCACGCTTCGCGTAGCTGTCGTTACGCAGCTCGGGAATACCGATGATGAAGACCGCCGACCATCGGTGTGGAAATCACTTGCCCGTTCTCAGGCGGATCGACTTTCCGTGGAATGGGTGCGTTGCGGCCCAGCGACTGATGCGGGCGTATTTCGTGATAATAGGTCAAATAGCCTGACACGATCCGTCGAAGGTGGTTCTCGCCCAGAACTATGACGTGGTCGAGGATCTCTCGGCGAAGGCTCCCGATCATCCGTTCCGCATATGGATTTTGCCACGGCGATTGCGGCGCAGTTCGAACTTCCTCCAGTTCAAGTGACTTCACTTTGTTTCGGAAGACCTCGCCATAAATCGAATCCCGGTCGCGTAGGAGGAACCGGATGTCGAGATCATCGTCATGGGTTGCTTGTTGAAGTTGGAGGGCTGCCCACTCGGAGGTCGGATTGTGAGTTGCGTTGAAGTGGATGATTCGTCTTTGTTTGTGATGTAGAACGACAAATCCGAAGAGAAGGCGGAAGGTAGCCGTTGGCACGACGAAGAAGTCGCACGCGATGGTCTCGTGCATGTGGTTGCCGAGAAAGGTCCGCCATGTTTGCGACTGGCCAGGTGATTTTGGCTTGATTCGGTATTTGTCGATTGTTGATTCCGCGACCTCATGGCCAAGAAGATGAAGTTCAGACTGGATTCTTGGTGTTCCCCAGGTCGGGTTTTCGCGAGACATGCGGTGAATGAGAGTGATGATCTCTCGATCGATTCTTGGTCGGCCAGGCTTCCTTGACTTCCATCGCCAGTAGTACTTGAAGCCTTGGCGGTGCCACCGAATGACGGTCGCGGGCTGGACGATGAGTAGGCAGCTTTTCCAGTCTCGGAAGATTCTCGAGAGGAAGACCCAGAAGATCCGGTCTATCCGACGGAGTTTGGGGCGCGGAGCTTTCCGGTTGAGAGCCGCGAGTTGTTGACGTAACGCGAGGTTTTCCAGGGCGAGTTGGGCCCGCGTCTTCAAGGCGGCGCGGAAAAACAGGATCAGAACTCGGAGCAACGGGCAAATCTCCACTCGTAGGGGTCTCGATCTCGGGTAGAATGGTGTTTGCCGATTGTGATTCATGATCGTCGTAAGTGCAAGCGGTGTAGGGATGACGGCATTTTCGGGAGGCACAGGGTGAACTATTTTCGAATCGGCAACTCCGCAGATGCGTTCCGGAAAATCCGGTACAACGCTGAGCGGAAGGTGCGGCGGTTCGCGGCCAAGAAAAGCAAGCGGCATGGTTTCGGTTGGAAGCGGTGGAGTAGTGAGGTTGTCTATGGCGCCTGGGGTCTCTTTGACGACTACAGAATCGTGTACTACGACCGCACGAAAGTCGGCGTCTAGCCCTCAAACAAGCGTGATTGTTTTGCTCGTATAATCTGGAATGACTCGAAAGGCCCCCTCAGCAAGCGTATGATG
>JAJCXQ010000488.1 GCA_029263355.1 Acidobacteriota bacterium | reverse complement strand
AATATCGACAAGGCTCGCCGCCTCCGGCCGCTGGCCGACGAGCTCGATTGCACCTTGGCTCAGCTCGCCCTCGCCTGGTGCCTGAAGAACGAGAACGTCAGCACCGTAATTACCGGCGCCTCCAAGCCGCAACAAGTGGTTGAGAACATGAAGGCCATGGATGTGGCTGACAAAATCACCACCGAAGTCCTGGAGCGAATCGAAGCGATCCTCGACAACAAGCCGGAACCGCCCAACAACTTCCGCTGATGGGACAATCAGCTCGGCTCGAGTGAACTTTCTTTATCTCTCTTGCCGAATTCTTCCGCTTCTCCAGTTGAGCCTGCAGAACTGCCTCTGCCAGGCTCAACCAAGGAGAAGAGATGAAGCTCATGTCTCGTCGCCCGCCTGCCGGGTATCGCAGCCTCACAACCTGGTTCGTCGCCCTCTGTCTCGCCCTGCCGGCGGGGGCTCAGATCTGCCCGTTCCCCGTCAGTCCAATTCCCACCGGCCCGCTGGGGCGCACCAACGACCCCTACCCGATGTTCAACTTCGATCATCGTTATGATCACTCGGGAACCCATCTGCAAGGGGTACGGGCACGAGAGAAGTGGGCTGGCGGCTTGATCCACAACCCAGCAGGCACGGGTTTCACGCCGATGACCGGCGTGGTGATCGTCGACAATCCGGATCCGAACTTGCCGATGACGGCGACAGTCGATTTCTTCGATCCGCTGGGCACGCCGGTTGGCAGCGTCACTCGCGTGATCCCGCCGGAAGGCTTCAGAGCGTTTGCGGCCACCCCGCTGGCGACAACTTTTGGTGTCGGTACCGCCCGGGTGACTGTCACCGATGACAGTCCGCCGCTGGTCGGCGCCACCCTGCAACACACACCGTCGTTCACCGTCCCGCTCGCCGGCGTACCGATCACCGTTATCGACGGTGACCGGCCCCTGTCCACCAACGGCAATCCGCCGGGAGCCAGCTCCATGCAGCAGCTCCAGAAACTCCAGGACAACAACACCCGTCTGCAGTGGGTGTTCCCCGCATCAGACAGCAGCCCCGTCGACTTCTACAACGCCAACCTGTCCTGGCTGCATGTGGTCAATCCCAACTCAGCCGCCAATACCATCCAGGTCGACCTCACGTTCTTCGATCGCATCAACAACGCGGTGATCGGACCGATCGTGTGGCGCACGGTCACGCTGCCGCCCTTCGGCAGTCTGACCGAGATCTCCGGTGGCCATCTGACGGCATTGGGCACCACCAATCCGGGCCTGTTCGAGGCTCTGGTAGCCTTGTACGGCATACCGGGTTTCGACTTCGACGTCATCGTCGACATCCGCAGCCGTTCCGGCTTGTCGATGATCGGAGACGGTTACATGGCGGATGTGGTGGGTCCGGCGGCGCCGGGCGGGCACGCCATCCGGATGACGTCGAACATGATGTCGACCACCCCTGGTTGTGTCTTGACGAGCCCAGAGTTCAGCTATCACCAACCGACCATGGGTGGTATCCAGCAGACCCTGATCATTGCGGCCAACGTCGGTCCTGTTGATGCCGGTCCGGTCACCATTCAATACTTCGACAACAACAACAATCTGCTCAGCGCCTTCAACGTTGCCAGCCTGCCGCCGAACCAGACCCTCCGCATCGAACCCGGAGCATTCGGCTATCCAACAGGGGTCAGTGGATTCGGTTGGGCACGGATCATCGCTAGCCGAAGCCAACTGATCGGCGAGTCAATACGGGAGACATTGACAGTATCCCCGGCGATACCTCAATACCATAAAGCCTACGGCGAAGCCTTGTTGAATCTCAACGGCGCCGAGCCAGGTCCGGGCTTTGCGGTGGCGGCACAAAATCCGATCCGCAAAGTCTCACCCCTGGTGCGGGTCGACTCCACCATCCCCACCTTCCAATGGCCGGGTTATACCGTCGCTGCCAATTTGGCGACGGCAAATACCGGTCCCTACAACTGGTCGTTCTGGAACGCTAACGGCGCCTTGTGCGGCTTCACACCCTTCAACGGCCTGCCCTTTGGATCCTCTTCCTGGACCTACGAGGATCGACTGACTTTCTGTGGCGGACCGATCAACTTGACCGGCCGTTTCGACATCACCTCCGGGCGGGTCGAGGGCATCGACGTGCTGGGGGATCCTTTCGACGAATACGGTCTACCCGAGTTCGCAACCGGGACCCCAACCTACGATGGACCGGGAGACATCGTGCCCACCTTTGATCCCTAGGATCTGACTCGGCAGCCCGGCCCGTCCGGGCTGCCCTCGGCGCCGGTTGAAGCCGCTCTAACCGGTATCAATGGCAACACTCATCGAGCTCAGCAAGTCGAGACGAGCCGCAGCCCGCTTCGTTCGCGGATGATCGGGACCGAGCTCGGCGCGAATCGGAGCCTCACTGCCGATGAGCAAATGGCGCGCTTCTTCAATCCGGCCGCGAGACGCCAGACACCCACCCAGGGCATTCTCCACCTCGGCAACCAACCAACCATCGCTAGCGAGCTTGCGACGCCGGATATCGAGGGCTTCGCGCAGGTACGGCTCCGCCAGGTCATTCCCTCCCCGCGCCATCAGTAGCTCACTCATCGCCAACAAAGCATCTGCGATGAGTGGATGACCACTCGGCAAGGACGCCCGATAGATGGCCATCACGCGATCGTAAAGACGCTCCGCTTCCCGCGCATCGCCACGCGCCGCATGCCATGCGGCCAGGCCCTCGAGGCTGGCGGCGACTTCAGGGTGGTCCTCACCCATCAGCGCCAATCGGCGCTCCAGGGCTGCGCGCAACAGACGGCCAGCCTCAACCAGATCGCCGCGATCGACCAACAATCGGCCGAGGTTGGTCTGACTGCGAGCGACGTGTCGGTGACGCTCTCCGAGTACCCGCAAGCGGATCTCCAGCGCTGCGCCCAGATGTGCCAAGCCCTCTTCCAGCTTGCCGCGAGCATGCAACGTCCGTCCGAGCTCTTCATGGGCGGCAGCGG
>JAJCXQ010000487.1 GCA_029263355.1 Acidobacteriota bacterium | reverse complement strand
AAATCACTCGGCAGGGTCATTTCGACGTCACACTACCTACCGAAGCGGCGCTGGCGATCGTCGTAGGCGCGCAGTGCCCGCAGGAAATCGATCTCGCGGAATGCTGGCCAGTTGGTGTCAGAGAAGTAGAACTCGGAGTGAGCACTCTGCCACAGCAGGAAACCTGACAGACGGACCTCACCGGAGGTGCGTAAGATCAGGTCCGGTTCCGGCTGGCCGGAGGTGTAGAGGTGAGGATTGATCGAGTTGGCGTCGAGGTTCTCTAACACGTCATCGATCGGCTCTCCTTTGGCGACCCGCTGCGAGATGTGGTGGCGAAATGCATCGGCGATTTCCTCGCGCCCGCCGTAAGCCATGGCGATGTTGAGCTGCAACCGATCGTAGTCTTGGGTCGCTTCTTCAACGCGCGCGATCTCGTGTCTCAAGCTTTCCGGCAAGAGCTCGAGACGGCCGATGAATCGGACTCGAATCTTGTGTTCGTGCACCTGTCCGCCATTGGCCATCTCTCGGGTCTTGTCTTCGAACAGGCCCAACAAATCCTCGACTTCCCGCGCGCTGCGCTGGAAATTCTCCATCGAGAAACACCACACGGTGACCACCGGGATCTCGGTATCATGGCACCAGCGCAGGACTTCGTGGAGCTTGTCAGCTCCCAGGCGGTGACCGACCAGCGCACTGGCGAAGCCCGCTTGACGAGCGAAACGACGGTTGCCGTCCATGATGACGCCGAGGTGCTCGGGATGCTTCCATAGATGAGACTTGGAGCGCAGTCGCCGCAGGTAAAGACTGTAGAAGGGTTGTTTGATGAGTTGCTTGAGCTTCATCCAGAGGTGGCCGGCAAGGGCGCGACTACCGGCAATGCCAAGCCCTGGAGCGCTACCGGGTAATACCCCTGGATGTTCTATAGAGGGTGCGTCGTTGGTCATCAATGTCTCCTACAAGCCGAAACGATAACAAGAGTTTTGGGGGCTGGAACTCCCCTCAAGCAGTGTCTCCCACTAGATAACGGGTCGCTAGTTTCGTCCGGTAATAGGGTGTAGGTGTGGGCAAAATGCGGCAATTTGTGGGCGGCTGAGCCGCGGTGATGATTCTCAGGTGGGTCTTCGGTCGAAGATCTCTTCCTATCACAAATGCCAGCGGGGCGGGATCTTTGAAGACTCTAATGACATGCTAGAATCTCTGTGTTGCCCCTGTCCTTTCACAACCTGGAGTTTGTCGCATGCGGCTACCGGACCTGACGCTGGGTATCGAGGAGGAGTATCAGATCATTGACCCCGAGACCCGGGAGCTTGCGCCGTTCGGCGAGGAGCTTATCTCGCGTGGGCAGGAGATTCTGCAGGATCAGATCAAGCCCGAGCTGATGCGATCACAGGTCGAGGTCGGTACCAACGTCTGCCGCAACATCAGCGAGGCCCGCGCCGAGATTGTGCGGCTGCGCAGCACGATCTGCCAGATCGCGGAGGAGCGCGGCTTGCGGATGGCCGCGGCCAGCACCCATCCGTTCTCCCGGTGGAATGAGCAGCAGATAACGTCGAAGGACCGCTACGAGAAAATGGCGGCCGACCTGCGCGACATCGCCCGCCGGTTGTTGATCTTCGGTATGCATGTCCATGTCGGCATCGAAGATCGTGAGCTACAGATCGACGTCATGAATCAGGCACGGTATTTCATGCCCCACATCCTGGCGATCACCACCAGCTCACCGTTCTGGCACGGACGGGACACCGGTCTCAAGTCGTACCGCTCGGTAGTGTTCGAGAACATGCCCCGCAGCGGTACGCCTCCGTCCTTCGCGTCCCACGGCGAGTATCTCAGCTTCATCGAGACCTTGGTCAAGACCGGCTGCATCGACGAGCCGACCAAGATCTGGTGGGATATTCGTCCGCACCCCAAGTTTCCGACCCTGGAATTCAGAATCGCCGACGTCTGTACTCGCATCGACGAAGTGATCTGTGTCGCTGCGCTTTTGCAAGCGGTTGTCGCGAAGCTCATCAAGCTGCGCTCCGACAACCGCTCGTGGCGACCTTATCGTCATCATCTGATCACCGAGAACAAGTGGCGGGCGGTACGCTACGGGCTCGACGGCAAGTTGATCGACTTTGGCAAGAAGCAGGAGGTCTCGGTGCGTGACCTTTCCGATGAGCTTCTCGAGTTGATCGACGATGTGGTCGACGATCTCGGCTCACGGCAAGACGTCGAGTATCTGCATCAGATCCTAGCCAACGGCTCGAGCGCCGATCGGCAGTTGGCGACGTTCGCCGAGACCCAGGATCTCAAGGCAGTGGTCGATCAGTTAGTGCGGGAATCGCAGGAAGGTTGTTAGTTTCTGGGGCGGCTAACCCAAGGGGACGTTCTTGCCGCCAAGCGGGCACAGGACGGTAGAGGGTGCTGATAGTCTTTGACGATTCTGCCGGCAATTTCGCCAGGCTTGATGGGACCCGCACTCCTCTCGGACAACAACATGTTTCTGCGCCTACTGCTGCTGTTCACGGTCGTTCCTCTTATCGAGCTCGCTCTTTTGATCAAGATCGGCGAGGTCGTCGGCTTGCCGGCGACGATCGCGTTGGTGATCGTGACCGGCGTGCTGGGGGCGTGGCTGGCCAAGAACCAGGGCGTTCGCACGTTGACGCGGTTGCAGCAAGAGCTGCAGTCGGTTCGCATGCCGGCCGATACGATGCTGGACGGATTGTTGATTTTCATCGCCGGCGCGGTGTTGCTGACTCCGGGCCTGCTGACGGATCTCTTCGGTTTCTTCTTGTTGACACCGGTTTGCCGCCAGTGGCTGCGCGGCGTCATCAAAACCTGGTTGCAGCGCCGATTTGCTGTCGTCGGTCAGTCACAGCAGCCCAATGTCATTTTTGTCGACCCGGATGATTAGCCTGGGCCGAGACCGGGCCGAGGCAAGCTCAGCCCCAACAGGCCCCTTCAGTCTCGCGGCTCTACGGACCGCCACGGGCCCTAGAAGCGCTTCAGATAGGCTTCGAAGCGGCGTTGGGAGTCGCCGCTGAAGGAGATGAAGCGGACTCCGATACCGCCGATCTGATCGCGGCCGACCATGGTGTGTCGCATGGCTTCTGCGATACCAACGATGGGACGCGGGTCGTCGGGTAAGGAGAATTCGAAATCGATTTTGGTGCCCTGGTCGTAGCGCCGATCGGTGCGGATCAGCATGCCACTGGCTGACAAGTTCTCGGTCTGGCAGAGGATCATGTCCTTGGCGCCGCCAAGCTTGATCTCCATCCGGGCGAGGAACCGGGCATCTTTGCGCGGTGCGACATCGAGCAGGCTGGACACGGCTCTTTGGAGCGCATCCTCGGCTTCATCGAGAACCAACGTCCGATTGGCGCCTCTGCCGATATAGGTGTCTGCCTCGCTGGACTCTGCCGCCTCGGCGAGCAACAGGATCGGCGAGCGGTAACACTGGCTCTCGGGCTGGCGGACGGTCTGAAGGAATACGCCGAGATCCATGTCAGGTAGCGGGTAACGGACCAGCAGCACCTCGATTTCGACGTGGGCGATCAGCTCCAAGGCGCCGGTGCCGCTGGGAAAGCGGTCGACATCGAAGGCGTCTCGGGCCAGAAATGGCGCAACACGACCGAAGTCGTCGGTGTCGACACCGATTACGAGAACATTTCTACGTTTCTGCATGCTGATGACGGTGGCTCCTTCACCGGCAAGACACCAAAGATGTAATGCAAGTCCAGGTGGTCGCCGATGGCATGATACCCGGCACGGCAAAGCTCGGTTTGAGGCGCGAGTCTACTACGGTTTGTTGGCGAACACTGCAAGAGATGAGAGGCGTCGCGTGTCGATAGAGAAGCAAGTTAGAATCCCGCGCCATGAAACCACATCAGACGTTGTTGATTCTCGATTTTGGAAGTCAATTCACGCTACTCATCGCCCGCCGGGTGCGCGTTAGTTGTGTTTTCTGTGAAGTCCTCCCCTTAGATATGCCGCTGGAAGTGTTTCGCGATCGGCAGCCAGTAGGGATCATTCTTTCCGGCGGACCGGAT
>JAJCXQ010000486.1 GCA_029263355.1 Acidobacteriota bacterium | reverse complement strand
AGCGGCCTCGACGTTTGCCGCGATCTGCGCCAACGCGGTCTGCAGATGCCGATCCTGATGCTCACCGCCAAGGGCCAGGTGGTCGACAAAGTGGTTGGCCTCAAACTTGGCGCCGACGATTACCTCACTAAACCTTTCGACATGATGGAGCTCATGGCTCGGATCGAGTCGCTGATGCGGCGCGCCCGGACACCGATCGCAACCGCCGCGGGCTCCTACATCTTCGGTGACGTCCGAGCCGACTTCAGGCGCGCCGAAGTTGACCGGGACGGGTTGGAGGTGGAGCTCTCAGCTCTCGAGCTCAAGCTCCTACAATACTTCATCGAGCACCGCGGCGAGGTACTGTCGCGCGACCGCCTACTCGACGAAGTCTGGGGCTACGACGCCACCCCCTTCACCCGTACCGTCGACGTCCATGTCGCGTCGCTGCGACAGAAGCTCGAAACCAAACCCAGCCGGCCTCAATTCATCCTCACCGTCCACGGCCAAGGTTATAAATTCGTCGGCTGAGCTCTAAGTCTCGTCGCCGCTCTCTTCTTCTTTGCGCAGCGCCAGAAAGAGCACTTCCGTCGTCAAGGTGCGCTTATCGGTCGACTTGAGGTACATCTCACCTCGGATACGCATCAGCACGCCCCCAGCCCGTTTGCGCGCCGAGATCAACTTTGCCCGCAGTTGCACTTCACTGCCGGAGGGAACCGGGCGGATAAAACGTACTTTGTCGAGTCCGAAATTGATCATCATTCCCATATCGGTGAACGTGACCAACTCGAAAAAAAGATTCGGCAAGAGAGACATCATCAGATAGCCGTGGGCGATGGTGCCACCCATCTCACTTTCCTTGGCTCGCTCCTCGTCGATGTGGATCCACTGCCGATCCTCCGTCGCTTCGGCGAATCCGTTGATGCGATCCTGATCCACCCGGAACCAAGAGCTGGCTCCTAGATCAAGATCTTTCACAGTCAGGGTGTCGGCGAGGGTCAGCTTCATGGCTCTCCCAAAGGTGCTCGGCAACCGGTGAAAGCCCCCACGTCAGACGAGAGGCGAGGGACAAGGCTCAAAACGATGAACATTCAAGTCGGGCCGCAATTGTAGGATGGTCCTTCATCATCAGCAAGCGCAGCTCAATCCGACTCCGACTGACTGTACCCTTCCTCTCCCGGTAACGGCAAACGCCGACCAAGGATCTCGGCCTGCTGGTACACGGCGAGAAAGGCTTCGTCGATCGGCGCCCAACGCTCTGTCGAGCGCTGCTTGACGTCGAGCTGAGTGTTGACCGCCAACGTGTAGTTGCCCTGTTCGTAGGCGTACCAGGCGATCACCAGTTGCAACAGAACCCGGTCGTCGAGCCAGTGGTCGAGCTCCAGCACTCGATCGAGATGTGGCTTGGCCTGATACGGGTAACCGGACCGCAACAACAACCAGGACAAACCGAGGGACGCCTTGGCCTCATAGGACTCGTTGCCGAGCTCGACCGCCAGCTCGCGAATGCTGTGAAACCGATCCTCGGCTTCATCGAACTCGCCGGTTTTCACCAATGCTTCCGCTAAGTTGTAAGACAATAGCAGTCGGCGCGCGTTCTCTTGGCGCTGATCGTAGAACGCCACCGCCCGCCGCCACAGGGTCTTCGCGGTCTCGATGTCGCCCTGGCGTTGAGCCACCTCGCCGAGGCTCGCGGAGATGCGCATCTCGGTCCACACATCGGCCGTTTGGAGCGATAAATCTCGGGCGTCGGTCAGAACCTGGGCAGCGCCGTCTAAATCATCGGTCGCCAACAACAGACTTCCGATCTGGAATAGAGTATCGGCCTCTCCCAGACGATCGCCCAGGTCCTGTTGGAGTCCCAGCAGTTCGACATAAAGCTCCTCAGCGCGCGCTGAGTCGTTGTCGGCCAGGGCGAGCCGAGCGAGCTCGTAGAGCACTTCGGCCCGCGCCGGCTGGTCGGCCATATCCAAATGTAATGTGAATGCTTGGGAATAAAGAGTCTGCGCCTTTTCGAGCTCGCCATCGAGCGCCGCCAGCAATGCCAAGACACGCAGCGATCTCGCTTCGAGAGTGCGATTGCCTCGCGATTGGGCTTCGAACAATTGCTCTTGGGTGAGCTCCCGCGCCGGTTCGAGCTCCCCCATCCGCCGCGCACACTCCGCGAGCATTGCCTTGGCCTGCAAGAATTCCGGGCGGTGCTGGAGCGCGATTTCGAAATAGGGACGAGCGGCTCGAGGGCCGCGGGTTCGCAGCTCCTGCACTCCGGTGCCGTAGAGACGATCAAAAAACGGTGACCGTGAGAAGAGAGTCGCAATCTGGCGCGGGCCACCTTCGGCCGCCAATCCACGGGCGATCGCAAACACCAACGCATCTGCAGCCGCCAACAGTGTGGCATCCTCGACACGACTGGAGGAGACCATTCCAGACGCATCGAAGAGTTCCATTTCGATCGCAAAACTCTCGCCTTGACGAATGATCCTAGCGTCGAGGACCTGATCGGCTCCCGCCGCCATCGCCAACTCGCGCGCCCGTTCACGTGCCGCTGGATCCGACAGATTCAGCTCCCGTGGAGCCAACGCCCGCCGCAACCGATCCGGTGACACGACCGCAGGGCCGGCAACCTTCGAAACCGCTTCCACCACCATCTCCATCAGTCCGATCTCGATCCAGCTCTCGGCTGTGTCGGCGGTTCGATTCTCGAACGGTAACAGCGCGAGCCGCCCAGCCAAGGGCAAATCGACGGCCGGTGTCGCGCTGTTGATGAGCCGCGATACCCCCCAACCCGCTCCGATCACGAACAACAGAAGCCCGAGGCTGGCTGGTACGCGCCAACGCGTTCGCGGGCGCTCGGCTGATGAGCTCCATTCCAACGGTGAGGCGACCGACTTCCCGGTCTCCGACTGTGGATTGTCAACGTCTTCCATTTTGATTTCTGAAACCTCCGGTTCCGCTACAATCGATGATCGGGTTTATCCCGAAATCTCACGCAACGGAGCGCCCCGACATCATGAGCCTGTCGCTCGCACGCATCGATGATCAGTATGAAATTGTCGCCAAGATCAAACAAGGCGGCATGGGTGAGATTTATAAGGTCCGACATCGTCTGCTCGACGAAATCCGGGTCGTCAAAGTTCTGCACTCCGAGCTGGAAGGAGACACCGAGCTCAACGAGCGGTTCGCTCGCGAAGCGCGGGCAACGATCCAGCTGCGGCACCCGAACATCGTACAGATCTTTGATTTTACTCTCGATGCCTCGGGGACCGGCCTGATCGTGATGGAGTACATTCGCGGCGTCGATCTGCAACAACTGATCGCCCAGCCACAACGACCGTCGATCGCACTCTCGCTCGAGATCGCACGTCAGGGCCTGCGCGCGCTCGGTTACTTGCATCGCAGTGGGTTCGTGCATCGTGACGTCTCTCCCGACAACCTGATGTTGTCACGAGACGTCGAAGGACGCCCACTGATCAAAATTATCGACCTCGGAATCGCCAAGCGCCGCGACAGCGATCAGCAATTGACCGCAAGCGGCATGTTCCTCGGTAAGTTTCGCTACTCATCCCCCGAGCATTTCGGAGTCCAAGGCTCCGACGGTATCGAAGAGCGCAGCGATCTCTACACCTTTGGATTGGTGCTCTACGAGCTGCTGACTGGCTGCTCGCAGATCCAAGGCGAATCAACCTCGGAATTGATCGCCGGCCATCTCTTCCAACCCCCCAAAGGTTTCAACGAGACCGACCTCGACCAGCGAATCCCCGATGTCCTGCGTCACGTCATCCTGAAAACCCTGGCAAAAGATCCGGACGAGCGGTTCGCCAACGCCGAAGAACTGATTCAACACCTCGAGGAGATTCAACGCGACTTCCCCCTCGAGCGGCAAGTATTGGAGGAGTCTCATCGCTTCGTCGACAATGAGGCCCCTTCCCCCGCGACCGTCGACCTCGAGGCGTCACCGACGACGCCCCCGGCGGCCGACCGCAGTATTGACCACGATATCGACCGCGACGCTGCAACCGAAATCGCGCCTCCTGCAATGAGCTCTCTGGCCCCGCCGCCGCCAGCACAGGTCGCGACACTGTTGACCAATGCTCAGGGACTTTATGAAGCCAACCATCTGCCGGCGGCGCGATCACAGCTCGAGACCATTCTCGAGCTCGATCCCGAGCATGTCGAGGCGCGCCGGCTGCTGACCACCCTCGACGCCAAGCAAGCGGAGCATTCCGCTGCCATCGACACGCTGGTCGAAGAGGTTGATCGTCTACTCCAGAACGGCAAGCTGATCGAAGCCGATCGAGTGCTCTTTCAAGCCCGCGAGGCCCACGGCACTGCTCCTGAGCTGACGACGATGAGGACCCGCCTCGACGCCCTCTATCAAACCAGCGTGAAGTCGGAAGTGCGCACCTTGATGTCTCGAGCTGATCTACTGGTGCAAAACGACGATTACAGCCAGGCGTTGGAGGTGCTGGAGAAGGCGCGAGCCACAGCCCCGCCAAGGTCCTCCCTGGCCGGCGACGTCAACGGCGCGATCGACAACTTGAGACGTGGCCACAATGAGCGTCAAGCAAGGCGTTCGATCACCGAGATCGCGCACCGCCTGGACGTCATGATTCAGCAGCAAGAACTCGTTGCTGCTCGTGAAATGCTGAATCAGGCCGAAGTCGAGCTCGGCGCCGATCCGGCCTTCCAGGCATTGCGCAAACGACTCGCCAGTACCTTCTCGGTTCGGATCCAAGAGATCGTCAAACAAGCCGGCGTCGCCTACGAGGGTCAAGACTTCGCGACCGCGGCCCACTACATGCGGCAAGTGGTTGAGCTCGAGCCCGACAATGCCTGGATCCGAAAACAGCTCGAGCAAGCGGAAATTGCCCATAGCGAACAAGAAGACGAGGCCCAACTCGAGCGTGCGACTACCGAACAACTGGCGGCGATCAACGACCTGATTACTGCCGGCGATCTGAAGGCAGCAGCGCAGCGATTGCACGCTGCGACGACCCGCCTGGGGCCCTGTGATGCTTTCTGCGAGCTCGAGCAGCGGCTCGCAGAGCTGCGCGAAGAGGCCGAGATTCGATTCTTCTGTCGCCAGGCCGAGGAAGCGCGGGCTGAAGACGACATTCTCAGAGCTCGACTGTTGGTGGCCAAGGCTCTCCAGCGACGGCCCGCCGACCCAGATGCCACAAACCTCGCCAGAGTTCTCGAGCGTGAGCATCGAGCGGCCGAGCTGCGGCTTTCGACCGCACCTGCGACCGCAATGACACCGGCCCAGTCGGAAGCCTTTTCTGAAATTGAAGCAACCCGCGCCCAAGGTGACCCGGTCGCTGCTTGGCGCCTGCTGCAAGAAGCCATCGAGACCTTCGGGGACGTCGATGCGTTCACTCTGCTGCGCCGTCAGATCGCGGAAGAGATCCTAGAGGAAGGCGACGGGGCCGAACTGTGACCAGAATGCTCGACGATCGACCGACTTGACCTCTGCCGCTTCGCCCCCACTTTCCACCCGGCTTCACCCATGGCTCCGACGAGGTCTCGACGGCACTCGATCAGGCAGCTAGAATCTGCCGCCGAATACACTCAGCATGGCGTCACGGTTCAGGAGACGAAATACTTCGAAATGACTGCACACCAAGAATTCGAGCTCCACCGCTCGGGAATCGGACTGGTCCCCGAGAAAGGTAAAGGTCAGGAAGGTTCAGCGATCTACATCGCGCAGCCCCACGGTTCGCGACCGTTGCGTTCCTGCACCTGCGACGAGAGCAAGCGCAAAACTTGCGATCATCTCAAGACCCTGAGCAAAGGCGTCAGCAAGCTCAAAGCGCTCTACAGCAAAACGAGCTGGGAGGAGACCTTCTCCAACACCGTTTGGTTCCGCCTAGCGCACCAACTGTTCGACGCTCAGCCTCTGGTTAGCGCTGACCTCCGCGTCAGCCGAGTCGACAACGAGTCGGAGTCTTTCGTGCGCCTGATGACACGGGAGGGTCGGGAAGTCGTTCGCTACCTCGACACCAGCGAGGCTCGGCAACGCTTTCTGGAGCGACTCGGGAAGGACTCCAACGAGGACAACTTCATCGATCGTAATGGTCTTCTCGCCCGTCTTCACCTGTTCCAGGCGACCGCCGAAGAGCGGCAGCTGAACAAACGTGGGGTCAAAACCAATCGCCAGACTTGGGAGGAGAGTTTTTGGTACCGCCTCGCCTACCACTGTACCCGCGAGTTTGGTGACCGGGTGGGGCAGGCGTCCGGCGAAACGTTCTACCCTGCGGTCAATCAGACCAACGGCGACTTCACCCTGACATTCAGGCGCAGTGAAGAGGAGCCTTTGGTGAAGGTCGTAGTGCCGCGATTGCGGGTGCAAGCGATCCTCAAGCTGCTGCGCGACAGTTTCCCGGGGCAAGAAGACCTCGCCATCCATCCGCTGCCGTTGCAGACCCTGTTTCGCGTCACCCAAGAGACCGAGCTCGATCTGTTGGTACGACCGGTGATCCGAGTCTTGCAGATGAAAGGCCAGGACCGCTTCTACAACGGCGATGACCTCGACAAGTTCCGATACGGCAACCTGGTTAATGTCCGCGAGCTACGGGTGCTGGCCGAGCTCGAGATGGAGGGGGATCGGCGCAAGTTTCGCACGCCGCGCCTTTTGCGGCTGAAACGCAGCCAGGTCCCGAGCTTCCTCGACGAGCACAGTGAAGAGATCGCCGCCGGCACCATGGTGCTCGACGAGCCGCTGCGCAGCTTGGCGATCTTCAAGAGCTACGACTATGTCGAGGTCTCCGCTGAAGCCCTCGAGCGCAGCTGGTTTTGGATGTCGGTCAAATACGGCTTCGGCGACCAGACGATCGCTCTCGAGGACATGCTGAGCGCCCGCAAAAAAGGCCTCCCCTACCTCGAGACCCCCCAGGGCTGGATCGATCTCAACGCGCCGTTCTTCGACCAGCTCGAAAGCTTGAAGGAGAAAGCCAGTAAAGGTCGAGGCAGCAAGAAGGGGCTGCGATTGTCGGCCAGCGATTTGCTCCGATTCCAGGCTGATACCGACAAACCGATCCGGGTCGAAGGCCACAAAAAGCGCGGTTCGATCGTCAAACAGCTTCTCGACTTGCGTCCCAGCACCCCCTTCGAGCCCTCCGCTGGACTACTCAGCGAACTGCGCCACTACCAGCAGACCGGCACCGACTGGCTACGGTTCATGTTCGAGAACCGCATCGGCGGCCTGTTGTGTGACGATATGGGCCTCGGCAAGACCCACCAGGCGATGGCGTTGATGGTTTCGCTGCGCGAGCAGGATAACATCGATGGCACCTTTCTGGTGGTCTGTCCAACCAGTGTCATCAGCCACTGGCGCAACAAGATTCGCCAATACGCTCCCGGCCTCGAAGAGTTCGTTTATCACGGCCCGGAGCGCGACTTCGCCGAAGCGTTGCGCATCGGTGATGTGATCCTGACGTCCTACGGTATCCTGCGCAACGACGAACTGGAGTTCGGGGATGTCCATTTTGCGCTGGCGATCTTTGACGAAGTCCAGCACATCAAGAATCGAGATACCCGCGGCTTCGAAGCGGCGGTCCGGCTGTCCGCCGACGTCAAAATTGGTCTCACTGGCACACCGATCGAAAACTCCCTCGACGAGCTCAAGACGCTTTTTGATCTGGTGCTACCGGGTTACCTGGGAAGTGACGAGGCCTTCGCCGACCGCTTCACCCGAAATCTTCAAGAAGGCAGCACCGGCGAACAGAATCCGAAGCTTCACGAACTGCGCCGGATGATCTCGCCGTTTATCCTTCGGCGGCTCAAGGCTTCGGTGCTCGACGAGCTGCCGGAGAAGATCGAAGATGATCGCACCTGCGAGCTCAGCCCTGAGCAGGTCAAGCTTTATCGCAGTGCGATCGAGGAACGCGGTATCCCGCTGATCGATCAGATCAAAGCCGCAGACAAGCCGCTGCCTTACATCCACATTTTTGCGCTGCTCAACCACCTCAAGCAGATCTGCGATCACCCGGCCTTGGCCCTCAAGGAAATCGACCAGGCTCGAAAATACCGCTCAGGCAAATGGGATCTATTCCGCGAGATTCTCCAGGAGTGTCTCGACAGCGACCTGAAGGTGGTCGTGTTCACGCAATACCTCGGCATGCTCGAGATGATGGAGCACCATCTGCGGGAGATCGAAGTCGACTACGTCAAACTCACCGGCGCCTCCCTACAGCGCGGTGATATCATCGACCGCTTCAACGAAGACGAATCCTGTCGCGTCTTTCTCGGCAGTCTCAAGGCGGGCGGCACCGGCATCGATCTGGTGGGGGGCTCGGTGGTCATCCATTATGATCGCTGGTGGAACGCGGCGCGGGAAGACCAAGCAACCGACCGCGTCCATCGCATCGGCCAGAAACGCGCCGTCCAAGTGTTCAAACTGATCACCGAAGGGACGTTGGAAGAGAAAATTGCCGCGATTATCGATCGCAAACGTGATCTGATGACAAGTGTCGTTCAGGAAGATGATCCGACCTTGTCGAAAATTTTCTCCAACGACGAGTTGCTCGGGCTCCTTCGCCAGATTTGATTCACGTCCGCCGAGAGAAAACTTGTGGAGGCTGTATGTGCCAACTGAGACCCATGTGCCAACTGAGATTTTTGCCCGTTGTTGCTCTCTTCTGCTGGCTCACTCCGACTCTCACGGTCGCTGACACGCCTGGCGACGAAACACCCAGCAATGAGACGCCGCTCGTCACTATACCCGCCGCCGAGACTCAGATCGCAGGTGCTGTGAGCCCGGCCCCCGAAGGCATGCGAGACGGCGCCACCGTCCACGGTTATGCCAACGATGGCGAGTTCGTCACCCTGCGACAGGGTGACGGCGACTTGATCTGCTTGGCCGACGATCCCAGCGACCAGCGTTTCCACGCCGCGTGTTATTTCAAGCAACTCGAACCATTCATGGCACGTGGTCGCGAGCTGCGCAAACAAGGCTTGAAGCGCGACGAAGTGCTCACGACCCGCGCCGCCGAGATCGACAGTGGCAAGCTTTCGATGCCCGCCCAGCCGTCAGCCCTCTATTCACTGACCGGCCCCAAAGACAGCTTCGACGCCGCCAGCGGTATCGTCACCGGCGCCAATCGCACCTACGTTGTCTACATTCCCTACGCCACCGCCGAGTCCACCGGCCTGTCACCCAAACCCGCGGTCAACGCCCCCTGGATCATGAGCCCGGGTAAACCGTGGGCCCACATCATGTTGGTCCAGCCCGCCGAAGGCGACGACACCGACTAGGCTTAACCCGGCCGACACCGGTCGGCACCTATGGCCAAACCCGGCCGACACCGGTCGGCCCCTATGGCATCACCCGGGCCGACACCGGTCGGCCCTACGGCATCCCGGGTTACCCGACCGACTTCAACGCTGCAACGATTTCGGCAATCTTATCGTCTGCTTCGGAGGTGGGGATCGGAGCGCTACCCGCACCGCGATGGCCACCGCCGCCGTACTGCGCCATCAACTCACCGACCGCTGTCTTGCAGGTGCGGTCGAAAATCGAGTGGGCCACCGCGACGACCACGAACTCACGGTCCGGCCCCCAGTGAACCCGCACCGAGACGTTGGCCTTCGGAAACAACGTGTAAACCAAAAAGCGGTTGCCGATCGGCAACAACACCTCGGAACGGAAATCGGTGAATACGACGTTGCCATCGAGGCGCGAAGATTCCAACAGCGCCTGGCGGAAGTTGCGATCCTCCTTTTGGAGTCGCTGCACCCGGTCGGCGACCATCGGCTGCTCCAGCACTTCCGCAATCGGCAGAGTCTTCACCCACTCGACACATTGGCGAAAGTAGACCTCGAAGGCACCGAGCCCGGTCCGGCTGTCGATCGTGTACCCCAACAGGATGTAGTCCTGTGGACGCAACACATCGTCTTCAGTGAGCTGTGCTGAATCGAGGCGGTTGGTCTCCTCCACCAGTGAGGCGAAGCGTGGGTCTTTGCCGAAGTGCTCCCAAACCAACAGAGCAGCACTCGGCGCCTGCTCGTAGCGCCCCTTGAACGCTCCAGCGGGACGACGGTTGGGCGACGTCAACAGGTGATGATCGAACCACAGGCCACAATCGGGGTGGTACGGCAGATTGGCGATGATGTCATCGTTGTGGACGTCGATCTTGCGGTCGCTGACATCCTGGGGATGCACCAGCAAGAACTCGGAGATCTTCTCGTGGTGGGTAATAATGACCGCGCAGGCCAAGCCGTCGAGGTCCCCACGAGTGATGAGTCGCATACTCCCTCCTTGGACGGTGGCCGCAACGGCAACCACACTTTGGGTCGCGATGCCCAGTGTCGGACACGATACACAGTCTTGCGCGATACACAGTCTTGCGCGATACACCGTCAGGCGCGATACGCGGTCAGGCGCAATACGCGGGTCGAACTTTGTTATCCACTGTTTTTATCACAGCTGCCCTGACAAACCCGTCCGAGGTTTGCTACCTTCCGTACTCTATCTGGACTGCAAACTGACACTCGACACCTCGATGGACCGCCCCCAGGGGCCAACGGAGAAGACCCCAATGCGATCAACCCACTTGATGACCGTCGTTACTTTCCTGCTCGTCCTCTGCCTGCTGCCGGCAGCTCCGATGTTGGCCAAAGCCAAACCCAAGGCCGCGGGCACGACCGACGAGGCGGAAAAAGACGAAGAGAAGTGGGACGTCGACAACCCGCCGGGAGAGTCTTACGAAGTTGCCCTCGACACCACCGAAGGCACCTGGATGAACCTCGACATCAGTCCCGATGGCAGCGAGATCGTCTTCGATCTGCTTGGTGATCTCTATCGTCTGCCGATCGCCGGTGGTGACGCTACCGCTCTCTCCAGTGGCTTCGCCTGGGACATGCAGCCGCGCTACAGCCCCGACGGCAAACAGATCCTGTACACCAGCGACCGTGATGGTGGCGACAACATCTGGGTCATGAACCGCGACGGATCGGATCCCAAGGCCCTCACCGAAGAGGACTTCCGGCTGCTCAACAGCCCAGCTTGGAGTCCGGATGGCGACTACTTTGTCGCTCGTAAACACTTCACGTCACGCCGCTCCCTAGGCTCCGGTGAGATTTGGCTATTCCACAAGAGTGGCGGCAAAGGCTTACAGCTCAACGAAAAGCCCAACGATCAGAAGGATCTCGGCGAGCCCGCCTTCTCACCCGACGGCCGCAGCATCTACTTCAGCCAAGACACCACCCCTGGGCGTCGATTCGAATACAACAAAGATCCCAACGATGAAATCTACACCATCCAACGACTGGATCGTGAGACCGGTCAGATCGAGCCTTTCATCACCGGTCCGGGAGGCGCCGTTCGCCCGACGCCATCCCCCGACGGTAAATCCTTGGCCTTCATTCGCCGGGTGCGCTACCGGACCACCCTATTCATCCACGATCTCGCCTCCGGCCACAACCACCAGCTCACCGACCAGCTCGACCGCGATATGCAGGAGACTTGGGCGATCCATGGTGTTTACCCGACGATGGCTTGGATGCCGGACAGCAGTGGGCTGGTCTTCTGGGCTGGCGGCAAAATCCACCACCTCGACATCGCCACCAGCAAGAGCCGAGAAATCCCGTTCCGGGTGCGCCAGACCCATCACATGACCGAAGCTCTGCGGCAGCCGGTTGCGGTTGCCCCCGACACCTTCCACACCAAAATGCTGCGCTGGGTCCAAGTCTCACCCGATGGCAGTCAGGTTGTGTTCCAAGCTCTCGGGCGCCTCTACCTGCGAAACCTTCCCGACGGTGAAGCCGAACGCCTCACCACCCAGGATGAGCACGAGGAATTCTACCCTTCGTTCTCCCGTGACGGCCGCTCGATTGTCTACACCACCTGGCAAGACGGCAAGTTTGGCAGCGTACGACTCGCCGCCGCCCATAGCGGGGCGGCCAGCAAAGTGCTGACCACGACGCCAGGGCATTATATCGAGCCGGTGTTGTCCCCTGACGGTGAGACCGTGATCTACCGCAAAGAAGCCGGCGGTGGCGTCCGCAGCCCGCTCTACAGCCACGATACCGGGCTTTACGCCATGTCGGTCAACGGCGGCGAGGCGGCGCGTATCGCCACCGATGGCACCGGGCCGCATTTTGGCGCCGCCAGCGACCGGGTCTACTTCATCACTTCCGGGGAGGAAGACAAACGGTCGCTGAGCTCCCTCGACCTCGGCGCCCTCGACGTTGTGGACCGTGGCCGGCGCACCCACCTGACGAGCGAAGCGGCGACCGACATCAAGATCTCCCCCGATGGGCGCTGGGTCGCCTTCAACGAACGCTACAATGCCTACGTCGCCCCCTTCACCGCCGCATCGAAAGCAGTGTCGATCGGCCCTAAAACCGACTCGATCCCGGTCCGCAAGATCTCCCGTGACGCCGGAGAGTATCTGCATTGGTCGGGAGACAGTTCGACCCTGCACTGGTCCCTCGGACCGCAGCTTTACCATCGCGACCTACGCGACGCCTTCGCGTTCTACGATGGCGCCCCCGAAGAGCTGCCCGAGCCGGTTGACGCTGGGGTTGATATCGGCTTCGATGTCGCCACCGATCGTCCCGACGGCCAGGTCGCCTTCATCGGCGGACGCATCATCACCATGGACGGCGACGAGGTCATCGAAGACGGCACCGTGATCGTCGATGGTAGTCGCATCACCAAAGTAGGAGCCCGCGGCGACGTCGAGATCCCAGCCGGCGCACATCGCGTTGATGCCAGTGGCCACACCTTGATTCCCGGCCTGGTCGACGTCCATTGGCACGGCAGCCAGGGCGGCGACCAGATCGTGCCGCAACACAATTGGTTCAACTACGCCAGCCTGGCCTTCGGCGTCACCACCATCCACGATCCATCGAACGACACCAGCACCTTCTTCGCCGCCAGCGAGTTGGCCCGCGCCGGGCGCATCACCGCGCCGCGCCTATTCTCCACCGGCACCATCCTCTACGGCGCCTCGGGAGACTTCAAAGCGATCGTCAATAACCTCGACGACGCCCGCGCCCACCTGCGCCGTATGAAGGCGGTCGGCGCCTTCAGCGTCAAGAGTTACAACCAGCCACGCCGCGACCAGCGTCAACAGATCCTCACCGCCGCCCGCGAGCTCGACATGATGGTGGTGCCGGAGGGCGGCTCACTGTTACAACACAACTTGACCATGGTGGTCGACGGCCACACCGGCATCGAGCACGCCATCCCGGTGGCGGCGATCTACGACGACATCGTCCAGCTATGGTCCGAAAGCCGCACCGGCTACACCCCGACCACCGTCGTCGGTTATGGCGGCATCTGGGGCGAAAATTACTGGTACCACCACACCAACGTTTGGGAGAACGAACGCTTGATGACCTTCGTACCGCGCGAGCGGGTCGATCCGCGCTCCCGGCGTCGCGTCATGGCTCCTGAGGAAGAGTACAACCACTTCCGGATCGCCGAAATCTGCAAACAACTCTCCGACGCTGGCGTCCTGGTCCAACTCGGCGCCCACGGCCAGCGCGAGGGCCTCGCCGCGCACTGGGAGCTGTGGATGTTCGAGCAAGGCGGCATGACACCCCTCGAGGCGCTGCGCGCCGCGACCTTGAACGGCGCCATCTACCTCGGTCTAGATGGCGGCATCGGTTCGATCGAAGAAGGCAAGCTGGCGGATCTCGTCGTGCTGGAAAAGAACCCCCTCGAGAACATCCGCAACTCCGAGGCGGTGCGGTACACCATGGTCGGCGGACGGCTGTATGACGCCCGGACGATGAACCAGGTCGGCAACCATCCGGCAGAGCGAGGGCAGTTCTATTGGGAGGAGTCCGTCGAACTAGCCCCTTGAGGCTCGGCTCCTGCTGGATCCACATATGATCACCGTCGCACAGACATCAAGAGCTAACAGCACGGGAGGCGAAGCAGATGTCGGAGGTGAGCACCACGAACGATGCGCCTGGCGGTGAGGTCACCGTCATGCTGGAACGCTGGGTGGCCAGGGACGAGAAGGCCAGCCGGTACACAGACCTCGTGATGGATAGGACTCATGATCGACGTTGGAATTCGAGTCAGGCTTTACAGCGCCAAGGACCTGAAGACCCAAGCCTGCTGTGCTCAAGCGAACCCTCCGTTGCTATGCAGTAACTGACCATTGATCCAGCCGCCCTCTTCCGAGCACAAAAAGCGCACGAGTTTAGCGCAATCGTCCGGGAGTCCAGGACGGCCCCCTGGGGTCTGTCGAGTGAATTCATCGATCTGCTGGACCGTCATCCAGCCGGTATCGGTGGGTCCCGGACTGATCACGTTCGCTGTGATCCCGAGGTCACGAAATTCATGCGCTGCTGCAAGGACAATGCGGTCGAGCGCCCCCTTGCTTGCACCGTAGGGAAGGTTGCCCACGACGTGATCGCTGGTGAGAGCCAAGATTCGACCGCGACCGGACGGACCTCGAAACCGCCGGCCGAACTCTCGAACAAGAAGCCAGCTCGCCCGCGCATTGACGGCAAAGTGCATGTCGAAGCTTTCGACAGTCGTATCCAGGATGTGGCTGTCAGTGCTGTGGCAATGAGAGAGAACAAGCGCTGTCACGGGTCCGATCGCCTCCTCGGCGATATCGAAAACGCGAGCTGGCGTCTCGACGCGACTCAAATCCGCCTCGATCGCTTTTGTCGTCGCGCCACACGCCACGAGTTGTTCACCCAGCCAGGTCACGTCGTGCGGATCGCTGCCCCAGGGCATGCTGTCGTCGTAGGGCCGCCAGAAAGTGGTGGCGACGTCCCAGCCGTCACGGGCGAGGCGCAGCGCGATGGCGGCGCCAATTCCCACCCGCCGACTGGCGCCGGTAATCAGTGCTACAGGTCGAGAATTCATTGTTCAGGCAACTTTCATGGGAAACGACAAACAGGTCATTAATCTTCCCGCAAGGCTTGCAAAGGCTCCACCTGGCTGGCCTGCCAGGCCGGAATCCAGGTCGCCAAAACGGCGACGGTGAGGAGCACAAAGGGCATCGCGATGAAGGAAAGAGGATCAAGCTCGCTCACTCCGTGAAGAATCGAGCCGAGGAGGCGTGTAGCGGCGACAGCGAGCAAAAGGCCGACACCGATACCAACCGACGCCAGGACCAGCCCCTGGCTCAGAATCCAAGACCGGACTTGTTGACGTCGGGCGCCGAGGGCCATGCGGATACCGATTTCTTTTCGCCGCTGGCCGACCAGGTAAGACACGGTGCCGTAGAGCCCCACAGCTGCTATGGCGAGGGCCATGATCGCAGCCAAGGTCAGCATCACGGCGGCGAAAGCCGATCGACTGCGGGCCTTGTCGACCAGCGCTTGGAGCGGATGGACCAGGCTGACTGCGACGGACGGATCAAGATCATTCAAGAGGCTGAGGACTTCAGGCCGGACCGAGTCCAGCGGGCGGTCGGTCCGCATCACCAAGGAGACTCGAGAGTCGCCCTGACCGTAGACCACCGGCGGCAGGTAAACGAATTCAGGCGAAGGCTCGTGAAGCTCGAAGAGTTTGACGTCACCGACGACGCCGACGACAGTCAACCACTGCTCGGCCTCGAACGGCGAGCTGGTGATCCGACGTCCGATGGGGCTCTCGTCACCCCAGACACGGCGAGCGAAGGACTCACTCACCAAGACGTTGGGAGCCTCCAGCTGGTGATCTGCTGGAACCAGAAGGCGTCCTTCGAGCAGCGGGATTCGCATCGCCTCGATATAGCCGGCGCTGGCATAAAGGTGTCGGGACGCCTTGACCAGGCCCTCTGCTTGCTGACCTTCGGCGTTGTAAACCGAACCGGCGCCGGTGCCGCTCAGCGGCAGGTAGGTCGCGGCCCCAACCTGATCAATGCCTGGGAGGGCAGCGAGTCTCGAGCGGACTTGGTCCACAAAACGAGCTTGGGCCGCGACGTCCGAGGTCTTCGTGTTGGGAATCACCAGTCGGAAGCTGACGGCGCCTTCGGCTTGAAACCCCGGATTCACAGTCTGTAGTGCTAAGAAGCTCCGCACGACCAAGCCGCAAGACACAGCGAGCACCAGGCCGAGGGCAAGCTGGGAGATGACCAGCAGGCCACGCAGGCGATGTTGCTCGCGGCCAGCGGTACTGGCTCGGCCCGCGGCCACGGCGAGCCGGGAGCTACGGGTGGAGCGGATGGCCGGCAACAGTCCAAAAACAAAACCGGAGACCATCGTCACTCCCAGGGTGAAAAGCACAACCCGGAGGTCGACGCCGATCTCACCGGCTCGGGGCAGCAGCGAGCCACCGAGGGCAAGCGTCAGCTTGATCGTCGAGCCGGCCAGCACGAGCCCGAGCACACCGGCGGCAGCGGCGAGCAGCAGACTCTCGCGCAACAGGCCGAAGATCAGTCGCTTGCGGTCAGCCCCCAAGGCGCCGCGGATAGCCAGCTCCCTGCTCCGTGCTTCCACTCGCACCAGAAATAGATTGGCAACATTGGCGCCAGCAATCGCCAGGATCAAACCCACCGCCGCCAGGAGCACCCAAAGCATACTTTTGACGTCACCAATTTCCTCTTCGAGCTGGGTTCGTAGGGCCGGAGCGAATCCCACCTCGACCAACCCCTTACCTTCGTCGGGAAAAGCTTCAGCCAAGCCGTTGACCAGGAGACCCAGGTCAGCATGAGCGGTTTCCATAGTCTGTCCGGGGGCTAGGCGACCGATCGCGACGTCGGAGAAAGAGCTCAGGGGCAGGTCTGCGCTGTCGAATACGCGCGGCAACCACAGAGCCGTCTCAGGCTCGGGGAAGGCGAAGCTCTCAGGCATCACACCCACCACCTGGTGGCTGCGGTCATTCACCAGGATGTTCTTGCCCACCAGTTCCGGATCGCTACCGAAGCGACTGCGCCATAGGCCGTGGCCGATCACCACAACGTCCGCACCCCCTGGCGCCTCTTCGGCCTCCACAAAACCTCGGCCTACGGCTGGCGGCACTCTCAGAAGTCCAAACAGGGAGGCCGTGACTCGGGCCGCATCGTACCTTTCCGTTCGTGCCTGACCGGAGATCGTCACCTCCGCGGGCTGATAGAGGGCGACCTCCTCGAAGGCCCTACTCGACTCCCGGTACCACTTGTAGAGCGCCACCGAGATTCCCAGACTATCGAAGCCGAGCTCCGGAACCGTATGATCAATCTGGACCAACTGATCGCTATGCGGAAACGGCAAGGGCCTCAGCACGACCCCGTCGACCAGAGTAAAGACAGCGACGGCGCTACCGATACCCAAGCTCAGGGTAACGATGATGATGGCCGAAAGGGCCGGGGTCTTGGCGAGCGAGCGGACAGCCTGGCGCAGCGATCTCATGAATGTCGTCTCCTGTGTTCGAGGATTCATAAGTAGAACGCTGGTGGCGCGAAGAAGTTTTGGGCAATCACGCCCATGCCATAGGTTCTTGGCCCAAGATCCGCAATCGACCCTGGCAGGGTTTTTGATGCTTGCGAGTCAGCGTCGTTGATACTTACCGTTCCACGAGTAGGCCAGGCCCAAGGAAAGCCGGTGATACCGGGAAGCTCCCGGGAGTCGCGAATCGTCGTAGTAATAGAAGTTGAACTCTGGAGTAAAAGACAGCGAATCAACGATTGGGAAGCTCAGCGCAACCTCCGCATCGAGTCTCTGAATCGTTGCGTCGGCGTTGTCCAAACTTTCGCTAAAAAGGCGACCGATGATGGCGGGTCGCCAGCCGCGGGCGGCGATCTCGAACTCCGCTTCGCCAAAGAGTCCGAGGCGTTCGGCATCCTCGAAGTCTTCTTGATGACGAGCCACCAGTCCGAAACGCAGCAAAGACCACGGACCACGTTGCCACC
>JAJCXQ010000485.1 GCA_029263355.1 Acidobacteriota bacterium | reverse complement strand
GCGGCGACTCCGGCCTGCGCAGCTTTGTTTCGGTGCAGAGCTCCCTGGTGATGTACCCAATCTACGCCTTTGGCTCCCAAGCCCAGAAGGATCGTTGGATTCCAGCCCTCGGCTCCGGCGAGGCGATTGGCTGCTTTGGGTTGACCGAGCCCAACTTCGGATCCAACCCTGGTGGCATGAGCACCACGGCTCGCAAAGACGGTGACAGCTGGGTCTTGAACGGCAGCAAGCAATGGATCACTAACGGGACCCTGGCGGATGTCGCCGTTGTCTGGGCACAAACCGACGATGGGATTCGCGGCTTCTTGGTCGAAAAAGGGACGCCCGGCTTCACCTCGTCGAACCAGCATGGCAAGTTCTCGCTTCGGGCTTCTACCACCTCAGAGCTTGGCTTCGTCAACTGCCGTATCCCAGCTGACAATCTGCTGCCCAAGACCACTGGCTTGAAGAACGCTCTGATGTGCCTCAATCAAGCCCGCTTCGGCATTGCTTGGGGTGGCCTCGGAGCCGCCATGGAATGTTATACCACCGCTCTCGAATATGCCAAAGAACGTATTCAGTGGAACGGTCAGCCGATCGCCAGTCATCAGTTGGTGCAGGACAAACTGGTCTGGATGGTCACTGAGATCACCAAAGGACAGCTCCTCGCTTTTCAACTTGCCAAGCTCAAGGACGCCAACCGCGCCAAACACTTCCACATCTCGATGGGAAAGAAGAACAACGTCTGGGTCGCCCGCGAGTGTGCTCGCCTGGCCCGCGAGGTTCTTGGGGCCAACGGTATCGTCGACGACTATCCCGTGATTCGCCACATGCTGAATATCGAATCGGTGTTCACCTACGAAGGCACCCACGACATTCACACCTTGGTGGTTGGCGAGAAAATCACAGGCATCCCGGCATTCAACGCGCCGCAGGTGACCGTCAAAGCGAAACCAGTGCCCCAGTAGACTGCGATTTCGCTGTCTCGACCAAGCCGGTAAGACGCCAGCGCTGCCAGCAGGTGTGAAGTTGAGTTCCGCTAGGCGGAAGCGAAACCGCAGGTGGACCCAACCCTAGACAACTCAGTCGGCGATCTCCAACCAACGGAACCAAATGGGGTGGTGCTCTTTGTACCACCCCAAGGCGTCCTGAACCACTTGCTTTTTGCGGTCTGACAGCACCGCGGCGTCGATCCAGTCGAGATGGAGGCGAATACGATTGTTGTCGAGGTATTCTAGGCCGCCGGAGCACAGGGTTTGAAGCTCGTTGCGGAGGCGCCCCGAGTCGGAAACCTTGACCGCTCGCGACCGGAATTCTTGACCCGCGTAGAAACGATCGAGTAGCGGCGAAAAGACCAAGCGGCTTTCATCGAACGGCTCTTCGAGACGCAGAGTTAGCGTCACCAAGTTCAGCCCATCCCCGCTCGAGGAGCGCACCGTGACTCGGTAGGTTCTGTCACCTACTTCCTCGACACCAGCAGCGCCTGAGTACGGATCTGGCTGAATGAAGCCGTCCAACGTCAGACCGCGCCAGTGCTTGCGCGGGAAGAAATCATCGATCTGTAGGAAAGGCTTGTCGACCGGTAAGCCAGCTTCGCGGGCAACCATGATCGAATCGCGATAGAGCGCCGTCGTCTCAGGTTCGACCTCCTCACCCGACAACGTGGCGAGGTCCTCCGCAAAACGGGGTGACTCAGGGTCGAGGCGCATCGCCAACCGCTCCTTCTCACAGGGCAAGCGAAAAGCCGACGAGAACAGACTCAGAGATGTCCGCGTATCGAGCACCGGGTCCAAACCTGCGGCCTGGATCGCCTCGGCGGAGGCAGCATAGCCGTCGCATAGCAAAAGATGGCGCTGGCCAGCTTCGTCTTGGTGGACTCCGACACTAAACATCGGGGCATAGGTACCCGAGTCATTGAAAATCTCACCACCCCCTGGAAGACGCCATCCATCTTCCACTACATGAGCTCCAAGAGTCTGCCATTGGTCCCATAACCCCGCGAGCCGTGCCTCACGTGACCGTCCTCCGAGGGTCCAGACATGGACTCGCTCTGGCAGGATATCGGGGTACTTGGAACGGATGACCTCCATCACCGTCTGCCGAGGGGTGTGGTAGTTGAGCAGGATCGAGTCCTCGGCAGCGTGATCGACAACCTCACGCGGCAGGACCAAGTTGCCGAAGTACCCTTCATAGGGCATCGCGACGATTAAAGGCTGGTCGAATAGGTGGAGCACGGTCATCGGACCCGTGGCGTCGCCTTTGGCGAAACGCGACGTGTTCTCCAGGGTGTCGATCGCGGCGCCCCAGATCGAAATGCCCGCGACCTGTGACTCGCTCCAGAAGTCACCCCACCGATACTCCGAATCGTTGATCAAGCGATGTACTCGCTGTTCTAGGAACTTCGCCACTTCAGGACGGGCATAAACTCGCCCAAAACCGAGCAGCGGGTTGGAGCCCATCTCTGGCGTCTCGCCGCCTTTGGGCATCAACCCTTCGCCGAGACACACCATCACCGCGTGGTTCTCCGGCAGCCGACGGGTCAAATACCAGAGGGCCTCGCTCATCACGTAAGCTGAAACCGCGTCCGCATCTTTCTTGACCAGATTGAGGCTGCTCCTGTCCAGCTTCCGGCCTTCCCCGAAGCGCCCGAAAAGACGAGTCCCGAGGGCAGTAACCGCGGCCGCCATCACGAAAGAACGGCTCAAAGACTTGCCAACAAAGGCTTCATCTTCGCCGCCGTCATCTTTGACGCGGGTTTCTTCGACGTCCTCCAGCCAGAGGTGAAAACGCCCGAGGATCGGCCGCGTGTCGAACACCCACTGTGCAATGCGATTCAATCGCTCCTGCTGCATACCTGCTCCATCACTCTCTTGAACTATCTCGACGCCGGCGAGAGCATACCGACGAACCATTCCTATGGCGGACCTTGCCAGTGTCAGAATCCTGTCCCCATTTGATGTCCAGAGCAACATCACGAACGTGATCCGGCCTTCTCTGGTCAGCTTCCGACAGCCTGGTGCCAAACGCTCTGGCACGAAGGCGCCCAGTATACTCGCCAGGGGATATCACAACGAAAAAGCGCGACCAGCCAGCCACCGAGTGAACAGCTCCGCGTGTTATGATCAACAGTCGTATGTTTGCCGTGAGGGTGATGCCGCTATCCGCCACTCTTTCCCAACCGCACGTCGCGAAGGAACCAACACATGCCCCTAGATCAGGTTGCCGAAGGGGATCTCCTCGCCATTACCGAAAGTGCTGCCATCGCTGCAGCTCAGACCATGGGCTTCGGCAATCAGCAACGCTCCGATCGGTTGGCGGTCAAGGCGATGCGACGAACCCTCGACGATATTGACATCGCGGGGCACATAGTGATCGGCGAGGGCGAACAGGGTCAAGCGCCTATGCTCTTCGTGGGCGAAAAAGTCGGGGCCTTGAAGCGCAAGAAGAGCGCGCCACGAGTCGACATTGCGGTTCGCCCACTCGAAGGCACCCACCAGTGCGCGACGGGAGCACCAGGGGCGGTATCGGTGCTTGCGACCGCCGAGCGCAGTGGACTCCTCCAGGCTCCAGACAGCTACATGGAGAAGATCATCGTCGGCCCGACGGCGCGCGGGGTCATCCACCTCGACGCACCCGTGCCCGAAAATCTGCGCAACATCGCGACCGCCTTCCGTCGCGAGGTCACAGACCTAACGGTGGTCGTGCTCGACCGCAAACGCCACGAACGCCTCATCGCCGACATTCGAGGAGCGGGGGCACGCATCCGGTTGATCCCCAACGGTGACTTGGCAGCGGGCATCTCAGCGGCGGTCCGGGGCACCAGCGTCCATGCCGTCATGGGTATCGGAGGAGCCCCCGAGGGTGTGATCACCGCCGCCGCCTTACGTTGTCTGGGTGGCGAAATCCAGGGACGTCTGAAGGCGTTCGATGACGAGCAAGCAAAGCGCCTCGACGAGTTGGGTTATCAAGACCTCGACAAGA
>JAJCXQ010000484.1 GCA_029263355.1 Acidobacteriota bacterium | reverse complement strand
AGACCAGCGCCTGGTCGACGATGTCCTTCAACCGGATCGTCTTACCGCCGCGAAACAACACGTTGGCAGTGACCAACATCTTGCAGTCGGAGTCGTTGACCCGCCCGGCAATGGCTTCGGCGGAGAAGCCGCCGAAGATCACTGAATGGATCGCACCGATTCGGGCGCAGGCCAGGCAGGCGATCGCCAGCTCAGGGATCATCGGCATGTAGAGGGCCACCCGATCCCCTTTGCGGACGCCGTGGGACTTGAGCACGTTGGCAAACTTCGAGACCTCCGAGTGGAGCTCCCGGTAGCTGATCCGGCGGACGGCATCCTCCGCTTCACCCTGCCAGATCAACGCGGTTTTGTCGGCGGTTGGGGTGCCGAGGTGACGATCGAGACAGTTGTAAGAGACGTTGAGCTCGCCGTCGTCGAACCAAGTGTGCTCGATCCGGCGCCCCTGGGTGTCCCAGGTGTAGCGTAAGCTGCGGGTTGGCTTTTTGAACCACGCCAGGCTCTCCGCCTGCTCCAACCAGAAGCCGTCCGGGTCCTGGATCGACCGTTCCCACATCGCGTTGTATTGTTCGACGCTCGACACGTGAGCGTTGGCCTGAAGGTCGGCAGGAGGCGGAAACGTCCGGTCCTCGATCATCAGGGATTCGATGGCTAGATCTTTTGGATCAACAGGCATGGAAGATCTCCTGGGAAGGTTGGCGTCCGGCGGGTGATGATATCCGAGGCGAGTCTCAATCCTGGCTTTCACAGTCATTCGGCTGCATGGCGGCCAGAAAGGCGGCGTAGTCCGCCTCGACTTGGGTGGCGTATTCGAAAGCGGCGTCGCGCACGAGAGCGAGGAATTCGGGGCGGCGGTCGCGGGTCAGTCGGTCGACTTCCCTGGCGAGGGAGTAGGATTTGCCGTCGACGCGCAGGTCGCGGACGGCACAGGCATGATCGGACGCCAAGACTCGGGCCCAGGTCTCCGCCATCTCGACGAAGGTGTCCTCGGTGGTCAAGGATTCGGTCGAGAAGGTCTCTTTGAAGGGCGACCGCTCCCGGACCGAATAATACCCATCGTGTAGTCGCATCCAGCCCATCAGATGGTCGGGTTGTTTGCCGAGGGCATCGTAGGCCACGGCGTGGCGGTGGGCGTCGTTCTGGTAGTCGCGGGCATAGTCGATCTGCTCCTCGGCGCTCAGGCGCTCGAGACCGCTGGGGCGGGTCTGGCGTTTGACGTCGAGAATACGATCGTCTTTCCACGAGCTACCCTCGCCACGGATCAACACGTAGTAGCGCGGCGTTCCCAGTGATCCGGTGCCCGCAGACAGGCGGCGCGCGATGTCGAGAACCTTGAAGAACTTCTGGCTGGCTTTCGTTTTCTTGGGCAGCGTCTCGAAGTAATCCGGCATCGCGGCCAGGATATCTCCGCGCTCCCAGGACGATGCAGCGTCCAGCTTGCCTGGCCTCGGGGCGAAGAGCTGATCGTCTTTGCTGCCGGTGGTCCACTTCTTCAACATCTTCTTACGACTGCTGCCTTTCTCCGTTTCCTTCATGAAGCGTCGTAGGACACCAGAGGACTTCTTGGTGGTGAGGATGATGTTGGAAGGTTTGATCTTGCCGGTCAAAGACGCCATGGTGTCGAGATAGGCGTCGCAGAGTGCGTTGATAATGTTGGCTTTGGCCTTGCCCGAGAAACCGCCATTGCGCCGGGCGACCAGCACCAAGCTAATCGCGAAGCGCCACAGATCGTATTGATAGTCCGCGAGCAACGATTCGTCGAAATCGTTCAGGCCGTAAATGAGATCACCTGCGTGGCTGGTAAACGCCCCCATATTCTCGGCATGGGCATCACCTTGAAGCCAAGTCCGAGTGCGGTAGCTGCCGAAGCGATTCATCCGCCAGTCGCCAGCAAAGTCCGCCCAGAACAGGTGGTTCGTGCCGCGATAGAACACGAACGGAGACTCCGCCATTCGGCAGTACTTCTGGTGCAAATCGTCCGCCGTCAAGTGCTCGTTCCAGGCGGTGAGAGCGTTGACGACTCGCGAGGCTCGATCATGTCTCATCAATCCACCGGGGTATCTCATCGAGTGTCCCTCCTGAAAAGCCAGTTCTTCTTTGTCTTCAAGATTTGGTGTTCGACGCTGAGATCGCGTGGTACAAGGCTTCGAACTGAGCGGTGACTTTGTGTTTCGGCGCCAGGTCGATCAAAGGTCGATATTGTTGGTGCGACTCCCGCACTTTGACCGAAGCAGTCAGGAAGGGCTCGAGCACCGGTAACCCTTCAGCCCGCATCTCGTCCACCATTTGTTGGGGGAGACGGGCGCGTTCCTGAAACAGGTTGACGACGATGCCGGTCACTTCGAGATCCGGATTGTGATCGTCCTGGACTTCTCGCACCGTCCCGAGCAATTGGTACAAGGCGCGGCGGGAGAATTCATCACAATCGAAGGGAATGAGGCAGCCTTCGGCCGCGATCAGCGCGGAGGTGGTGAAAAAGTTCACTGCCGGCGGCGTATCGATGTAGACCGCGTCGAAGTCGTCGAGTTGGATCAAGAGGTCCCGCAGTTTGTAGATCTTGTAGCGCGACTCGAGCTTGGAGTGCAGTTCCGCCAGATCGCGATCCCCTGGCATCAGGAAGAGGTTCTCGAACGGCGTCGAGTGGATCCAGGATCGGTTCGAGGAGCTCAGCAGCCGAAAGCCCAGAGTCTCCTCGAAGAATTCCGCCGCGCCGGGTTTGGTGGCCGCGGCGTCTCGACCGAGTAGATGATAGGAGGCGTTGGCTTGCGGATCGAGATCCACCACCAGCGTCTTCTGACCGGCGGCGGCGCTTACCGCGGCGAGGTTACAGACAATCGTCGATTTACCGACGCCACCTTTGCGGTTGAAGACCACGTATCGCATGTCGATTCCTTAGCGGAGCGATCGATGTTTCGAGATTTCGACGAATAGATCGTCGTTGATGATCATATCGTGGTCGATGACCATATGACTCGCAGCCGTATGACTTGCAGCCGCGCGTCTCGGGTATGCTCTCGTCATGGAATTGTTGCACGCTGCCCATGTGCCGTCTGGAGACGGCCCCTTCCCGACCCTCATCGCGCTCCACGGCTGGGGCGCCAGCGCCCAAGACCTGCTCGGATTGGCGCCGCACCTCGCCGACAATCGCCTGCTGACCCTCTGCCCGCAAGGCACGACCACCCTACAGGTTGGCCCCGGCATGTTAGGTTACGGCTGGTTTCCCCTCGTCCCCGGTCAGCCTCCCGACGCCCGCGCCTTTCTGAAGTCCTCGGCGCAGTTGCGCGGCTTCGTCGACCAGGCGCGGCAACGTTATCCCGCGGCGGACGACAAAGTTGTACCCCTCGGCTTCAGCCAAGGTGGATTGATGGCCTTCGATCTGGCGTTGCGCGAGCCCCAACGTTATGCCGGTGTCGTCGCCCTGTCGTCCTGGCTGCCCGAAATTTTGGCCGCCAACCTGCCGCAAATGGACGCCCAAAAAGGTTTCCCGGTCCTGATGCTGCACGGCACCCAAGATCAACAGATCGAGATCGCCCGCGCCCGCGAGTCACGGGATCTGTTGCAGAAATTCGGCGTCGATCTCACCTATCAAGAATTCGAGATGGGCCACGAGATCCGTCCCGAGGCGTTGCGCGTCCTCAATCAATGGTTGAGCGACAAGGTGTTGTAACTCAAGTAAGCCACCTGCCGGGAGCGCCGGCCTGTTCAAGCCGTGGCGCTGTAACTCAAAGAAGCCACCTGCCGGGAGCGCCGGCGTCCCGCCGGCTGTCGAGTCCGTGGCTGGCCTGAGCCGGTACGACTTAGGCTCACTGCCGCATGGCTGCCAGTTTTTTCGAGAGTTTCTCGAACTCGGCCCGCTGCTGACCCGGCTGAGCGATGGCATCGAGCTCCTGCAAGGCGGCGATTGCGGCGTCGAGCTGGCCCTCGGCGAGTTGGTTGGTGGCTTCGCGGTAGAGCTCGGAGAATTGCAGGACTTGGCCGGTCCGCTCGAGTTTGCCGAGTTGCTCCTCGACCTGCTGTTGAAGCGCCGGGTTGGTGGTCTGCGCCAAGATGTGAGCAAATTGCAGGATAGCCTCGTCGAGGCGTTCTTGACGCACTAGGCGGGCCGCGTCGCGGTAGTCCATGGTAAGCAATACCTCGCGCGCCCGGGTGAGGTTGGCGTCGTCTGCGGCTAGAAACGACATTCTGGCGACGATTGCCTCGGCGGCTTCACGATTGTCGATCCGGGCGTAGGCCAACAGCAAGTTGAAGGCGATATCCAGTCGACCCGGTAGCAGACCATGGGCTTTTTCGAGCGCCTCGACGGCTTGCTGGGAAGCTTCGGGTTGCAGGTTGCGGGCGTAACCCAGGCGAGACCAGGCGGGTGCGAAGTTTCCCCAGCGCTCGACCGAACGTTCGAGGGCGGCAACGGCTGAGTCGAGCTGCGCCTTCTCCTCTTCGGTCGACGGTCGCCGGTTACCGAAGGACTGCGCCAGGCTGGAGCCGTAGAGGTACTGCACCAGGAAGTGGTCGGGATCCTTGTCTATTGCCTGTTGATAGTAGATTGCGGCGGCTGCGTTGTCTCCCTCCCGCTCGGCGAGATAACCCAGTCCGGCGAGGGAGCGCCCATGATTGGGAGCCCGCTGGAGTGCCCAACGGAAATGCGCTGCCGCATCTTCCCCGCGGTCGGGCTGGATGTGCGCCAGCAAGTCGCCGAGATGAAAAGCCGCTTCGTGATTGGCCAATCGGGTGACGCGGGCGGGATGCGCCGTGCGGTCGATCGGCGTCCGCAGATATGGGAACTTGGCGCCCTTTAGGTATTTGATGAGACGTTCTTCGAGCTCGCTGATGTCGACCTCGAAAGACGCTTCGAAGGCTTCCTCGACCGGCATGTCGCGGGCCACTTTGTAGGCGTACGCCGCTAGCCGGTGAGCGTGTTTGGGATCGGAGCTCAAATAGTGGATCAGGGCCCAGTTCAGGGGATAATATGGCCGTGTCCTGGCGTCCCGTGTCTGGACCTTTTGGTGAATCAAGGTTCTCAAGTCGAGGGAGCCCTGTGACACGTGCCACCGTAACGAATCGCGATGCGCCGGAATCGGTAAGCCGATCAAGGCTTCGTCGCCCTCAACCGCGAAAGTGCTGTAGTACTCGGCGAAACCATGGCGCAGCCAGAGCGGCAGCGCTGGCAGCTTGGCGTGGAGAAGTTGGTGGACGTATTGTTTGTAGACGAAACGCACCGGGCGCGTTTCGGAGTCGATCAACAGCGCGGCATAAATGCCGTGCTCGTGCGGCACCAGATAGCCCGCCGAACCGGGCCCGATGCCGAGAGTTCGGGGCTCGTCACC
>JAJCXQ010000483.1 GCA_029263355.1 Acidobacteriota bacterium | reverse complement strand
CGGATCCGCTCCCCCGTCCTCGACTCGAATCGGAACACTCCACAGATCGCGTTTGCCGGGTCCAAATCGGACTTCAGCTTTCTCGCCACCTACGATCCAGCCCTCGCGCCCATCTTCCATCAGGGCACTCTTGATGCCTTGGAGTAGCTCGGTGGCCGCCAGCTCGTGACCAGGATAGATGTTGTATCCGACTTGGAATACCACGCCTAGCCCTGCCTCTTGTGAAGAAGTAGCCGAGTCGTGAGCCTGTTGAGCAAGCTGACGTCTCTTTCTTTTGGCCAGTTCCTGGCTCAAACGAACAATTTCCTGAGCCCCTATCTGTTGATTCGGGTCGCGGACCACCTCTTGATCGCGGTCGGCGAATTCCAGACTCTCCTTGGCTTCGTGGCGGAGTTCGTAGCTCGAACCGAAGATGGTCAAGGTGGTAGCAAAGATGTGGGCGGATTGTTCGCCTCGAGTCGAACCGCGATGGCGTGATGCTGACTTCTTGGGCATGCCTTCGAGATCACTTGCAGATATCCAACGGGAGCAAGCTCTGAGATTCATCGTCAGCTGCAACAAGTCTCCTGGCTGTTGGGTGTAAGCGACAACCACCAGCTCGGACCATCCGAAAGAGAGACCGATCGCGGCATGGCGCCTTGCTCGCTCCGTTGGATCGGGATCAGGACCGCACCAGTTGTCGACTGTCGACCAGACGATGGTCAGTATTCGCTGGAGCTCGAGTTGGGCGCGTGAGCTAGGGAGAGAGTCTGTCGATAGAGCGGTGAACAATGGCCACAAGGTCGGACTGAGTTTGAGCTTTACGATCGAGAGATGGAAGGAAGCATCGAACTGGCCGCCCTGTTGCGCAATGTCCTCGAGAAAAGAGGCGTTGATGTCTCGCGGCTCATCAGCCAGCCCCTTACCGTTGGCCATCGACGGTGAGCGATAGTCGACCACCTCTTTGGGGTCGAGAAGGGCGGCTCTCCGAGGCAGAAAGCATGCCGTCAAATCCTGGCCGGCGCCCACGAGGCCGCCATGTTGAGTCCAGCCGTCGAGCTCCAACTCGGGAGAAAGAAATATTGCGGCTAGATCAAAGGTGCCGTAGGTAACGAAAATCTGTGGCTTGTAGTGGAGCTGGTCTGGAAAGCTCGTTTCCTCGATCTCGGGATCAGGCTCGTCGGCGGGCGGCTCGAGCCCTTCCAACCACTCGTAACTGCGATCTTGCTGCCGCTTGCCGGACATATTCGAAATCCGCTCACGGCAGGCTTCAGCAAGATCCAGTATCTGCTCAGGATGGGTCTCGAGGCGAACAATGTTCAGAAACCCAGTGTAGGTAGGAAGTGGAGGCGGCACGTTATTGGATTTATCCATGTCAGAATCCTCCCGAGAGTGTCGGCTGAGATTCGGCCATCTTTCCCGAGGCCGCTAAAGGAAGAGTGACAAATCATACCGCCGGCCAGTGATCTCGCCAAACTGATCGGGCATCCCTATTCCCGCGGAGCTGTAGGCGCCGGGAGGTCGAGGTGGATTTCAGAGCAGAACGCGGACAGTACTTTTTGTTCTGCTTTCATACCGAGCTCAATAGAATGAAAGTGAAGGAGGTCTTCTATGGCCAAGACGATCACGTTGCGACTCAACGATGAGAGCTACAAAATCTTCACTAGCGCGGCTAGAGCCGAGAATCGATCGCTCGCCAACCTGATCGAGACGGCGGCTCTGGAGCGAATCCACGAGCAGCAGTTCGTTGACGATTACGAGATGGCGGAGATCCTCGCCAACGAAGATCTCCTCGGCCGTTTGCGGCAAGGCTCGCAGGAGGCTCGGTCGGCGAAGGGGTGCTTCGTTGAATGACTGCTGCCTTTCATCGAGGGTCAGCCTACTGACCTCAGCAACGGAATAGCCTGGGACCCGCATCGCATCGGCTTCGCTTACGGAACGCTGAGTGATCACGCGAAGATGGGGAGGAGCGACACCACGAGCCTTCCGTCGAATCAATCTTCGACGTTTCTCCAAGGCTCGTATGCGTCCGGGTCCATCTTGGAGCGGCCAAGCGACGTGTGGGCCAGCAGGCGCGAAATCAACGAGTTTTCATCTTGCCAACCCAAAACTATGGGGAACAGGGTTCCTGCCAAACCCATGAATACGATGAGAAACGCTCCGTCCCTCCAGCCGATGTCGAACCAGACATAAGCGGCGATGCCCCAGAACAACAAAACAACAGGGATGGTGAGCAGGCGAAAGCCTCTCTCGCTGATACGGCGTTCGACCTCGGAGTCGAAGGGTTGTGGTCGCGCTTCCTTCGCGATGGTTTCGAGGGCGGCTCGTCTTTCGGATGACAACAGAGGCTTGGAGGGAGCCAACAATTCGTCAGCTTCGTCTGCTTCTGCACCTACGTCAGCCAAGTTACGGGCGGCAGACTGGGCCAAGACCGCTCGGCTCGTCAGCGCAAGCGCCAGGAAATCCATGATCTCTTTGGGGGACTTCAGCGGACCACCGATGAGGTAGAGCGAGCCCTCGCAAGCGGTCAAGCTGACGCGGGCGCGGGTGAAGAACGTCAGGACATCGTGATCGAACAAGGCTCGAACCGACTCTGTATGGTCGGCTTGCAGGGTGTAGGACTTCGAAAACTCGGGATGGTTCTCGAAATTGATATCCAATTTTCCCGGGCCGCGCTCGCGGGTCAGGAAGGACTCCGGAGAAAGAGTGAAAAAGGGTATAGATCGCGGCAGTCCGGTCAGCAGGATACCGACAGGGCTTCTTCTTTCTCGATTCTCTTCGGAGCTGTGGTCAAAGGAGCCATCGGGGTTGGTTTCGAAAGCATCTTGTGGCGTCTCGGTGACGAGGTTGAAGATGGAGATCTTCGCCTCGGCTTTGACGCCGGTCATACAATTACGGACGTTCCAAGTCCAATAGCGACTTGGGATCTCGCTATTTTCAGTGTAGAGATCCGTCGTCTCTTTGAAGTCGAAGCCCAGAGTCGCCGCCGTCGACTCCAGGGCCATCTTCTGTGTCCGCACGGATCTTCTCCGAAACATTCCACGCACGCAGAGCGCAGCGAACAGCAGGCCCAATAGCCATAGTGGTTCCATCTTGTCCCCTCTCAACTCGTGGCTGTCGGCGGCGAGGCAGCGGCACGGTTGAACCCAGGCGCCTCACCCGGCACAGACAACCCTCCCGTGGTTTACGGGCTTGGTGATCCGATCCTACGTCAATATATACGTGCTGAATCGGCAGTGTATTCGATCAGACCACGGTCGCAGTGTGTGGGGCCAGGGCTGGCTGGTGGGGGATCACGGTCATGGGAGCCATGACCAGGATTTGCAGAAGTCGCGTCACAGTTGCGGAGAGCCAGGCCAATATTTGTAACTGATAAGTCACGGCCACAGTGTTAGTGGCCAGTATTGTTGAACATGACGTCACGGTCACATGAGTTATGGCCAGTATTGTTCGAGCGTAAACTCACGGTCTCAGAAGCTGTGGCCAGTATTTACAAACGTGACGTCACGGGCACATGAGCTGTGGCCAGTATTGTTCAAACGTGACATCACGGTCATATGAGCTTTGGCCAGTATTGTTCAAATGTAAAATCACGGTCGCAGAAGCTGTGGCCAGTATTGTCGAACATGACGTCACGGGCACATGAGCTGTGGCCAGTATTTCCAATCGTGACATCACGGTCACTGGCGACGAGTCCGGGACTCAGTACTTCCCCTTCCGCGCGCGAACTCCGAAGGAGTTCCATACCATAGCCCAGGGTCAGCTGGCGCGAAGCGCCGCGCCACCCTGGGTACGGGAAGAGGTAGAATCTGTACCCTGAAAGGGTTCCATAATTCCCTCGTCCCGCGTCGGCCGGCTTATGGAACCCATTCAGGGTTCGGATCCGTGGACTGGCCCCTACCCAGGGTGGCGCTTCGCTGACCCTGGGCTTTGGTATCGAACCGCCGGGGTAAAGAAGAGACTTATTTTCAAAGGGTTGTGTAGATTCTGAGACGTCTTGGTTAGAGGATGACCTACGCGGTGACAGGAACCCTACATCGGAATGTCATCACCCTGGACGAAGACATCCCGACCCTCGCAAGTCGTCAAGCCGACGACAATTGCCGCGTCCGAGTGTCTCTTGCGCTCCTCCCAAAAGAGGCAGCAAAGGACGAGAATCGCCGGCTCCTGGCCGAGATCAACGACGCCCTGGCCGACGGTCCGGACGCCGATGAGAAAAAGCTTCGAGACCGGATGATGCGCCGCCGGCGAGACGTCGTTCGCGGGAGCCCTCTGGCGGCTCGTAGATAAGAGTGGCGCGAGCGGCTGCGCGGCGGACACCATCGTCGTCCCGGATGAACGGGTCGGTCAGCTCGAGAACAAGGTCGGCGACGGAACCAGATTCGGATGAAACAGGCATCAGATCCTCCCATCGGCAAGATAACATAGGGGAGTTGGCCAGGGGCGCGGTGAATCAGTGAGGTGAAGGTATGAGCAGCAGAACCCGCCGTCGTTCCGCATCTGCCCGCTGTGGTGTTGCATCCTCCCTAGATCTACATCGGGCTTTGAAGCGTTCCCGCGCCGCCGCCGAGCCCAAAGCACAAGGCCTAGCTTCGATCACGGAGAAGCGTTGCCCGCCGCAGGCGCCGCCCTTCTTGGGAGACCTGCCGCCGGTGGGCACGGTTTACGATCCGCAGCAGCCGGCGACCCAAGAGCTGAAGCGCATCATCGACGAGAACTATTACGGCACGTTTTTTACCGAGGCGATCCAGGAGGTGAGCGCGCAACACGTGCCGGAGTTGGATCGCATCCAGACCCTGGATCAGTTCTACTTCTATGTCGACGCCCTGGTGACTTGGATCCCCGAAATCCGGGTCTGGGATTGGGACGGCGAGCTGCTGCATGAACGCACCGTGTACCTGCGGATCACGCAGTTCTATTTCTACTTCAACCAACCCCAGTTGGAGGCTTTGCAAAGCCCGATCGCGCCGATCGAAGGAGCCAAGCTCTCACCCATTTCTCGTTGGCTGCGGGAGTTTGCGGTGGAGTGGGGGGCTTTCCTGGATACGCCAAAATCACGCAAGTACCTCGAGAGCTTCAAATACGCTCCCGAATACTCCTGGCAGGATTATGAAAAGGCGCCGGAAAACTACAAAACGTTCAACGAGTATTTTGCCAGAACGTTCAAAAACATCGACGCGCAACGCCCGGTCGCGGCTGACGGCGACCCGGGGGTGATCGTTTTCCCGGCGGAGTCGACCTTCGTTGGGCAATGGGCGGTCAGTACGCCGGTGGGGCCACCCCTGCCGGCCGCGCCTTCGATTGTGGTCAAACACATCGAGTGGTCGATCGACGAGCTGTTGCAAGACAGCGACTACGGCAGTGCTTTTGAAGGTGGCCTCTTCTGCCACAGTTTCCTCAACACCTACGACTATCACCGGCTGCACACCCCGGTGGCGGGCAAAGTGCTCGAGGCCAAGTTCATCCCCGGCCAGGTGTACCTCGAAGTGGCGCTGCAAGAGCAGGGTGAGGAGGTCGCGGATGGAACGATCGCACGGGCGGTGATCCCCCAGCGTTACCTCGACGCCGACGACGCGACGGGTTATCAATTTGTCCAATGCCGCGGTCTACTGGTGCTCGAAACCGCGATCGGAAAAGTTGCCGTGTTACCCATGGGCATGGCCCAGGTTTCGTCGGTGGTGTTTGTGACGCCCGAGGCGAAAGGACACAAGCCCATCGTGCTGACGGCCAAAGAAAAGAAGAAGCTCGATTACGACCAGCAGGTTGCCCTGGTCAACAAGAAGATCCAGCAGGGGCTGGTGGGCAAACACCTGGCCAAGGGTGAGATGTTCTCGTACTTCCAATTCGGCGGCTCGGACTGTGTAGTGGTGTTCGAACGCCAAGCCAACGTGAATGTGACCGCCACAGTCAACGTGCATTATCCGATTCGCAGCCAGTACGCGGTGTCGAATATCAACCGATAGTTGCGTTCGAGAGAATCCTGGCCCGCGGATTCCGTGGGCCGGGAATCCTCTCAGGCGACGTCGTCGCCGGAGGGCGGGCTGAAGGACTCATCGCCGAGCAACTCGGCCAGGTATCGGCAGGCGTCGGTGGCGGTGAAAATTCCTGCCAGCCGTCCGTCCTTGGTGATCAAAGTCGAGCCCAGCCGACGCCGGGCCATCTCGGCGACCACCAGGTGGAGGGGCGTTGTCATCTCGACGGTGTGGATTTCGCCGATACAAACATGCCGGACGAGTATTTGCCCGTCATCGCTCGGCGCGTTGAGATAGGGCCCGAGGGCCAATTTGATGTCGCGGTCGGTGATCAGGCCCACCAAGGAGTCTCCCTCCTTGACCGGGAGGTGGCGGATGTGATGCTGCAACATCATCTTTCGCGCGACGCTCACCGGCTCATCCACATCAATCGCGTGAGGAAACGGCGTCATCACGGAGCGGATCAACGGGTTCTCAGCCATCGAGTCCTCCATCGTTAGGGATGCTGATCGTCTCCGCCTTTTGCCGGTGGCCCCGGCTTCATGATGAAGCGGTGGTCTTCGACCAGCTTCAGGAGATCAAAGGAGCTGAGGATACCGACCACCTCTTTTTCATGGGTCACGACAACATGGTGAATGTGGTGGTTGCGCATCAGTCGAGCCGCTTGGTGGATACCATTGTAACGCGGGATGGTGTAGACCCTCTCGGTCATCACCTTGTTGATCGGTGTGCCGTCCTTGGGGGTCATCAGATCGATCGTCGACACAATTCCGACCGGTTGGCCTTCGCTGTCGACGACCGGAATAGCGTGCAGGTGATTCTTGGACATCAGGCGGCGGACCCGTGCCACTGAATGATGGGGCTCCGCGTGGATGACGCGAGTGGACATGAGGTCAGAAATCTTGATGTTCATACAGTGGACTCTAGCCAGCGGCATAGCTCCCGGCACCACCTATTGAGGCAGGCAGCGATCATCCAGAGCCATCCGGATGGGTGATCCTTGGCGGGAAGAACTTCTCAACCTTCAGCCCGATTGCCTCGGCGGCGATTGCCACTTCCGCATGGCTGCCAGTTTCTTAGTGAGTCTTTCGACTTCTGCCCGTTGCTGCCCGGGTTGTGCGATGGCATCGAGCTCTTTCAACGCGTCGGCTGCGGCGGTGAGCTGACGGTCGGCGAGCAGGTTGGTGACTTTACGGTAAAGCTCTGAGAAGTGCAGTGCATGGGCGGTCGACTCGAGCTTGCCGAGCTGTTCCTCGACTTGCTGCTGAAGTGCCGGGTTGGTGGTCTGGGCCAAGATGCGAGCGAACAGTAGGGTCGCGTCATCGAGTTGATCCTGACGCACCAGGCGGGCCGCGTCCCGGTAGTCCATGGTGAGCAATACCTCCCGCGCGCGGGCGAGGGCCGCGTCGTCCGCTGCCAGCAGCGCCATCCTGGCGACGATAGCCTCGGCGGCTTCGCGGTTGTCGATCCGAGCGTAAGCCAGCAGTAGGTTGAAGGCGATATCCAGACGACCCGGCAACAGACCGTGAGCGTTCTCGAGCGCTTCGACCGCCTGATGGGAGGCTTCGGGCTGAAGGTTGCGCGCATAACCCAGACGAGCCCAGGCGGGCGCGAAGTTTCCCCACTGCTCGACAGAGCGTTCGAGGGCTGCCACAGCCAAGTTGAGCCGCGCCTGCTCGTCTTCATTCGTCGGCCGGCGGTCTCCGAACGACTGTGCCAAGCTGGAGCCATAGAGGTATTGCACCAGGAAGTGGTCGGCATCCTGCGCGATCGCTTGCTGGTAATAGGTCGAGGCGGCGGCATCGTCCCCCGCCTGCTCGGCGATAAAACCCAGACCGGCGAGGGAGCGACCGTGGCCAGGAGCCAGTTGGAGAGCGCTGCGGAAATGCGCCGCGGCATCTTCCTGGCGGGCGGGTTGGGTGTGAGCCACCAAGTCGCCGAGGTGAAACACCGCCTCGTGGGGAGCCAGGCGGGTGACACGAGCGGGATGAGCTCCAAGGGCGAGCTCCGCGCGCAGATACTGGAATTTGCCGCCTTTGAGGTAAGCGACGAGGCGTTTTTCGAGCTCGGCAAAGTCCACATCGAAGGACTTGGCGAAGGCTTTCTCGGCTGGCATGTCTCGCGCGACGTGGTAGGCAAACGCCCCCAGTTGACGGGCGCGGTCTGGGTCGGAGCTCAGATAGTGGGTCAGGGCCCAAGACTGAGGATACATCGACGGCTGCCCGACGTCGCGCGTTCGCTCAGCCTCTAAAACCATCGCCATCAAGCCGAGTTTGCCTCCCGCGAGGTGCGAGCTCAATACGTCGAGATGCGCCTTGATCGGAAGACCGATCAGGGCCTCGTCGCCGTCGACCTCGAAGGTGCTGTAGTACTCGGCGAAGCCATGACGTAACCAGAGAGGAAGCGTCGGCAGCTTGGCGTGGAGCAGCTGGTGAACGTATTGTTTGTAGACGAAGCGTACCGGGCGTGATTCGGAGTCGATCATCAGTGCGGCATAGGTGCCGTGCTCGTGGGGTACCAGGTAGCCGGCGCTCCCTGACCCTTGGCTGAGGACTCGAGGCTCGTCACCCGTTGGCCCGAGTGCTCGCCTCAGTCGATACGGACCAAAAGACTCGTTGTCCTCGAAAATGTAAATCAGAGTAGGCACCGCTGGCTCGAACCGACCCTCGGGCCACAGTTGGGTGATCGCATAACGCAGCTGTTCCAGATCGTGTGCGGTGCTACGGGCGACGCCTTCGGGGCCGTTGGTCAAGAACGTGAAGTGCTGCGTCTCGAGCCGCAGCCAGCCATCGGTCTCGAGGGCTGAGATCGGCTGGGAGACGAGGGCAAGCAGAACGCATAGGGCGCAAATTTTTTCGAAGCGTTGGGGCATCCTCAAAATCATCACAAGCTCCCTCAGGGTAGTTGGATCAAACAGCAAGTACGCGACTCCAGGTGCATGTCGTCGAGGTGCCATGTCGTCGAGGTGCCAGCCGTCTCGGGTGGCGTCCATCCGGCGTGTTGGCAGCTCATCAGATCTCCTCGCCCGTATTTCATAGGCAGAGAGAATATACGCTGTTGACTCGGGCGGGTCACGGCTTGCCGGTTGTTGGGTAGGGCGATACCCGATCCGGGCTGATCCATAGACTCCACGTGAGTTCGCCTCGGACCGTCGACAAACCTCTAAGTGTTTTCTCTCCAGTTCTTTGAGTGGCCGATGGTCGAGTTGGGCGGAGAGTCCTCAGCTGGTGGTATGGGGCTTGCAATTTCAGATTGCATCGTTCAACAAGGCTCAGCCGCATCACCGGTAGGGCTCCACAAGAGGAGGATCGAGATGGCTAAGAAGCAAGTAACCTTCCTGACGTGTTTCGTCGTTGCCATGCTGTTTGCGACATCGGCTGGAGCCCAGTGTGGTGCTCTCGGAATCGTTACGAATGCCGCGGATTCTTCGGTAGCCGCTCCCGGCGAGGTGTTGCTGGACGACGGTGACATCTTCATGCTGAATCTGATCACCGAGTCCTCGGTGGCTGTCAGTGAGAAGGCATCTACGACGAAACGAGTTTCGGACGGTGTTGTGCGAACCGAAAGCCAAGACTTCGAGATCTATACGACCTTGGGCAAGGCAATTGGCATCTCGGTCTCCTGCACCCACCAGGGATGCAACCCGGCAGTAGACTGCCAGGTGACCGGCTGTGAAATCCTCGTCGGTGGCAGGGGCTGTTCGCGGCCGACCTGTACCGGCATCAACTGCGAGGGGACTCCCAAGGGCTGCACCAAGACGGTCACCTCAACCGAATTCTGAGAGTCAAACATGCCGGCAGAGATCGGCATGTAGACGACACAGCAGCGGCGCGACCCTCGCGGCACGCAACCAGCAGACGACCACGGTTCGCCGTGGTCGTTTTGCGGTCATCAGGGCTGACCGCCCGGGTCCAGACCAACAGGCGGTGGGGCCCGCCCAGGTTCGCCGCGACCGGGGCAGCCGTAACTCGCTTCGTCATTGGTGGCCTGCCAGAGCACCTTGCCGGTGGCGGCGTCGAACGCGACGATCCCGGCGCCATCCTTGCCACCGACTTCGACGATGACACCTCCGTCGTCCACCAGGGGTGAAGAACCGGCGCCGAAGAAACCCTTGCCGGGACTCGGGGATGCCACCTGCTGGGAGCGCCGGCATCTTGCCGGCATCTGTTGCTGGGAGTGTTGGCCGGAACGTTTTGGAAGCTAGGCGAAATTATTGAGGCCTGCGGCCCGCGACTTTATGCAGGTAGGAGATTCGGTCCGCGGCTAGGTACTGAGAGGTGGAAAGAACCTCGAAACCGTCATCCCCATGGCCTCAGCGGCAGTGGCCATGACTCGGTCAGCTGTGGCAAGAGCCTCCAGACCCGCTTCCTGAGCAAGAGCCAAATGAAGAGCGCGATGGCCTCGCCACGCCGTGCCACGATGATTTCGTTTTCTTCTTCGAGTATCTGGTCGAGTCGACCGAGAGCGCCTCGCATGTCACGGATCGAAAGGGTCTTCATCATCAAATCTCCATGTGCGACATCGCACGTTCAATTCAAGGGTGCCACATTCAGCTGGGATGTGCCACATTGATTCCGCGCCGGCTAGCTCTTGGCTAGCTCCGATCAGATTGATCCTTGTGATCGTCGCACAGTCAGAGCCACCTGCTCCGTCCGATATGATTCCGTTCGATCAATCACCTGGGTAGAGATATGCAGCCCCTCAAAATCTTCATTAGTTACACCCAATCCGACCGCTCCTGGGCGGAGTGGATCGCGTGGCAAGTGGAAGCGGCCGGGCATGAGGCGCGGATTCAGGCTTGGGATTTCACTGTCGGCGGCAACTTTGTCAGCGCTATGCATGAAGCGACGAAGTGGGCGGACGTGACGATGCCGGTGCTTTCTCCGGAGTTCATGAAATCCAAATTCGGC
>JAJCXQ010000482.1 GCA_029263355.1 Acidobacteriota bacterium | reverse complement strand
TGATTTCTGGATCGGCGAATACGAGTTCTTCGAGGTCAATCCCTTCGTTCAGGGTGGTCAGGCCAGTGCCGCCAAGGCGGAAGACGCGATGGGATTCCAGTTATGGCTGAACACACCGATTCCGGCGCTGCGTTTCGGTTTCGGTGGTCAGAGGCGTGACGTCACCGGCGGGCTCGTCGGGATTTTTCGCACGGCAGAAGAGAGTGATCAATTCCAGGACTGGTACGTCTCTGTAGATCTTGATCTCGAGAAGTTTGTTTTCCGAGGTGAGTATCGCGAGTTCAACGCCGATAGCGGTCAGATATTCTTTGGCGGAGACTTCACGGTGTCCTATCTGCAACTCGGTTTCCACCCCACAGAGAAATTCCGCATCTACGCCCAGGCGGAATTCTCCGAGGCCAATCACAATCCTGACGATTTTGTCCGTCCGTTCGGCCTTCCCGCCACTCGGTCCATCACCGCTGATCTCAGGCAAGACTACGGTATCGCGCTCAACTATCTCTTCGCCCCGCACCTGGTGCTGAAAGTAGAGCATCATTTTGATGTTGATGAGGAGCTCTTCAACTTTTCTCCCATCCCGGAGTTCACTCCGCAAGGGCCTAAACTGGTACCAGTCTTCGCCACCTCGTCAGGCGGCGACTACTCGATCGCCAGCTTCTCGGTCAGTTTCTGACACCTCGCTCCCGACCGAACCTCAAACCCCGGATGCGCTCCGCGCACCGGGGTTTTTTGCTATTGCTGCCGTCGCGCCACCAGTCCCTGAAGATCCTGAAGAATGTGATAAATCACTGGCACCAACACCAGGATGATCAACGTCGCGAACAGCAATCCAAAAGCGATGGAAGTTACCATCGGGATCAAGAACTGTGCCTGTAGGCTCCGTTCTAGAAGCAACGGAGTCAACCCTACAAAGGTCGTCACCGAAGTCAGGATGATTGGCCTGAATCGTTTCGCGCCAGCCTCGAGAAGAGACTCCACCAGTGGCACCGAGGACCGGTAGGAGCGATTGATGAAGCTCACCAGGACCAGACTGTCATTGATCACGACACCGGTAAGCGCAACGATTCCGAATCCTGAAAACGCCGTCAGGTCCTGCCCCATGACAACGTGCCCCCAGATCGCTCCGATGATACCGAACGGGATGGCAGCCATGACGATCAAGGGTTGAAGATAGGACCGAAAAGGTACCGCGAGAAGAGCGTAGATCAGAAAAAGAGCAATCACCAGGCTTCCACTCAGGCTGGCTTTGGTCTCTTCTTGCTGGCGCTTCTGGCCATCGAGGGTGTAGCTCATGCCCCGGTATCGAGAGAGGATTTCAACCATCGCGGTCCTCTCGACGTCAGCCAAAATCTCGTTGCTGTTGGCCCGAGTGAGATCGACCGCCGCAGTCACATTGACCGTACGGTTGCGGTCGGTACGCTCGATGGTGGCAAAACCGCGCCCAGGCTCCAACCGCCCCACCACCGTAAAGGGTACTTCAGCGCCGTCCGGAGTTCGGATCCTCATATTCTCGAGACTCGACATCGACCTCCGCTCACTGCCTGGATAACGCACCATCACCCGGACTTCGTCGCGATCACGCTGGATGCGCTGGGCTTCTTCACCGTAGAAGGCTTGCCGTACTTGGCGGGCCAAGTCGGCGAGAGTCAAACCAAGGGCCTCTGCTTCGGGGGTGATTGCAAGCTGCAGTTGCTGCTTACCAGCACGAAAAGAGGTCGTGGCGCCGAGTACACCAGGATATATCGCCAGTGAACGCTCGAGCTCCGCCGCAGCGTTACGCAGATCGTTCAAGTCTCGTCCGGCTAGCTGAATATCGATCGCTTCGCCGGTTGTGAACAAAGAGGAGTTGAACGTCAATTCAGTAGCGTCTGGAATCAGCCCAGTAAGCTCCCGCCAACGCCTTAGAAGCTCTTCGGCGCTGACTCTGCGCATTTCGGCAGGACTCAGCTCGATGTTGACCTCCCCGAGATGCGAGCCAGTGAAGCTGGTGGACAGCCCGGTGGTATTACTACTCTGGCGACTGCGGAATGGTTGCTCGCCAATCGACGTCAACACATGACGTACCGCGTCGGACTCCCCCTCGCCTGAAAGCTGACGACGAAGCTCGCCAGAGCTCGCCTCGATACGCGCCAGCGTTTCGGCGGTGACCTCGGCCGGTGTCCCTTGTGGCATGGTCAACAGGGCGACCAAATTATCCGCCGCAACCGGTGGGAAAAAATTGAATTTAATATGGCCACCAGCCACGTAACCGACGGTGAGAAAGAGCACAGCAAGGCCGATTCCGACACTGGTGTAGCGCCACGCCAGGGCTGAGCGCAGCAAGGGCAGGTAAAGGTGCATCACGATCCATCTCAAAAGCGCCGCAAACGCCCTCTGGAGCCGTCGCCAAAGCCCCCAGGGTTCTCTGCCGTCCGTTGGTGCGGAGTTGCGCCGCAAGTGCGAGAGATGACTCGGCAGGATCAACAGGGACTCGACTAATGAGAACGCCAGGATGGCGATGGCAATCAACGGAATAACCCGGATGACCTTGCCCAACACCCCTGCCATCATGATCAAGGGCGAAAATGCGGCGACGGTCGTCAGCATCGACAGCAGCACAGGCATCGCGACTTCCCGCGTGCCATCGATCGCCGCAGTCAGTCCATCTTTTCCCTGCTCGAAATGAGCGTAGATGTTCTCGCCCACCACGATCGCATCATCGACCACCATACCCAACACGATAATGCCTGAAAACAATGAGACGATGTTGATCGACAAGCCGAGTGCCGGCATCACCCAGGCCGCGCCCAGATAGGAGATCGGGATACCGAGCGCAACCCAGAGAGCCACCCGTGGGTGGAGGAAAATCGCCAGCACAATGAGGACTAAAACCAACCCTGCCAGAGCATTACTCTTCAACGTATCGAGGCGCCCGCGAAGGACCGTCGTCTCGTCTTGCCAGGCGGTCATTTGGACTCCTGCTGGCAACCACGCACGCGCCTCTTCGACGTAGCCCTTCACCCGATCGGCGACGTCGAGAATGTCCTGGTCCCCAACCCGAAAGACCTGCACTAGCATGGCGGGTTGATCGTCGAAGCGAGCCGACTGAGAGGTTTCGGCGAACCCGTCGATGATCGTCGCGACGTCACCCAGAGTCAGGCGTGTGCCGTCCATTTCGGTCAACAACAGCAGCCGACTGAAGTCCTCACCACGGTAGGCTTGACCACGGGTCCGTAAGAGAATCTCACCGCTGGTTGCTTTGACTGCCCCACCTGGCAGATCGACCGACGACTGCTGCACCGCTTTCGCCACCTGATCAAAAGTCAAGCCGTGGCGCTGCAAGGCCTGCTCCGAGACCTCAATTGCGATCTCGTAAGGACGACTGCCGGCCAGTTGGACCCGACTGACACCTTGTAATGCCGAGATGTCGTCCCGTACCCGCTCTGCCAAACGACGCAGGCTCAGCTCATCCACCGGTCCCGAGATCGCAACACTCAGCACTTGGTGCTGGGGCTCGACACGCTGGATAACTGGCTTCTCGGTCTCTGCCGGGAACGAGTCGATCGCGTCGACCCTGGCAGCGACCTCATTGACCGCTCGATCTAGATCGACATCCGAAAGAATCTCGAGAGTGACGGTTCCGACACCCTCGGTGGCCACCGAGCGCACCCGCTCCACAAATTCGAGATCCTGCACCCGCTCCTCGACCCGGGCGCAGACGGCCTGCTCAACCTCCTCAGGCGCCGCACCGAGATAAGGCACCGTGATCGAGATGAGATTGGTTGAGAAACTCGGAAAGACTTGGGTGCGAATCTTCCCCAAGCTCACGAGGCCACCGATGACAATCAGCGCCATCAGCAGATTCGCGGCGACACCGTGACGGGCGAACCGTTCCAAGATGGCCTTCATGTCGCCTATTGTAGAAGGCTTCGCCGCCATCGGCGAAGCCACTTTGGCCACTTGAAGGGGACGTGAATCATTAGCCTTGGTAGGTGTTCGACATGCCCAACACCCGCCAAAGCTCCCACATAGCTCTAGATCAATGTTCCTCGAGGAAAGCGAGGATCGCACTGACGAAGAATCGACTCTTCTCCCGGCGACTGATCACCCCGGCGTCGCGTAGCTCATGCAATGCGCCGCCGACGCACCCCGCGTACTCGACGAAGTGGGTCCACGATCCAGCAAAATCGCAGGGAATCTCCGGAAACGTAATCTCCTCGCCACGCCTCACGCCATAGAGCCGATTGCGCACCCCACCAGGCCACAAGACATCCACCTGACCGCGCCGCGCCCTCTCCAGACCGAAGATCAGCTCCAGGCTGTCTTGAGATGCATAACTCGATCCCCCCAGAACAGGCTTCATGGCGCTTTTACCGCGAGACGTTCGAAACCGCACCACCCCGCCGATGCCATCGCGATTGACCACCCCGCCACTCGTCACGCCGACCGTCCCCAATAACTGTACGGTCGCCGAACGATTGCCGTTGTCAGCGCTGTTCATCTCGACAGACAACGAGCCATTCTCGAATGGAACACCACTGAAAGCGGTCAACCCCGGCGTCGCCGTCGGAACAAAGAACTTGAGGTACTTACCACCATCGAAGGGTGAGCCCCAGTTGTGATTGTAGGTCGACCGTGCTGCCGACGCAGGAATATCGAAGTTGGAAACGGACACGATATCGGAAAAGCCGTCATTGTTGAGATCTCCCATCGCGATCCCCTGCACCGTCCGCCTCTCGTGGTCGGTGGAGCCAGCAAGCGCTGCAACGTCGCGAGTGAATTGGCCGCTCCCATCGTTCTGGAGAATCACTCCTGGAGCACCCTGTACCACCGGACCTGGCAGCAAGCCGCCATGATAGATGATGTCGGTATCGCCGTCGTTGTCGTAGTCCTCCATCGACGTACCCCAACCGAAAGGTGTTGCGACGATGGCGCCCAGCCCTGGATCGACAAAGGCTCCACTACTCGAGCCCAAATACCACCGCGAGCTCATATCGCCGAGCTGATAATTGACAAAATTGCCATACACCGGATCCAGCGGAGTCAGCAGGGTCGTGGCATAGTCCCCGAGGTTGGAACCAAAGAGATCCAGGTGGCCATCAGCATTGATATCGCCGAACGAAAGGCCCATCCAGGCGCCAGCGCGGTTGAGGTTGGCGCTCACCGTCAAATCGGTGAAATGGCCTGTCCCGTCGTTGTCGAATAGATGAATGAGGCCACGGTCCGTGCCACCGTCCCTCGCTAACGGAACCGCTGCTTGATCCTCGGCCGTGATGATGTCGACATCGCCGTCGAGATCGTAGTCCACCATCGCCGCCGCCCAGGTCACGCCGGGAGAGCCATCGAAACCTGGCGGGAAGCCCTTCTGATCCTCAATGCCCGACCCGGCGCTGACATCGACAAAGACATTACCACCTGTATTTAAATAGAGCTGACTGTGTTGGTTGAATGCGAAGGGCTCGCCCCCACCAGTGGCTAATTGATTACTCATGTCGAGACAACAATTGCCGATGTACACATCGAGTAAACCATCGTTGTCAACGTCGCCAAAAGTGCATGAGACCGACGACTTGTTGTCATTGGACAAGCCGCTCGACGATGCCAAATCGGTGAACGTTCCGTCACCGTTATTTTCGAACAGTCGATTGGTTTCGAAACCGCTGAGGACCAGAAGGTCGGAGTCGCCATCGTTGTCGATGTCGCCAAAACACACACCGGAACTATCCTGGTCGGCGAGGCCAACACCCGCCGAGAGCGCAACATCAACGAACCCCAACTGTCCGCTCTCCACTAGCTGATTGGAGAATAGACTGTTGGCAGTCGCGGGACCATTGGTGACGTAGAGATCGAGATCACCATCATTATCGTAGTCGAGAATCGCGACGCCCGGCGCGCCGCGAGACTTTAGCGGCGTGTTTGGAGTATCGAAAAAAGCGAAAACTCCGACATCTCTGAAATCGTCCCAAATCACGTCACTATCGGATCGAACACGGTCATAACTCAGACCTGCACCACCACCCGCTGCGATATCTTGGAACACGACGCCCCCATCCGCCCAACTCCCCTGAGCGAACAGCAAGAGGGCCAGTCCGCAGGTGACAACCGCTACCGATCTGGCGCTCGATCTCGATGAGCCGGAAGTCTTCAACAGAACTCGATCTTGCATGGCATTCCTTCCCTCTTATGGGGCCGCGCCTCAAGAAAACCTGATCAGCAATCGGCCCCTGTCTTGGTATCAGGGACGGCCACTGCGGAGACCTCATCGTCACCGAGTTCGAGCGAAGCCAAATCAAATCATGCGGTTGACCCCGTCCACCGTCCCCGAGGCTGAAACACCGGACGTTTCGGCAGGCCACAGGCCAACCTATTCCAGCCTCAGAACCCTCACCGCATTTCAATGGAAATGCACGATAGATGCCAACCCACCAGTAAAGTCTCGAACACAACTCGAACCTCGGACCACATTCGACCCAAGTCTTCGAGCCATACCGCGCTGCAACAGGCTCTTGGCGCTTCAGAAACGCCTTGCCCTGCCGAGCTGCGCTTCCGACAGTGAATGGCGCCGAGAGCTTCAAACGCTAGGGTTGCAAGAAAAGTTGACACCACTGCCAACAATATTGGCAGTCATCGGACAAAATCACCGGTCCTGAGTCTTGGACTTCGTGTCCAGAGACACGCATACCGTAGACAATCAAGGATATAGCAACACGTACGCCAACAAAACCCCGGCGACCAAACAACAATCACGGCCCTCCCTATTCCCTCCGCCTGCTAGTATGACGCCCTTGCCACAACAACCATTCAGACCACGAAACGGCTCGATCGACGCCTTCGAGCGACACCTTCGAGCGACACCAGGGTAGGCATGCAACAGCACGATTTTCTCAGCGACCAAGAGCTCATCGCTCTCATTCAACGGGTTTTTCAACCCACCGATCAAGACACCAGCATCGCACTGCTGACGGATCTCCCAAACTCCCCTGCTGACGACCACCCAGCCTGGAGACAGCGGCGGTCGTTGGCCGAAACCTGGGCCAGACGGCTCGACGCGCTAGCTGCCCAGCTCGGACTACGAGCCGACCTCTATCTCTACGCCAGTGTCGACCAGAACAACGCCGACCTCCCCGCCATGGCTTGGCCCTGCCGTCGCGGGCCCTTACCCATCTTGGCCAGCGAGCTCGATACGGTCACGGCGGAACCCTTTACAACGATCTTCGAGCGACACAGCATCGTCATCGCGCCGACGCAATTCTCTACCACCGCCCCCCTCAAGCTAGCGGCTGCACGACACGGGTTTCGCGCCGCGACCATGCCGGGCTTCAGCCCTGCCATGATCCCAGCTCTAAGGCTCGACTATGGAGAGATCGATCGCAGGGTTCAGCGCTTGAAGACGCTGCTGGATCAAGCTGACGCCGCATACTTCCGTTTCGAAACGGATACCGGTACCGCAATGCTCCAACTCGATCTCAGATTCCGCACCGCGCATGCATCGAGCGGGCTGGTGCCACGTCCTGGGACCGCTGGGAATCTGCCATCTGGAGAGGCCTACATCGTACCGTACGAAGGTGAACGGGCGGGCGACGCCAGTCGTTCAGCCGGAATTTTGCCGGTACAGTTCGGCGACGAGGTGGTGTCTTACCGTATCAAGGGCAACCGGGCGGTGGCGGTCGAGAGTGCAGGCCAGGCATCACGCGAACAGGCTCAGTACCTCAACCGCGAACCGGCCTACGGCAACCTCGCCGAGCTCGGCCTCGGAGTCCTGAGTGACTTTGGTATCCAACCGATCGGACAGGTTTTGCTAGACGAAAAACTGGGGCTTCACATTGCCTTTGGTCGCAGTGATCATTTCGGCGGTCAAATCGGTACTGCCCAGTTCAGCTCTCCCGCTGCCGCGGTCCATATCGACCGCGTCTATCTTCGCGAGACTCAACCCGCGATCCAAATCCGTAGCCTAATGTTAGAGATGCCAGGCGGCAAAACGTTTCCCCTGATGCGCGACCAACGTTACGCTATCTGAGGGTAATAAACCCTGAAGCCATGACGAGCAATACTCGAAACCGAAGCACATCGAGCGGCGACTCCTCTGCCGGGCTCGAACAACCATGCCGTGTCGTCGTCGCTCTCGGCGGTAATGCCATCACCCGTCCTGGCGACGACGGCAGTGTCGGTCAAGACTATGTCAACCTCACGCAGAGCCTCGACAGTGTCATTTACCTGGTTGAACGCGGATACCAAGTTGTCCTGACCCACGGTAATGGCCCCCAGGTCGGCAATCAGATGATCCGCGTCGAGCTCGCTCGCGGCCAGGCCCCTGACCTCCCCCTCGACTTGGTTGTCGCCGATCTCCAAGGTGGGCTCGGTTACATGATCGAGCGCGTGCTGCGTAATCGTCTTCTAAGTCGGGGACTAGAGCAACCCGTCTGCGCTCTGCTGAGCCTGGTCGAAGTGAATAAAGACGATCCCGCTTTCGAGAATCCAACAAAGTTCGTCGGCCCTTTTTTCCAAGAAACTGAGGTTGCAGCTTTGGAGGAGAAGCGCGGCTGGATCATGCGGAAAGATACCGGACGAGGCTGGCGCCGTGTGGTTCCGTCACCCGATCCGATCGCTGTCGTCGAACGCAATCTGATCAGCACGCTCATCAACTCCGGGGCTTTGGTCATTGTCACGGGTGGCGGCGGGATTCCGGTCGCCAGATCTGAGGATGGTCAACTCGAGGGTGTCGAAGCGGTGATCGACAAGGATTTGGCATCCGCCATCATCGCCCGCGAAATCGGCGCTGAAGAACTCTACATCCTGACCGCTGTCGAGCAGGTTGTCCTCAATTACGGGACGGATATGGAACGCCCGTTGAGCTCCTTGAGCGTCGCCGAGGCGCGAGACCATATGGCTGCGGGGCAATTTCCTGCCGGTAGCATGGGCCCCAAGATCGAAGCGGCCTGTCGTTTTGTCGAGCACGGCGGTCGGCGCGCTCTGATCACCGACATCCTGACTCTCGAGCAGGCGCTCCAAGGCACCACGGGTACCTGGATCCATCCGTGATGCGCGACGCGACTCAACCGAAATGAGTAGACCCGCTACTTTAGCTTTCGCGTGCTTCTCGACCTGCCTGTTGCTTCTGACCCTGTCAATCCAGAAGCCCGGACTGCCGATGCAACTCGACAACGTCGAAGCCACCCAATTCTCGATGGCTACGAGCCTGCTTCACGATGGTGATCTGGTATGCGACACGGGTGACTTGGCGCGATTGTTCAGCGAGTTTCCCTTCGCATCCGGGGTCCGACTGTCGCTCACCAGTGACAACGAGTGGAGCACGACTCGCTACGCCGAGCCCCTACTTTACCCGCTGCTGGCTGTACCCTTTGTGGCGCTTCTAGGCGCCAATGGCCCCATTGTCCTCAATACCCTTTGTTTTCTGCTGGTTGTGGCATTAGCCTGGAAGCGACTGCAGCGCTGGAATACTGATGGCGCCGCCTTGCTCTACGGCCTCGGCTTCTTCGTCTTCTCGAGCGCTTTCGCGTATCTCTTCCGCATGCAGCCTCAGATGCTGATCATGGCCGCCGTTACGGTCGCTCTGAGTATAGTTTGGGGTGATGACGATACGGCAACAGGGTCAAGACGCCGATGGGTGATCTCAGGCATCAGTCTCGCCCTCGCCCTCGTCCACGAGCCCATTCTGGCGCTGCTTGCACTTCCATTACTCCTTCGACTGAGACGCCGACCGCGGGATGTCGCCGCCTGGATCGCCGGTTGCGCGATAACTTTGGTGATCATCGTCACGCTCTCGAACGGTCTGGCTGGCCACCACGGAATCGGCTCAGCCAACTCCAGCGACGCTCTCGCAGTCACGACATTCACCGTTGATAGCCCGCTCGAAGTCCCTTGGCTCGAGGCCAAGAGCCCAATCGAGCCCAGCCCAGCGCCAAAGCGCAGCTTCGGCAATGTCGTGGAAGACACCGGCTTCCTGCTCTGGGGAAGACGTAGTGGCCTGTTGCCCTATTTCCCTCTGATCCTGCCAGTCCTCGCTCTGTTCGTCACCGCCGCAAGACGTTCGCGGGCGCAATGGGCATTGCTCGCGACCGTCGGGGCCCTCGGCGCGGCACAACTTTTCTTCGAGCCGGTGGCCCAGACTCACCATGTCGGCCAAATAGGCAATCCTCACGCAGTAGGGATCTATCCCATTTTTCTCTACCTGCTAACCCGGGTTCCGCAACAAGTGATCACCGTCAGTTATGCCTTGGGAGCGATCGTACTCAGCACCTTGTTGCTGACTCCCTTCGGTGCGGTCGTACCACATGCACCGATCCAGGGACACACCCGCAATCCTCCCTTCTCCTGGCTGCCATTCGAGTACCCGACCCTCGGGGAGGCACCCGACTATCGGTTGCTCGAGGCTCACAACCTCGATCACGGTGACGCGAGACCGGCCCACTTCTGGGCTCCAGCAGATCAGGCCAAGATCGTCGGCGATGAGTTCTGGTTGCTGGGAGGAGAATCCGTTGAGGCTTGGTTTGAGAGCCGTGTCGAGATACCTTCGGCCGTCTTCACGCTGCGAAACTTAGCGCCGAACAACAACATCTCAATAGATTTCGCGGGCGCCAAGACCACACGTCAATTCGACGATGTGCCGGCTGCTGGGATCACCATCCAGACTCAGCTCGATCCTCGCGGCCCCAGCCGGATTCGCCACGACGCCCAAGGCGCGATCTACTACTACCGCTTGCGGCTCGCAACCCGCATCGGCGAAAAGCCACGCTGGCGTAGGAACGTCGCGGGTAGCGACTACGTCGGCGTGGCACTCGCCTTTCTGGGAACTCGCGAGTTCCTCGATCAAGACTTCTATGTTGCCGAGTGGTTGGCCTGTAGCGCCCCACCGACCGTCGAGACCGAGGAACATTTCCTCGCTATCGCCAGGCTGCGCAACAGCAGTCAGCATTCCTGGCCACATCTGGGCGCTGCCAGGGTGCGCCTCTCCTACCGGTGGCTGAACTCCGCTGGCGAAGACACCCAAGAGGCTGGGTTACGCACCGAGCTCGACGCGGCAGTGGATCCGGGTGAAGAGATCTCATCGTGGCTGGAGGTCCGGGCACCCAGCAAGCCCGGACACTACCAGTTGGAGG
>JAJCXQ010000481.1 GCA_029263355.1 Acidobacteriota bacterium | reverse complement strand
CCAGAAGACGCTCGCGATCGCGGCGCCAGCTGGCGATGAGATCGAGATCACGATAGGGCCTCTGCCGTCGCCGAGGGAGTTGACGTTTGGTGTCGCTGTAGAGTTGCCCGACGTCCCTCTGCCGGTTGATGACGATGGGGTGTCGCGATAGCAGACCGCACGTTCGCCCGTCCTGCTAGGATATGCCTCCGTCAACACGGAGCCCATCATGCAGCGAATCCTATTGGTCGAAGACAACGAAATGAACCGGGATCTTATCTCCCGGAGACTCAAGCGCCGGGGTTTCGAAGTCAGTATCGCTGTCGATGGCGCTGAAGGTGTCGAGAAGGCGACCGCCGATCTACCGGATCTCATTGTCATGGACATGGGGCTGCCGGTGCTCGATGGCTACCAAGCGACCGGGATGCTCAAAGGCGCGGACTCGACGAAGCACATCCCGATCATCGGCCTCTCGGCCCACGCCATGTCGGGAGACGCTCGCAAGGCTCTCGCCGCCGGCTGCGACGATTACGACACCAAACCGGTGGAGTGGCCGCGTATGCTGGGCAAGATCGACACTCTCTTGACCCGCGCCAAAGAAGAGGCCGCCTTGGGCCAAGACGAAGCAGCGGCGTCAACGGCGGCCACGGCCGATCCCAATGCGGCCCATCTGCTGGTCGTCGACGACAGTGCCATGCATCGTCAGATGCTGTCGGACCGCCTGTCGACCCTGGGCTATACCTTCAAGCTGGTGGCGGATGCCGAAAGTGCTCTCCAGACCTTGGAGCAGAGGTCCTTCGATGCGCTGTTGCTCGATGTCACCTTGCCGTTCGTCGAAGGCCAGCCATTGCTCGAGCGGCTCCGATCCGACACCCGGTATCAAGAGCTACCGGTGATCATGCTTTCCACGATTGATGCGGTTTCAGATGCCATCGCATGTTTGTCCCGTGGGGCGTCGGATTTCATCGCTCAGCCATTCCGCGCCGAGGTCTTGGCGACGCGTCTCGAGGTCTGTCTCGAACGATCGCGGGCCAATCGTCGGTTGCTGGCGCTCGAAGAGGAGCTGAATGCCGAGAAGCGTCGCTCGGAGCACCTCCTCGGCACCCTCTTGCCCGCTAGCATCGTCGCCGAGCTGCGTGAGACCCGCAAAGTCGTGCCGCGTCGTTGTCCTGAAGTGGCGCTGTTGTTCTGTGATGTGGCCGGTTTTCGCAAGGTGAGCGATAGTCTCGATCCCGAGGATTCGATTCGTCGGCTCCAGCGGTTGATCGTGGCTTTCGAAGATGTGGTGACGCGCCACAGAGTGGAGCAGGTGAAGACCGTCGGCGATTCGTTCATGGGCGCTGTCGGGCTCTTCGAGAACGTCGAGAGCACTACGGCAGCCCTCGCAGCGGTGCAGTGTGGTCTCGAGATGATCGACGTGGCCAGCGGCATCGAAGCGTCATGGCCGTTGCGGATCGGTGTGCACCAAGGCTCGGTGGTGGCTGGGGTCGTCGGTCATCGTAAATGCCAGTTTGATCTCTGGGGGGACGCGGTGCAAACCACTGCGCGAGTCAAGAGCTCGGGTCCGCCGGGCGGCGTCTACGTCTCCGAGACAATCTGGCGGCAGATCGCTGGGCAGAGTCAGGGCCAGCGGTTGGGTGAAGTGAAGCTCAAAGGCGATGACACGGTCATGGTGTACCGGGTGACTCGCGTCGAGTCGGACGCGGTCTTTTAGGCCTCGACCCGCAAGCGGCCGCGTGTCCGGCAGCCGAAGTAGCGTCCAACCGCCTCGCGGGCGTCGTTCACGGCTTGGAAATGACGCCCGGTTGCCGCAAACTCGCCTGTCCAGAGATCAGATTCGGGCAAGAACGAGCGGAGGGCGCCTTTCCCAAGATCCGAATTGCACCCCATCGTCGAGGGAAGGCCTTTGGAAACTTTGGAATCGAGTCTTCCCGCGGGAGGGCTCGCTTCCCAACCTCCGAAAGGTCTTCTCCCGCCGGAAGGCTACCTTTTCCAACGTTGGAAAGGCCTTCTCCCGGCAAAAGAGGGTGAGTACCGTCAGCCGAATGGCCTCTTCCCGAGCGTCCTTTTCGTCGTTTTTTGGGGGAATTGCCCAGATCGGGTCGAAATGCGCCCGATCCGGGCGCATTTGGCCACACTTTGGCGTTTGACCGTCATGACTCCTGACGGTCATGACGGTGATCGTCATGATCCTGACCGTCATGACCCTCTGACCGTCATGACGGCCGCTGGGACCGTCACCGCAACTATCTTCATCGTAACCACCAACACCACGGGGTGAATCCCCGGGCTCGGTCGCGAGACCCTCCTTGGTGGGGAGGGCATCCTCTCCCGCCGGGCAGGTATACAGGTCGCAGGTATACAGGTGCCGGGCAGGTATACAGATCGCCGCCGCCCGCTAGAATGAATGGATGTCTGATTCCGCTTCGGCAGCCTTGCCTGTGACGGACTGCGTGGCGCTTCGCAATCATCCGGCCGTGAGCGAAACGACCATCCATGGCGGGTGGTCGATCGGATTGGGCCTTTTGTTGATTGCTGGTGGATTCTGGCTCAGCGCCATATCGCTCAACTGGATCCCAACATCGGATCATAGTTTCGGTGTACCTCGCGACGTCACGGCGCTGTTAGGCGGATCGGTCGCGCTCTGTGGATTGAGCTTTGTCGTCAACGGCATCGCAAGCCTTTGGCGCCGAGCTCGGGCGAGCTCTGTGGTGGGGCAGACTTGGGGGCTCGACTACCCCTGGGACTCTCAGGGAATCCAGAGCCGCAGTGCGTTACCGCGCATCTTTTTTGGTGCCTGTCTATTCGCGGGAATGATCTGACACAGCGAGAGGTTGAATCGAGGTTGCAGCTGATCGTAGATTTTCCCGCCCCACTAGACAGGAATCGATGGAGAACTTGATCTTCCAGTTTGGCTACCTGGGCCTGTTCGTGATCAGCTTTCTCGCAGCGACCCTGCTGCCGGTGGGTTCTGAGGTGGCCGTGGTCACGATGACGCTTTCGGGTTACGAGCCTCTGGCAGTCTTCACGACTGCCACGGCGGGGAATATTCTTGGTTCCATCGTCAACTACTATGTTGGCAAGTATGGGGCGGACTTTATTTTTTCGCGCTACATCAAGGTAGATGAAGCAAAGCGGAAGAGCCTTGGTGCAAGGTTTCAGAAATGGGGCGCGCCGCTTCTGCTGTTGGCCTGGGTCCCGGTGGTGGGGGATCCGTTGACGGTGGTTGCAGGGAGCTTGCACATGAACTTCTATGTCTTTACGTTTTGGGTGACTTTGTCCAAAGCACTTCGTTATGCCTTGCTGATCTTTGCAACGGGAGCGTTCCACTGACTCTCGTCGCGGTTTCCGGAAACGCTGAGGCAACGCGCCGGTCAACGACAATTATTTTGCCGGTCGCCAGCACGTATACAGAGCACGTATACAGGGCTTCGAGTCCGGCGACACTTCCCGCTGGTAACACGATCAGATCATCTCGAGTTGAGGTAAGTGGCGGAAGTGGCGATCTCGGGAGCACAGGACAAGATTGTGCTCGACGACTAACGCCGCAATCCACAAGTGGTTGATCGGAATCGGTGTCCCCTGACGGCGAAGTTGGCGATAGAGCCCAGCATAAATACGGGTTGTCATCTCGTCCGCAAACAGTGCTTCGACGCCTGACTTGCCAAGGAATCGTTCGAGAACATGTTCGTTCTCGAGTGTCCGCGTGCCGTAGGCAAAACCTGCTCTCAGCTCTGCGAGCACGGCAAACGGGAGGTAAACGGACTCGGCGTGCTCGAGAACTCGGGTTACGGTTTCGTCGCCCTGGCAGAAATCCGTATAGCGATTGGTGTCGAGCGCAACCCTCACTTCCAGGCCTCGTGATCGATCCGGCGCTGGTCTTCGAGAGCGGCATCAACCTCTGGATCTGCCTGCCAGGTGCCGGCGATATCGCTGAGGTCCCGTCGTTTGGCCGGCGCTTCGCGATCGAGTCCAGCCGCTTTTTGGAGAGCCTCGATAGCTACTTGATTGAGACTCTTGCTTTGTTTTCTAGCCGTTTCTCGGAGGGCAAGATCGAGCTTGCTGGGGATATTGCGCAGAGTGTATTGCATCTTGCCTACATTGTAGGCATGGGATGCCTGCATGTCAAAGTGGAGGAGTTTCGGCTAGGGCCAGTAGGCTGAAGTACATCCTCTGGGGACGGTGCCGGGCACGTATACAGGCAGGCACGTATACAGGCAGCACGTATACAGGCAGCACGTATACAGACCGAGGACAATAGTGGGGGCGGACATCCAGGGCGCCAATTCCAAGACGAGCTGACCGGGCGGTCTCACAATCCGCCAGGGTCCTCTGTGTCTTCCGGCGTACCGTCCGCCTTGTAGCTAGCTGAGCCCCCAGAGCTGCCCGGACCCACGCGGTGCCACCACCGGCGCCGCTTTCCTCGGCACTCGGCCGACTCTGGGCGGTGGGTCGAGGAGGTGAGCCAGGTCAAAATCCTCTGTGGGTGCTGGCGCCAGGTATTGAGTGACGGCGGAGCGGTCGGTCAGATGCTGGTCGTTCTCGCGGGCGGGATCGAGCTTGTTTGGAGTCGAGGAAGGTGCGGATTCGATCTCTTTCTGTGCCATCTCGAGAACCTCGATGAGTCTCGGCGCAAGGTTAGTGACCGTGGGTCGCAATGCGGGATCTTTGGTCAGCAGGCTCATCACCTGTGAGACGAGCGGGGCCGGCAAGTCTGGCCGTAGTTCGGAGAGGGGGCGTGGTGGAGTCGTCAAATGCATCATGGCTACCGCCATCGCTTCGTTCCTCTCGGATTCGAAGGGTAGACGCCCGGCGAGCAACTGGTAGAGCAAAACTCCCAGTGAGTAGACGTCGGATCGACCGTCATAGCGGTTGCCGCTCAAACGTTCCGGGGCCATGTAGGCGGGGGTTCCCAGAATACCTTCGTCGAGGGTCAGGTGTTTGCCCATGGCGCTTTCGTCGATCAGTTTGGCGATACCAAAATCGAGGACTTTGACCACCTCACCGCGACGCGTCTGATGGAGGAAGATGTTGGCTGGCTTGATGTCGCGATGGATGATGCCGAGGGCGTGGGCTTCCGTCAGCGCCGCGCAAATCGCTTGCATGATCCCGGCACAGCGTCTGGGGGAGAGGGTGACGCGGCGCTTCAGCTCCTGCTCCAGAGAGTGGCCTTCGAGGAGCTCCATGACCAGAAATGCG
>JAJCXQ010000480.1 GCA_029263355.1 Acidobacteriota bacterium | reverse complement strand
CTCTCCAGAGCCGAGGTGACGGCGCTACGACGGGTGGTCAAATCACCTTGCAAGCCGGGCTGCAGCTTCACTCGTCGAGCGAGCTCAGTGCGAGCTGCCGGCAAACTCGCGGGATCGGCAAACCGCAGCTCGATCTCACCCCGATCAGCTTCGCCAAGGGTTTCGCGGCGCAAGGGATCGGCACGCCGCAGGAGAGTCGACATCCGCTCCGGTGGCGTCTCGAGGCGGTGGATCAGGGCATGATCGAGGGCTGCGATGCGGCGTTCCGACTCTTCTTGGCTGAGACCCGCCGGCAATCGGAAGTCGACAGCGAGGTCTCGCGACAGACCTGCTGGTATCAACTCCCGCGGCAGGGTGGGCACCAACACGCCGCCAGCGACGATCACCAGCAGAGTGGCGACGATCACCCATCCTGGGTGATCCAAGGCACGCTCGAGGGCTGCCAGATACAGTCGTCGACCCGGACCTTCACGGCTCGCCGCGGTGGCGCTGGCGCCGCCACCCAAGCGCTTCGCCAACACCGGGGTCAGAGAGAGGGAGAGGGCGAGGGAGACCGCCAGCGAGGTGATGATGGCGAAAGCCTGGACGCCGAAAAACGCCCGTGCCAGCCCTTGCAAGTATAACAAGGGCACGAACACCGCCGCCGTGGTCAGGAAGCTGGCCAGCAACGCCAGGCCAATCTGCCGGGTGCCCGCGAGCTCCGGGCTTTCGAGCTCCGAGCGTTCGCCACTGGGTCGCTGGCGAGCGAGGGCAATGGACTCGAGCACGACGATCGAGTTGTCGACCAACATGCCAGCAGCGAGAGCCAAACCTGCCAACGACACGATATCCAACGACACACCCCAGAGATAGAAACCACCGAAGGAAGACACAATCGACGCTGGCACCACCACCGCCAACGCCAGGGTTGGGCGCCAACTGCCCAACATCCAGCGCAGCACCAGGGTCCCCAGCAGCAATCCGAGAAAGGCTGCGCCAGCGAGCTGAACAAGAGCGTCGACAACCTCGAGGCTGGCGTCCCGCAGCATCACGAGACCCAACTGGCCAGCACCCGAACCGACGTCGGCGCGCTCGGCCAACTCGGCGACCAGACGTCGGGCGGCGCGCGCCAACAGGACGGCGTTGGCCCCTGGCGCGCGATAGACCTCAACCAACACTGCGGGTTCACCGTCGAGCCGGAAGACGCTGGCGTCCGGCACCTCTTCCATCGCGATGCTCGCCAGCTCACCGAGGGTGGTGCCGGGCTCGTCGGTAGCGGGGTCTCCCCCCAGCCGCCGGGAGGCCAGCGCCGCCACGGACACAACCGGCTCCCGCACCACCAGAGGTCGCACCTTGCCGCCATCGCGCAGCCGGCCGGCTGGCCGCGTGCGCCCGACCTCGCCGAGACGCTCCACCAAGTCGCTAGCGGTGAGCCCACGAGCCGCCAACGCCGCCGCGTTGGGACGCACCACCGGCCGCAGACTAGCGCCGCCCAACCGACGCAGCTGGCCGGCGCCGGCCAGCCGGCCGAGCTCCGGGATCAACACTTTCTCGGCAAACACCGTCCGCGCCGAAGACGACTCGCCGGCCACCACGGCGATCTGCAGGATGGGTGCGCGATCCCCTGCTTCGACCCGCACCAACAATTCGTCGACACCAAAGTCCGAAATCTCGGACAGGCGACGCTCAGCATCGATCCGCAGGCGGTCGACGTCGGTTTGCCACTGGGTCTCGAGCCGCAGAGTACACTCGCCGTTGTCCACCGTGGTGCGGACTTCCAACACACCGGGCAACGACAGCAGACGCCGTTCGAGAGGCTGCGCCACGTGTCGCACCAATTCGTCACGGGATTGATCGGCGTCGAGTACAGTAACCACCAACCGCGGCCGCTCGAGGGTCGGCAGGAGCGACACGGGTAACCGCAGCAACGAAAACAGGCCCAAAATCACCAGTGTCAACGTCGCAATTGACACTGAGACCGGGCGTTCGAGAATCGCCTTCAGCACCTAGTCGACCTCGTCTTGGACGGCCGGCACGTCAGCCGCGGTGAACTCGTCTGGCTCGGCGGATTCATCGGCGGTGACGGCGGGCTCTGGGGCGGTCTCGTTGGCCGCAGTGGCGGGCGTGTTGGCTTCCGTGGCAGGCACGTTAGCTTCCGTGGCAGGCACATCGGCTTCAGTAGCGGGCACGTTGGCCTCAGTGGCGGGCAGACCGTCGGCGAGAAACTCGGCGCCTTCAACCGCCACCCGCTCGCCAACGCTGAGGCCATCGTAGATCTCGACCCGGCCTTGGCTCCAGGCGCCGGACTGCACCAAACGACGCCGCGAGCGGTAGGAGGAGCCGGTGGGCTCGAGCACGAACACCGAGGTGATACCACCGTCGACGATCAGCGCCTTGCGTGGCACGGTGAGGGCTTCGTTTTTGGGATCGAGCAGCAATCTCAGCTCGAGCCCTTCCCCCGGCAACGGCAGACCGGTGTTCTCGCTCACCGCAACCACCACGCGTAACGTGCCGGCGCGGTCGACCTGCCCCGCGATCTCGGAAATCGAGCCCCGACCCACCACTTTGTCGGATCCGGGCAAAATGCATTCGACTTCGAGACCGGCGCGCAGGCGGTGACGCTCCGCCGCCGCCGCCCAACCTTCGACCCTCGGCAACCCTTCGCCGGCCAATTCGGCCACCAGGGTTTCGCTCGCCGTGATCTCGCTACCCGGTGCGAGGACCCGATCGACGAGTAAAACTCCACTGGCCGGAGCCTGAAAGCGAAGGCGCGAAAACTGTCTACGGGCACTGGTAAGACGCTCGCTGGCAAGCTCGGCGTCGATTTCGCGCTGCTTGAACTCGGCGGCGGCGAGAAAGCCTCCTTCGACCCCTCGCCGGGCGCGATCCAGCTCGGATTCCGCCAACCGTGCTGCCAGCTCAGACTCTGCGAGACGCAGTCGCGAAGCATCATTCTCGACCTCGAACAGCAGCTCGCCACGTTTGACTTGCTCACCGGTGCGCAGGCCGTCACGGAACCGCGCCGGATAATGAATGGTTCCAGCGGCGGCGCTACGTAGCTCGAGACGGGTGGCAGGCTCGACCTTGCCGAGCAAAGTGAGGCTGGCCTGAAAGGGCCCGGCGACCAAAACTTCCGAACGCACTGGAACCTTGGCCGGCGGCGGCACACGATTGTCTTGCGGCCAGCAGCCCGCGAGCACCAACGGGACAACCAACAGCCCGGCCATCGGCAGGGTTGGCCGTCGCGCACCTTTGGAGATAGGTGGTCGGAAACTCTTAAGGTGAGCCACGTTAGGGCGGGCCATGTTAGGGCGGGCCACGTGAGGGCGTGGCACAATGCGGTGGGTCATCGGTCCTCCGTTCGAGACAGCATCGGTCTTGGTTCAAGCCAACATGGCTTCCGGGCGGCGTAGACGCTCCCGGGCGTAGAGAAAGAAGATCATCGCGGCAAGCGCTTGAATCGTCGCTTTCCACATCCAGACGATCACCGGCATCGGCACACCGAAGAAGTCCTCGGGCAAACCGATCACGACCTGAATCGCAGGACTGAAGAAGATCCATGGCGTCAACAGGCCAGCGGTGATCGCAGAGGCCACCAGAACCGCTCCCGAGGTCTTGAGGCGTACCGCCCAAAACAGGACAACACCGGTCAGTAGGGCACTCAGTACCGCGCTCTGGAAAAGAGCCCGTACCAGGTCCCAACCCCTCGCTGCCAACAACAGCACGAGCCAACTTTGCAACACCATGAAACAGCTCACCGGCACGATACGGCGCAGAAAATAGCGCTCGGTGGAGGGCACCGCCAACGCTAGATCAAGGCTACCGGCACGCCGTTCTAGGGCCAAGACACTCGACATCGCAGGTAAACCGATCACCAACATCGGCATCACGATGATTCGCGGGTAGAGGCGATCGAGCCAATCGGAGCCCCCCATCGCATCGATCGCCTCCAATAATCCGGCAAAGAGAAAAAAACCGTCGCCAATCAAGTAAAGAGTCCAGCGTCGCTCCAGCAACAGCACAAACGCGTAACGGATTTGCCGCCACCAAGTCTGCCCCTCTGCGACGTTCAACGCGGGAGGATGGGCAAGTTTCGAGAGCGACGATGGCAGGCGCATTGGGGATCTACCTTTGAAAACCTAGTCGAGGAGATTAGCCCGTTCGAGAGCCGGGGCGGTCTTGAACTGGAACCGGTAACAGGTCTCCTCCGGATCCAACAGCACCGTGTGAGGACGGACGCCGGTACGCGACTTGAATGTCGTGGCGGTTTCGGAATCTACGGTGACCATCAGCCGCAACTCGCTGACCTCTGTCTTGATAATTACCGGGCAGTTGGCTTCACCGGTACCGGTGTTGCGTAACTTGCCTTCCACTTCCCACTGGCTGCCGTGACGCACGGAGTGCACATCTTCCAAGCGCAGCAAGGGTAAGGCGCTGCCCTTGAAGTGATCTTGGTAGGTCCTCTGTAGCGACAGCCCGGAGCGCTTCTCGAGCTCGGCCAACAGCTCCTCGATTGAGCCCGGCTGGTCGCCGGCAGCCGCCAGAAAGCTCTCGATACCAGCATAGAAGTGCTCGCCGCCGATCCGGCTCTCGAGCTCGGCCAGGATGGCCGGCAGCCGAAGCTTCCAGATGTAGCGCTTGCGGGAGTCGGCGTCCAGGATCGGTACCTTCAAGGCTTGCTGGATCCAGGGTTTGCCGGAAACCGTTGCGCCCCGGCCTCGATCCAGTCCCATGCGGCGAATCATCAAGGAGCGGAAGAACTCGCGGAAGAGTAGGTCTTGCTCCGGGACCAACTCGCGGCGCGATAGGAGATCTCGGTTCAACAGCTGCGCCACCAAATCCTCGGCTTCAAAAGGTGTGGTGGCGATCAGCTGGCGTTCGGCCATCAACAGCAGCTGCCCATTGAGATCCGCGCCGCTATCGCCCCACTGACGTCGCATGCCGGAGCGTAGATCGAGGAAGAATTCCGGCGGCCATTCCAGCACCACAAGATCGTCGAGCCCCGGCAAACCTGGCCAGGCGCGATCGCTCAACGACGCCACCCGAGCCAAAGATCGCAGATGATCTCGAGCCTGCTCTTGATGGGCGGGCAGAGCAGCAAAAATCACTCGACCTGCCTCCGGGCCGTCGGGTACCGCGACGCCAGGAGCTTGATTGGCACCACCGTCACCTGGCCGAGGGCTCGCCTCGTCCTCCACGAGGACCATCGAACCACCAGCGACCTGCAGATCGGTGAGGGATGTTCGACAAACACCTTTGAGGCGGGCTTGCTCACCGTTGACCTGACTGACGTGGCCACAAGTATCGGCGAGCAGCCACTTGGCCGGAAATGTCAGATCGAGATCGAGATCAACCGGGATACTCTGTGCCTCGAGGGGCACTTCGCGCCCGTTGTCCGAGGGTGCACGGTCACTTCCGGCGCTTTCGCCGGGCTGGGTCAGGGTCCAAGGAGTGTAACGAGGCAACGGCGAGAGATCCTGGGCGCGGAGGTCGATTCGGCGTTCGGAAACGACGCGCCGCACCGAGGTACGGGAGAGGTCCCGGATATCGCGGGGGAAGCGGGCGTGGATCATCGCCTCGTAATCGGCGACAAATTGCGGCCCACCGGCCCATCGGCCCAGATAAAACCTGATCCTGGTGGGGATTCCGGTGAGCTCAGCGGTCAACTCCAACTGTTCCCCCGCCCCGAGAGGCGGCTCCACGGTCAGGAGCAGTCGGTCCCAGGCGCGTTGGGTGCTCACCTGGCGCGATTCGATGTGTACCTCGGCAATTTGATAGCTCGGGTTGAGGGTGAACGCCAGCGTGTTTTGCGGATCCGTACCTCGGTTCTCGAACTGTGCCTTGACAGCCAATTCGAGACCGCCGCGACGATCGATCTCACCGCGAACATTCCATGTCGTCGGCTGGATGGTGAGCGGCAGCGGAGCGTAGTCATCCGCGATCAAGGCTTGGTAACGATCCACCGCGAGACGATGGAAGTGCAGCTGTCGATGCAGCCACCAGCCCACGAAAAGGCCCAGCATGACAACTCCCATCACCATCGCCAGCCGCTCGCGCAGCCCGAGGCCACCGTCGCGCGCGTAGAGCTCCCGTTGCCGGTTGAGCTTGGTGAGGAAGGTCCTCAACTGATGTTCCGGCGGCACGGGCCGCGGCCGCAGGTCCCGCCGGGTCCGGCGGACGAAAGCCACCGCGAGTCCTAAACCAAGAGCGCCAGCGCCGCAGATCAGTGCGCCAGAGTAGAGCCATCCGGTGGCGAAGGCGAGGTCATAAGGCGCGGCGGTGGCAGTGTAACTGGGCGCGTAGTCGTTGCGGCCGGTATCCCCCCAATTCGCCAATGTCCAGCGGAGCCACGTGAACAGATTCCAGTAGCTGAACCATCGCGAGTGGCCAGCCAGGGTCAGGTGGTAGTGCATCAGAATCTGATTCGCGACCGAGACCACCATCGGCAGGGCGGCGAACGTCGTGATCAGTGCAGCGAGCTCGCCGCCGGTGATGGTGACAAATGCGAACCAGTAGGCCGACACAGCGACCGTTAGAGGCAGGACCTGCAAGCTCCAAGAGCCGACCCAAGTCACCGCATCAAAATGGGTTTGACCGGCAGCCAGAGCAGCACCGAAAGCGAAGATCTGCGGCACGATGGTCAACGGGACAATCAGGCTCAGCAGCGCCAGCCAGCGTCGTACGACGAAGCCAGTATTGGAGATCGGAGCTGAGGACAGCACCGACCACAGCTCGGTCAGCGCCGCAGTGCTCGATCGATTACCGGCGATCATCACGACGAGTAGGGCGGTGAGATAGGGCTGGACCTCGAGGGTCTGAGCGAGATAACTCGAGGCGCCAATGGTTTCCTCGGAATGATGTCGAATGATGAAATACATCAGGCCGGCTGGCACGGAGCACAACCCCACGTAGCCGATGGCGGCGATCCGAAAACGTGACGACCGGCGTTGCAACGCGAGCTCATAACGAACCATGGCGGCGAGCAGCCTCATGGCGTGCCGTCCAGCGCGACACTGTCTGATTCTGGCACTGCAACGTCGAGCGTGGTCGAGCTCGAGGCGAGCGCCCGGCCGTTGCCGAGGACCACCGTCCCTGTCAGGAAGGCGGCACAAGCCTCTTCGAGAGTCGGCTCGAGAAGATCCCCACCGATGATCGGCTCGGTGGAGGACAGAACGTTGAAGGAAGCATCCCGTTCTCCTGCGCGCTGGCCGATCTTCATCGCTCCCATCGGCACAGGCTGTGCCGACGGGAGCCGCCACAGGCGGTCCCGACAAGCGGCCATCATCTCTCCCGGCTCACCATCAAACAACAAGCGACCCTGGGCGATAATACACAGTCGGGGACAGGTGGCTTCGATGTCCTCGACGATGTGAGTCGACAGCAACACCGGGATCTTTTCCGCCAGCTTGGTGATCAGGTTGCGAAACCGAATCCGCTCTTCGGGGTCGAGACCGGCAGTCGGTTCGTCGACCACCAGGAAACGCGGCGAATGGATCAACGACTGAGCCAGACCCAGGCGCCGGATCATGCCACCGGAATAGGTGTCGGCACGTCGTTTGGCAGCGTGAGTGAGTTCGACCGCTTCAAGCAACGCCATGGCACGTCTACGTAAATCCCGCCGACGCAGGGGCACCCGCCGCAGTTCGCCGCACATCATCAGATACTCGAGGCCACTCAAAGACGCGACCGGCATGAAATCCTGCGGCAGATAGCCGATCATCCGGCGAATCGAGGCACGGTGACGGTGCGCATCGTGGATCCCGAAGTAGGTTCGCTCGCCGGTGGTCGGCTCTTGCGCCAATGTGAGGATCGACAGCAAAGTCGTCTTGCCGGCACCGTTGGGGCCCAATAGACCGACCATCCCATCACCGAACGACAGATCGACACCCGCAAGCGCGACGGTGCCGTCAGGATAAGTCTTGGAAAGATTACGAACTTCGATCAACGTCACCACCAGCGGCTTACGATCAGCGTGTTATAGAAGTAACACACTAAATCACCCTCGACAGCCTGTCAAGGAAACACGTGTCAAGACGACACGTGTCAAGGAGACAGATGTCGAGGAAACACGTATCAAGTCGACAGGCCCCGACAGGGCAATCTGTCGAGGGTCGAAACTAAACGCACGCTGGGTGTACGGATCCTCAGTGGGATCCGTCATCCGATGGCTGGTGATGGCATCGACCGCCAAGACGGCCAAGGGCGCCGACGATGTCGCGAGACGTGGTCGAGTCAGGACTTACGACGTTTGCGGCGGGGCTTTTTGGGCGCCTTGCGCTTGGCATCGAGCATCTCTTTGGCCTGCTCGGGGGTCACACTCAGGGGGTCCGTTCCCTTGGGAACGGTGACGTTGGTCTTGCTGTCGGTGATGTAGGGACCATACCGCCCATCCAGCACCTGAACTTTGCCGACGGCGCCATCGATTTCACCCAATTCTTTGAGCACGGTCTTCTTGGCGCCGAACCGTTTGCGCTCCGGCTTGGGCTGGGCGAGGATCGTCAGAGCCTCTTCGAACGAGATATCGCAAGCCTTTTCCCAGGACTCCAGATTACGATACTCGTCGGCCCGCTTGAGGAACGGCCCATAGCGACCGAGCCCGGTGGTGATCGGTTCTCCGTTGTCGGGATGCTCACCAAGGGAGCGGGGAAGCTGAATCAACTTGTGAGCGATCTCGGGAGTCAAGTCGGCGGATTTGAGGCCCCGGGGCAATGAGACCCGGCGCGGCTTCTGCTTCGCCTCTTGCTCTTCTTCGGTCTGGCTAAGCTCGAGGTATTCGCCGAAGCGACCGCTCTTCAGGGTCACCGGACGGCCCGTGACGGAATCGGTAACAATCGGTTCGTCTTCGCTGTTCTTGGCCAGTAACAGACCTAAAGCGACATCGAGGGTCATCTCGTCCGGCGCCGTACCCTCGGGTATCGTCGCGACATTTTCCTTACCACCCTCGCCGCGGCGCACGTAGGGTCCATAGCGCCCGACTTTGACGCTGATCTCCTCGCCGGAGTCGGGATCGGTGCCCAGGGGGATCGAGGGATAGGTGACTTCACTCTCTTCGATACGCTGATTTAGACCAGGGTTGGCATCCCGCCCATTGTAGAAGTCAGACACCAACGAGACCCAGGCCAGCCTGCCACCCGCCACGTTGTCGAGTTCGTCTTCCATGACGGCGGTAAAACTTGTCTCGACCAGGTCGGCAAACTGGTTCTCTAGCAAGCTGGTAACACAGAAGGCGGTAAAGCTGGGCACCAACTCATTGCCCTTCTTGTCAGCATAACCACGATCCTGAATCGTGCTGATAATCGAGGCGTAAGTGCTGGGACGGCCGATGCCTTCTTCTTCGAGTTTCTTGACCAAGCTGGCTTCGGTGTAGCGATAGGGCGGCTTGGTCTGATGGCCTTCGGCCTCGACATTACTGGCGGCGAGCTGCTGGCCCTTCTCGAGAGCGGGCAACAGGGTCTCCTGATCGCCGAGTTGGGCATCCGGGTCATCGGAGCCTTCGACATAGGCGCGCAGAAAGCCAGGGAAAACAATCCGGCGACCGTTGGCTGAGAATGTGAGGGTTTCGCCAGCGTCGACTTCGACTTCAACCGTCGTGCGCTCGAACTGCGCCGGCACCATCTGGCAGGCAATGGTGCGTTTCCAAATCAGCTCGTAGAGGCGGAACTGGTCGGCGTCGAGATAGGGTTTGACGTCCTGCGGCCGGCGGGAAAGATCGGTTGGCCGAATCGCCTCGTGTGCCTCTTGGGCGCGGTTGGCGTTGGTCTTGTACTGCTCCGGATGGGGCGGCTGATAGTCGGAACCGTTGGCGCTGGAGATGACTTGCCGGGAGTCTTCGAGGGCGCGTGCCGCCTGGGTGTTGCTGTCGGTGCGCATGTA
>JAJCXQ010000479.1 GCA_029263355.1 Acidobacteriota bacterium | reverse complement strand
CGTTTGCACATACGACCTGGCGAGCCTCGTCGAAGTGATTTTCACCTGTTGATTCTGGTGCCGCGACCCACTTCTGCGGAGCTGAGCCAGCTTTCTGACAGGGTACGAACCATGCTTCCCCCCTTTGAAAAAGGGGGGATCACCGGATCGCAGAGGCCGGAATTCCCGCAGATTTCGCCGGAAGAAACACCTCGTAAGTGACTGACTGGTAGGTGTTTGCTCCCGTCGTGTCCATGATGGGGGTAGCCTACCATAGCCCCCGAAGATAGTGCCAGGGGGCACTCTGGGGGCAGCACTGTGCCACAGTGCCCCACAGCCATCAACGCCCGCCAATACGGGCGTCGGCACTCAGGCGGAAATCTCGCCGGCCCAGCGGGCGAGCTGGCGGCGCAGATAGCGTCCGTCGATCCGCTTCACTACATTCATGCGGGCGCGGATTGCTACCTCTTGGTAAAGCGCCCCGCCGACCACGACGACGCTCGCGGCGATGCTGACATTCCATTGCTTCGCGACCAGCGCGGCAAGTTCTTCGATACGCCTACGTTCCAGCCGGTGGTACTCGATCGGGCTGGGACAGGCGTCACACGCGTGTGACGGAGACCGCGGCTCGTCCGTATGATGCTTCCTAAGGAGGACGAACATGTTCGACATCTTGCGCGACGTCCGCGACGCTTTCCGCTCCGTCCGGCGTCAGCCCGGTGTCACTCTGGTGATCGTCCTGACCCTGGCGGTGGGAATCGGTTCCTCGACGGCGATCTTCACCTATTTCGTCGAGCTCTACTGGTTCCGCCTCGACGCGCCGGACGCCGAACGGATGTACCACGTCTACACCGGTACGGCGGAGTATCCCGACGGTCCCACCTCGTACCCGCACGCCCAGCTCTACCGCGAAGCCCTCGCGGACCTGGGCGAGCTCGCGCCTTGGAGCTGGGATGTGCTCACCCTTACGGTGCCGGAGGAGGGGAGCCGAGTCAGCGAGACGTTCGTCAGGGTGGGTGCGGCGGTATCGCCGGAGTATTTCGACTTCTTCGGTGTCCGCTTCGCCCTGGGCCGCGACTTCCTGCCCGAGGAACACAGGCCCGACGGTCCGCCAGTGGCGGTGATCGACCACACGTTCTGGAGCCGGCACATGGGGGCCGATCCAGAGGTCCTCGGGCGCCCCCTGCGTCTCAACGGTCACACCTTTACCATCGTCGGCGTCACGCCCCGGGGTTTCGAGGGCACGGGCGATCCCCATGCCGTCTACGTGCCGGCGCCGCGCTACGACGATCTCACCGAGGCCGCAGTCCTGGCCGACCACGATGCGGGGCGCTTCCACTGTCTCCTGCGGCTCCAGCGAGGCGTGCGGCCGGAGGCGGCCGAGGCCCGCCTCGCCGTCGTGGCCAAGAACCTCGACCGCGAGCGTCCATGGCCAGAGGGAGCCGAACGTCACGTCACGGTGAGCCGCATCGATTCCATGAGCTTCGACCTGAAGACCGCGGAAATGATGATGGCGGGGTCGGTGGGACTCCTGCTGCTCCTGGCCTGTGCCAACGTCGCCAGTATGCTCCTGGCGCGCGCCGCCGGCCGAAGGCGGGAAATCGCGGTGATGGCCGCGCTCGGCGCCAGCCAGGGCCGGATCGCGCGACGCTTGCTCACGGAAAGCGGGCTCCTGGCCCTGGCCGGCGGCGGCCTGGGTCTCGTCTTCGCGCGCTGGCTCCTGGCTGTCATCCGGCGGTACTCCGAGAGCATGGCGTTCGGCTACGCCCACCTCTGGGAGGGAAACGAGTGGATGCGCTACGACGACCGGGTGCTCGGCTTCACCCTCCTGGTGGCACTCGGGACCGGTTGCCTCTTCGGCTTGGCGCCGATCTTCCACGCCGCCCGCACGGACCTGATCAGCGCGCTCAAGAGCGGCGGCGCCGAGACCCAGCCGGGACGGCGTCTGGGTGCGCGGCACCTGTTGGTGATCACTCAGGTGGCGCTGGCCACCATCCTCCTGCTGCTGGCTGGGCTCCTGATACGCAGCCTACGAGGACTCGAGGGCCGCGAGCTTGGTTTCGAGACCGAGCGTCAGCTGATGGCAGCTCTCACGGCTGTAGCTCCCCCAATCCCCCCCTTGTATCCCCCATCCGGCGACTCGGCTGAGCACCGCGAGGCCTGGCGCGGCTTCTACGAAGCCGGACGGCGGCGACTCGCCGCGTTACCCGGCGTCGAGACGGCGACGCTCACCACGGCGATCCCAGGCACCGGCAAAAGGGCGGGGGGCTACGTGGTTTTCCCGCAGCGGCCGGAAGAGGAATCCTGGGTCGAGCTGCAGCAGGTCGGTCCGGACTTCTTCGAGACATTCGGCATTCCCCTCGTCCGCGGCCGCTCCTTCGACCTTCGGGACCGGGCTGGCGCCATGGGCGCGGCGATCGTCAACCAGGCCTTCGTCGACCGTTTCTTCGAAGGCGTCGAGCCCATCGGCCAGGATCTGCGCTGGCCCCACCTGAAAACCGACGCGGCCGAGGGTCGCTTTCGAGTGGTGGGAGTGATTCCCGACATCCGCCACCAGACCCGTCTAGAGGAGCCCAAGCCGTTCGTCTACCTGCCGCTCGCACAATATCTCCGGCCTCGTTTTCGTACCCGGCTGGAGGCGGTAGCACGGACGACCGGGCCACCCCAGGCGGTCATACCCTCGGCTCGCCGAGCTCTCTCCACCGTCCATCCCGACCTGGCCGTACTCGAGTTCGGCACCTACGACGGCATCACCACCGACGTTAGCAATCCAAAGTTCCATAGCGTCCTATCGGGGCTCTTCAGCCTCTTCGGCCTCGCCCTGGCTTGCCTCGGGATTTATGGCGTGATGAGTTGTTCGGTGCGCTACCGTTTACGTGAACTGGGCATCCGCATGGCCCTGGGGGCGACGGCCCGTCACCTGGTACGCCTGGTGCTCGCCGAGGCGTCCTGGCTGACGGCGGCAGGGGTCCTGTTCGGCGTGGGGCTGGCGTTGGCCTTGACAAGGCTGGTCTCGAGCGTCCTCTATGGAATTTCACCGGCGGACCCGCTAACTTTTCTGACGCTGCCGGTCGTGCTTGCCGCGGTGGGCCTCGCAGCCGCTTGGCTGCCGGCATGGCGAGCAGGACGGGTGGATCCGAAGGTGGTGCTGAAGGAGGAGTAAAAGACCCGGCTGCGCAACGCGGTGATGAACCCCTTCGGGGTAAATTTCGGAGATTGACGGACTTTATCCAACAGCTCCCCGTCGCCCAGACGCACCGCAGCTCTACGGGCCTTCTCAAGATCCTGTATCTGCTGCGTCAGGAATCGCAGACGAGCATGCGCCCGCTTAGCCCGATCCAGCAGGCCCGCCAGGTGCGATCTCGCTGATTCCGCCCCAAATGGGGCGACTGGTTGGGGGCACTCTGGGGGCAGCACTGGCCGACAAGCACCCACTGTCTACGGAACGCTGCAACACGTATGTTGTTTCATTGAAAGTGGTTAGCCATTGTGGAGTGTTATGGAGTATTGGAGAAATCACCTTGAAAATGGGGGAATGAGGGGGATTTTCTGGAGATCCTGCCGACCTGAAGAGAATCCCCCCTAACCCCCCTTTTTCAAAGGGGGGAACCGGCATCCCCCGCCAACGGCAGCACCACCGGCTTCGACCCCGCCGCAAACGTCCAACTCGTCTTCCTCCCTCCGACGGTGTAGACAACCGTATTGATCTGCTTGGGCTCGAGGTCCAGCAGAACCCGGTTGTCGAGCGTCCACGAGCCCACCGTGTCGGGCCCCACCGTGTCGACCGGCACTTCGAAGTAGAGCCATACCGCCCGATACGACACTTCCTTACCCACCCACATGATGGGTTGGGGCTCACCGGAGGGCCCGACAACCCGAAAACGGGGCGCGAGGTAGCTCTGGATCAGCTCATCGACGCCCTCGGTCGCATCAAGATGCACCGCGCCGTCCCGCCCCTCGGCGAGGGCGACTTCGAGATCCTCGGGGATCATCTTCAGCGCAACTTCGAGACGATGGGTGTCCGGATTGAGCTCAACCTCCGCGGCGCTGAGGTGATACTCGTGGGCCGATGCGCTGCCGACCACAACCAGCGTTGTCAGCAGCGCGACAGCCGCCCCTATCCTACCGCGGGGCTCAGCGTTTGCTCGCGCCATCCTTCTCACTCTTCTCACCGCGGCGCATCGGATTGGGATCTTCCTTCACCTTGAAGAGCTTGAATCGCGACTTGACGACGTCCCGCGGGAATTGATTGTTGTCACGATCGGCATCGGTAGGTCTTGTCGGCGTAAGGGCGCGGCTTGTTGAAACAGATCATGGGATATTCCATGCCGCCGACCGGACCGTTGACCGAGATCGCTACCGGATAGGGATACTCGAAGGTGTACCGCGAGTAGACCTCCAGCGTGTGGATGATGGCGTGGGTGGAATACTGGCTCCACAGCGGCTCGGCCTCGTTGGGATAAAACGACATCGCTAGGGTTGTCTTGTCACCGGTCCGGTGCCCCATCGCGTCCCAGATGAACTTGCGGGACGACGCAAAGGCGACATCACGCACGTTTTCGGCGTTGAAGATCCAAGTCTTCTTGCCGCTCGCCGGGGTTGATTGATGACGTTCCGCCTCCTTCGGCGTCACCACGTAGACCGGCTTTGCAGCCGTCTTCGCATCCTCCAGCCGCCCCCGCTGAGCCTCGGTCAGCACCTCGTCGGTGTTCTGTAGCACACCGGTAGCGGCGACGATGTGATCGTCGGGAACGGTGATTTCCAAGCGGTAGTCGCCGAGCTCGAGGGTGAATTCGCCACGACCCAGGAATTGTTTGTTCACCCAGCCGTCATAGTCGGTGTAGGCGGCGACGCGGGGGTACCACTGCGCAATCTCGTAAATGTAGTTGTCGTCGTCCTCGAAGTACTCGTAGCCACCGCGAGCGCGAGAGGCGATGCCATCGATGATGTTGTTCTGCCAGTCGATCTGCAATTCGAACGACTCACCACTTGCCAAAGGTTTCGGAAGGTCGATTCGCATCATCGTCTTGACGATGCGATGCGGTAGCGGCTCGCCGTTGCCGTCAGCCACCCGTTGGATGTCGAAGCCGCCGTCGAACTCACGGCGGGTCAGGAGCTGCTCGAGGGCCCGGTAGGGGAACTTCTCAAAATTGGGCGCACGGGCCGTTAACATATCGTCGGAGTCGGGCCGGAATCGATTCTGGTCGAGTTGCACCCAAATGTAGCTCAGCGCATGGGGGGAAAGATTGCGATAAGTGATCGTCTCAGAACCGATCAGACGTTGTTTCTCGTCGTCGAGCTCGACGCGAATCACATAGTCAGCCCGTTGCTGCCAATACTCCGGCCCCGGGGCTCCGGACGCGGTGCGGGTATCCCCAGGGGTGGGCAGCAGCTGTTCCAACTGGGCAAAAGCTTGTGCTCCGGTGCCTTCACCTTGCTTGGCCTGAGCACCCGCCGCAGTCAGCGAAAGACCGGTCAGCAAAAGACAGGAGCTCAACAGCACACGTTTAGCCAGACTAAAGGTCGCAGATCGCTTCATTTCGTGTCCCCGGGGTTGAAATTCAGGATCGCCACCCTACCATCGACGTTCGCACTCTTCGAGAATCAATCCGTCAGAGGACGTCCCGTGATTCTGAACCGAGGGCCCTCCTGAGTCTGTCCTGCGCTACAGGAGACATTGCCCTGCCGAGGAACAGAGTCCCAATTAGGCCTGAGTCGATAGCTCTTCCCAGCGGTGAGGTCGCTGATGCGGTAGGTGCCCTGAGGGTCTACCGTGGCATGACTGACGGGCTGGCTCGATCCGTCAGCGAACACGTAAATCGCCACCGTCCAAGTCGACTCCGGTCCCGTCGGACGCTCTCGGACCTGCTGCCGCCACTTCCCCTCCAGTTGCCCACGGACCGAGCACGTTTCCGCCGGCTCGGCGCTTCCCCTGACCTGGACCAAAAAAGACTTACTGGTGGCTCTGCGGGCTCGATCGGTCGCCTCCAGGCGGAAGGTTGTCGTCTCGTCGATCGTGGTCAGGAACGCAGCCGCTCCACCGGTACTCAGAGTGTCTTCCAGGCCTCTCAGGTCGATCTCGTGGTCTCCCTCGAAGAGACGAATGGACTGCGCGTTCTCGACTTCCCAGTAAAACTTGATCTCGTCACCCGGCGCCGCCATTGCCGGACTGACTCGAAACGATTGGATGCTGGGAGACGGCAGCTTCCCGGGCGGAGCGGGAGGAGCGGGCTGCTTTCCAGGCTCTTTCCCAGGCCGCTTTCCAGGCTCTTTCCCGGGCCGCTTTCCGGGCTCTTTCCGAACCCCCACCTCCGCCACTTGGCTCTGGCGTACGGAGTTTCCGGCTTCATCCTCGGCAACCAGTTCAAACGTGGCCGTTGCCTTCAGTCGCATTCGCAAGGCGCCGGACATCGACAAGTCCCAGCCCACACTGCCATCAGGTTGTTGGCTTCTGCCACCCATCTCAGAGCCGTCCCGGAAGAGCTTGACGCGATGGGTATTCGCCACCTCCCAGTGAAACTCGTGAACCTGCGTCCCATCGACCACTGTCGGCAGGACACGGAACAGGAGGATTCTCGGCTCCGTGGATGGCTCTTCGTCCGCCGCCGGCAGAGCCTCGAGGGTCGCGGCCAGCAGCACCAGGCTGCAAGTCAAAACCGGGAGTAGTCTGCGGCGGTAACACTGGGGAATATTGGCCATTACGGGCCTCCTATCGGATCCAAAGTCAAGGCCCGGCCTGCGACCGTATTGTGTAGACACCGCTGCCAGATCGACGCATTGAGACTGGCAGTCTAACGCCCGGCGAACACCTGCACCCAGACCACTTCGAATTCGTTGGCTTGGTTGACGCCAAAAGCGACGCCGAGGCCCACCTCGGTGGCACGACGCTGCAAGATATTACGGCGGTGACCGGAGCTATTCATCCAGCGGCGGACCACTTCGTCTGGGGTGAAGAGCCCCTTGGCGATGTTCTCCGCCAGCAGACGGCTGCCGTGGTAACCGGCGGCGCGGACACGGTTCTTGACCGTCTCACCTTCCGGACTCGCGTGGTCGTAATACTCACGGCGCAACATGTCTTCGGCGTGACCCTGGGCGGCAGCGTCGAGCAGGCTATCAGAGGCGAGCGGTTCGCGGTCGGCAGAGTGCCGCAGCCGATTGACTTCCTCTAACGCCACCTCTCGAACCCAAGCCAAGTCCTTGAGAGGTTCAACCTGACGCCACTCGACCGTACGGGTCTCGATCGCCAGCACGAGTGTGACGACAAGCCTGTCCTCAAAACGCGCCAGGCCGATGCCAACGTGCTCGAAGTCCCCGGTCTTCGCTTCCTCGCACCACTCGGGACGAATAGCACACCATTGGCTCAGGATAGAAACATCCGAGGTAGTGATCAGCGAACCCTCAGTCCAGCTATGGGGCGCGTAACCCGAGCGATACAGCCGACGAGTAATGCTGTTGATGTGCCCAGCTTGCGTTGGCGTCCCACCACTCGCCGCCACCACCGCCGCTTCGTCGCGGGCGGTCTCACACAGCACCGGATGTGCCTCCACCACCTCCCGCCCAGCCACCTGTCGGGCGGCGTTGAGCTCGGCGAGCAAAACCGCCTCGGCCCCAACGACTCCACAGATCTCTCCGGGAGCGGCGAGGAGCAGGAGAAGCACTGCGAGTTCGGAGATCACCAAGACATTCTAATTGGCACGGGATCCAACAACCGTCACCGCGACGGTCCTACTCGACATACGCTATGAATCTCGAGCGAACCGGCCTATGATTGTTCAAAATAGCTTTACGATTGTTCAAAGATTGAAATTGAGTATGCAGTCTGCCAAGACTGAATCCGTTCGATGGCGGGCCAGCGTCGGAGGGTGGACGCTACTGCCGACAGCTGCCCTAATCGTATTGCCCAAGTGCCCACTCTGCGTGTTGCCCCTGGGTGGCGTTTTCGGGGCCACTGCGTCCCTGGTAGCGCCGATCTACCGCGTCGGATTAGAGCCCTTGACCGCTGCCGCATTGACCCTGTTCGTGGTCGCGCCGGGCCTACAATGCGGCGCACGAGGCGACTCTCGCCCGGTCGCCCTCGGTGCACTGGGTGCCGGCATGGCCTTCGCCGGCAAGTTCTGGCTAGGGTCGAACGTCTTGCTAACGTTCGGGTTGGCGGGCCTCGTCACCGCAGCTTGGCTCGGGTCGCGAAACAGGCCCACCGCCTCGCCCCACACATGCTCTAGCTGCCCCCGTCCTCCCGTCGGCCCGGTCTGATGGTTGCCACGGCGCCGCATTCCGGCGACCCGAACCGCGTCGACATCGCAGTGCTCGGAGGTGGACCGGCGGGCGCGGCGACCGCTCTGGCCCTGCGTCGCCACGATCCGTCGTGGTCAGTAGCGATCGTCGAAGCTTCGGATTATCGCGCCGCCCGGATCGGTGAAACCCTGCCCCCGTCGACCCGTCGTCTACTCGAGCACCTCGGAATCTGGCAAGCATTCCTGGACGCCGGACATATGCCGTCCCACGGCACAACGGCCGCCTGGGGGAGCGAAGAACCTCATGAGAACGAATTCATCGTCCATCCCGACGGCGAAGGTTGGCACCTCGACCGCGCTCGATTCGACGCCCTGCTAGCAGCTCGAGCGAAGACCCGAGGGGCCCAGCTGTGGACCGGCTGCACCTTCATCAACAGCGATCGTCACGACGGTGGCTGGCAGTTGACTTTGCGTCAAGACGGTGAACAACGGATCGCCCAAGCGCGCTTCGTGGTTGACGCCACGGGTCGCCGCGCTGCCTTCGCACGCCGCCAGAACATCGGTCGTATCGTCTGCGATCGCCTGCTCGGGCTCTACGCCTTCTTCGACCTCAAAGAGGACACCGTGCTGCCCGCCACCCACACGCTCGTCGAAGCCTGGGAAGAAGGTTGGTGGTATTCAGCCCGCTTGCCAGACAACCGCCTGGTTGTCGCATGCATGAGCGACGACGACCGCATCGCCGCCCTCGACCTGCGTCACCGCCGACCCTGGCTCGAAGCGTTGGCGACGACCCAACAAACCTGCCAGATCCTCGCTTACACCGGGCTCGACCACGACCCAACCTGCCACCCCGCCCAATCACAGCTCCTTGAATCCGTAGTCGGCGACTCCTGGCTGGCAGTGGGTGACGCTGCTAGCACGTTCGACCCTTTGTCGTCCCAGGGCATCTTCAAAGCTCTGCACTTCGGCATTTGGGCGGCCTATGCCATCAGTGATCACCTGCAAGGTCAGCAGAACACTCAGCCCCAAAACGACAACCAGCACCAGCCCGACGGCCTGACCCGCTACGCCCGCCTCGTGGAGGCAAATTTCGACGGCTACCTTACTGCCCGCCGCGAGTACTACCGCGAGGAGGGGCGCTGGCCCGAAGCGCCCTTCTGGCGACGCCGAGCCGGTCAGATCCATCTGGATCCACATCTTCAGCTGCAGTCGCGAGACAATGAGAGACTGTCCGGTCAAACCCAGATGTCCACCTCCGATGTCAACCGTCTCTGCAGTCTGTGTCGAGAGCCCAGCGCCGCACACGAGATCGTCGCTCGCTTTCAACACCAACGCCCTGGAGTCGCCAGCGACCACCGCATCATCTTGGTACTGCAAGATCTGTTGACAGAAGGGACGTTGATCACGGCGACGCCTAACGCATAGCTCAAAACGTCACGCAGTAGTCAGCCCGAATAACCCAGAATCGTAAATCTGGACGGGACCTAACCAGATCCCGTCCAGAAACTGCGTTTCGAGTCCGCCAGGTCGGGTGTGTGGAGCGAGCACAGCCGAGGATGTTTGAGCAACCATGACCGGTGGCCTGGCTAAACCCTATGATTAAATTAGCTTTATGCTTCTTGGTGTCGGCCGTGCGAGTCACGCAGGCTGAGCGCAGCCCACAACACTCGACCGGCCAACAGGCGTTTCTAGACGGGATCTAACTAGGTTGGATCCTGGTGCTCCTTTAGCTTCCTCTTGACGAAACGCTTGATCCCGGCGATCGCTTCTTTCTTTTCGTACATCCAGTCACTTCCGCCTGGAAAACGATGCTCGAAATCCTGCCACTGCTTCAGAACAGTGGGCGCGTGTGTGGTGAAAAAGGTATGCCTAAAACCGTCAGTCTTCGGTGAGTTCGACACTGCATGGAACCAGTCACCAATGATCAGCTGATTCTCACCCTCGGCGAACTCGCTAATCTTGACCCTTATCCGTCCGTCTTCGCACGAATCGATGAACTTCACCAACAGCTTGCAGCGCATACGTATCTCGGTGCTGTAGAGCTCTTGGTGATACGGATGAACAACAAGATCGCAGCCGTGGAGCTTGGCATATCTTCCTAAGAGTACTCGCTCCCGGCTCATTGCTTCTTTTCGATAGGTCGGGCCTTGCGGCTGGCGACGGTTTCTCTTGGCCCAAGCCCGATCCCAGCGGCTGGCTGGGATACTCAGTGAACCAAAACAAGCAATATGTCTCATTGCCCGAGAGCCGTCACTGCCTTGAATCCTGAGTATCTCTTCAGTGTGGGAAACGATGGCCTCTGTCCGCTCTTCGACAAATTCACAACGTGAATACAAACCTTTATTGGAGTGCTGGCAGACCAACCACTCGATGGGATCACGGAGGTCCCGCAAATCCTTTACCTTTGTTGCTTGTTCCGGCTGCAAATCGGTAACAATTCCCTCAGGTTTTGCACCCTCGATGCAGATCGGCAACACTGGAACATTGCGGCCGATGGCGAGACCTATCTCATTGTGAACCCACTTGCTGGTAGCGGACGCCTTCGAGAGCAGCGGCATAAAGACATGGGCATGACTAATCTGCCTTTCGATCTGATGTCGAAACGGTTCTCCAGCATGGTTGTTCGAGTCCCAGACCGGCGCAAACCCTTCACTCTCGAGCTTTTTCTCCAGCTCGTGAGCCTGATGTTGGTCAGCCCGGGAGTAACTGATGAATACGCGAAGAAGTTCGTGCCTGGTCATTGAGCTCTCCCTTTTTCATAGAGCCTCGCGCGGCGCAAGGCTATGAATCCTGACGAGATCGATCTATGATACCTCAAGTGTCCATATAAAGTGCTGAAATCTCAGACCCCGTCAGCCGTATCTCGACAAGCAAGGAGGGCAATCCACATGTCAAATTTCAGACGCAAGTTATGTTTAGTGTTTCTGTTCGGATCAACCCTTGTGGCACCCCTGTCGGCGCTGCCGACTGACCCGGACAAGCTTGCTACAGGTGAATCGCCAGGTAGCTATGTCCCGGATGGTACTTGCACCGCCATCCCTGACGACGCCTACGATGGATCAGTGGCGTCGATGGCCTGCTTGACGGTCCCTGCGGTCACCGGCGGGACCATTCTCGACGTCAACGTCGACGTCAGTATCAATCACTCGTGGATCGGCGACCTGACGATCAAGGTTGTCAGCCCTGAGGGCACTGTCACCACCTTGCAAAGCCGCGCGGGCTTCGCGGAACCCGCTGACGACGGTACCGGCTGCTGTGGTGACAGCTCGGATCTGGTCGAAACCTCGCCGTTCACTTTTGACGACGACGCTGTCGACAGCGCTGAAGACATGGGTTCAACCCTTCTCGGCACTGAATTCGCTTGTCAGGACGACGCCATTTGCTCCTACTTCCCAGTTCCGGACACCGGCCCAGGCTTCAACCTCGCCGACTTCAACGGTGAGCTCGATTCTGGTGACTGGATGGTCTGCGTCGGCGATTCCGCGGCCGGCGACGCCGGTGACTTCTGTAGCGCTACCGTCGACGTTGAAAGCGAAGGCATCGATCCTTGTCGCGGCACGCCCGGCAGCCAGGCAATTTGTGATATCCCGGCGATGGGCCCGTCCGGCCTTGCGCTTTTGTTCTTGATGCTGGCTGGCGCCGGTTGCTGGGTGATCGTTCGGCGCTAGGTTTCCGTAAGAGTCGATCACACGAAGCTCTTACCTCAGCAGGATTAGCACCTAGGCGAACTCTGACCGGATTTCGACTCGATGGGGCTAGTTCTCGACATTTGCCGTCAACCAGCGCCGAGCGGAGATGGGCCTGAGCCTTGGCCGTCGGATCTCCCGGCGCGTCACTCGAGTTGATCCAATCGCGGTTCTCAATCACGACTGAACCGCGAGCGGCCTGCCTGACCCTACGAATAGCCACGCATGCCAACCGTATTGTCTAAGCAGTTGCTCAAACGAGCAACACGTTTGCACCGGTGGCGAAGCAGTTGCTCAAACGAGCAACGCGTTAGCACCGGTGGCGAAGCAGTTGCTCAAACGAGCAACGTCTTCGCACGCAGATTTAGAGACATTGTTCAAACAAGCCAATGGACCTCAACGACCGGCCCAGCCGCTCAAGTCACCGCTCTCGAAGTTATCGGCAAAAAGCGCCGAAGATTCGAACGCGCCGACGGCAGGGGCACTCCCTGAAACCACCTCTCTACCCGAGCTATCTCGCCACAACCAGACGTAATCGCCGGGTTGACGGGCGACCGATTGACTGAGGGTCACAACACCCGTCGTGTCGTCGACGGCAGCGATCTGTGCGCGAGCGGCGGTAGCAAACTGACTGCCGATAGCGATCCACTCGGGCTCGACACCCATCCACGCAGGAAACTCCGCGGCTTCAGCGAAGAAGAAGCGGGCATCATCGACGTTGAGCTGCGCGCCGCTGCCTGAATCCCCCGCCGCAACACGAGTCAGGGGGGCGCCGGCATCCGGATAGGGGCTCGTGCTGGCGAGCTCGTAGTTTGCGCCGGCGTAGTCGACGAAGCCGGGCGCGGCATCATAACGATTGGGGAAACCTTCCCAATCCGTGAGCTCGGGATCTTGCGGATTGCGCCAGGTCGCGACGGCGGTCGCCAGATCGCCGAAGCCGCGATGAGCATTACTGATAATCGCGTCGGCTGGGTCGCCGCCGGGATTCCCCCAGACGTTGGCGATGTAACGATCCGAGGTTGGCATCGAACCGTCCCAGTAGACGGCGAGTAGGTTGCCGGTCGCCTCGGACGTCGAGCCGTAGATCATGTTGTTGACAAAGATGTGGCGGCCGAGATCCACCGGGTCGACCCCAAAATCCATCATGCCGAGGGCGGCGCCGCGATTGTCGACGATCGAGTTGTTGTAGATACGGCCATCGGTGGCGAAGTAAGGCTGACCGAAGGAAGTGCTGGTTGCACCCATCAAGCCACCGATCGATGAGGTCTGCTGGTCGAGGCTGCCGCCCTGGGTGATGACATTGTGGCGAATGATGAGCTCGTCTGCCCCCCACTGAAAGGTGTTGCCTGGAAACCCCTCGGGCTCGAAGGTGCTCCCAGAGGCGGAGAGCCAATTGTTCTCGACCAGAAAGCGAGCCCCCTCCGGATAGTCGATGCCCGCCGACCAAATCGACAACGCGGTGTGCTCGGGGTTGAGGATACGATTGCCGCGGATGACGTTGGAGTGAGACGACGCGGAATCGGCATAAAGGGAGGTGTGCCGACAGGTCGTCAACAGATTGTTCTCGATCAAGTTGTGATGGGCGTTGTGGGAAATGGTGAGTAAGTCTTCGGTGTAATCGTTGGCGTCGCTGCTGACGTCGGAGTTGCCGATCAAGGTCGAGTTGCGCAGCACGTTGTAGCGCGTTTCGTAGGCTCCCTCCCAGAAGTTGAGGCAGAACACGAACCCGCGGGAGCAGTTGCGGTCGCTGCTTGGACACTCCGCATAGATGTTCTCTACCACAATGCCCTCGCTGCCGCAGACGCTGGCGAGCGAGTTGATATCAGCTTGCGGCGCGAGCCGAATACGGCGAGCGGAGACCGGATCGCCGGCCGCTCGGCCACTGACTGTGATGTATCGGGTGGCGCCGAGAGCCAACGCTCCTTCCGACGGGGCACCGGTAAGGGGAAAACCGGTCAAGACCACGTCACCGTCACCAAACGCACGGTAGGTGATGCGCTGATCATTTGAAAGACCTTGATTGTCCGGCCAGATCGCATCTTCGTAGATACCGGCGTGCAGCAGCACGCTATCCCCCGCTTGCAGCGTGGAATTGGCCTGGGCGATGGTCCTCCACGGCAAGGCTCGGGTCCCTGGATTCGTATCGTCTCCACCGGGCGCCACATGGTAGGTCGCAGTCCAGGCAGTTGCTGGCATCAACGCAAGAGCCAACCATAAAGCGAGTCGCAGCAGCAGAGATGGACGCATGGCGCCTCCTTTGAGGAACGCAGTGAGTGGTGCGCCATCAATATATAGCCGACTGCGCATACATGTAAATACCGGACACTACCTGCCGTAAACCTTGACCCCGCAGTCGTTGAGCGCCATTAACTGCGAGTCGCACACTGCCTGCTGTCACTAGGGACAGACCGCCAACGCACTGGTGTCGGTAATCGCCCCAGGTATAGGTACCTGGCACGCGTCAGCTGAAGGGCCCCCGAACCTCCTAGAAGGCTCGGGGGCTTGGGTGGTTTCAGGATGGTGGCGCAGACTCAGCGGCTCCAGGGAGGCACGGTGCCGACCGATCGGGCGTAGGCGATGAGCTGGCCGAGGTGCTCGGCGCGGTGGTTGTTGAGCAACATCATGGCGGCGCGCAGGCTGTAGCTGCCAGTGCTCGGCAAGGGCTTGGAGACGTCGAGGCCCTGCATGCCTTGGCCGACGCCCTGGGTGAGGTCGAAGGAGCCCTTCAGCAGCGAAACAACCTGCGGCTTGGAGGTCACCTTGGAGAGATCCTCGGGAAGTCCCTCCGGCAGTGGAGCGCCCGCTGCCTGGGCCGAGGCGAAGTTGATCTGGGCGACGTGCATGAAGACCTCGCTAATCGACCGTACGCCCTCGGCGGGACGCCAGCCATAGCGGTTCTCCGGGATCGCCTCGGCGAGCGCCACCAGACGGGAGGCGACCGACGACTCGGTGGTGAGATACTCTCCGACGAAACCCTCGGGCGCGGCGGTGTTCTGTTGGGCGAGAGCGCTGGGCGCCGCGGTGAGCAACATGAGTCCGAGCATCAGGATGAGCGGGGAACGGTGGGTCCGTGGGTGGTTGCAAGATTTCGGCATGATTCGAGTCTCCTGGGTTGTGGATGGCGGATCGGCTTCCGCGACAGCGGACGAGGTCACCCGGGGGCTGACAACCTGCTGCGGTTCGGACGACCTGCTTCAGCCTGCCGGAGGAGCCCGTGTCAGGCCATGGAGAGACCCTAAAATCCACTGAAATCGAGCTAAAATCGGGGCGACGGCCGGTCGGCTCCGTCGGTGGCGTTGGCCAGCGGACGAGCAACCTCGCCGCCGGGCTCTCGTAAGAAACAGGGAATGCTTCGGAATTCGATGATGACAAACCCGGCGACCGCGACGACCTCCAACTCCACCTCGACCTTTTCTCAGGGCTCCAGGGCGGCCTCGGCTCCTGGGGTGGGTGGTCCTCGCAAGGTTGTCTTCGACGACTTCCAGCTCGACTTGGAAACCGGGGACCTCTTACACCAGGGCCAGCCGGTGCACCTGGCGGCGCAGCCGGCGAAAGCGCTGCGACTGCTCGTCGAACGGGCGGGGGAGCTCGTGCTGCGGGAGGAGATTCAGCTACGGGTCTGGGGCGACCTGGTGATCGAGCAAGACCAGGGGCTCAACACCTGTATCCGACAGATCCGCACCGCTCTTGGCGACGTGGCCAACGCGCCACGATTTATCGAGACCGTGCCTCGGCGGGGCTACCGTTTTCTCGCCCCGGTCCGCGACCGGACGGCAAGCGCTCCGCCGACGGAGCGCCACCTGAAGGCAATGCGTCGGTGGGGGCTCCGCCCGAGCCTGGTCGCGGTCACCGTGGGAGCCCTGGGGGTGCTCGTCTTGCCCGGGGTCTGGCGTGGAGCGTCGCCCTGGCCTTCGGCCAACGCTATAAGCCCAGGGGCGACGGTGCTTCCGGAAGCCACCTACTCAGAGGCCGTGCCGGGCCGAGTGTCGGGTTCCAAGGTCGCCGCTGCGGGGCTCTTCAGCGAAGCCACGGCCAACCCGAGCGTGGAGCCACTCGCCGTCAGCAACCCGCTGGCCCGAGAGGCCCTGCTCCGCGGACGCTACCTTCTCGACGAGGTGTCGCCACCTGAGCTCGCCAAGGCGCGGATCGAGTTCGAACGGGCCCTGGCCCTCGACCCTGGGCTGGCCGAAGCGTACGTCGGGCTGGCCGATGTGGCCCATCTCCAGCGTCGTCCAGGTACCCTCGACGACCAGCGACAGGCCCTCACCACTTCCCTCGAGCTCGACCCGAGCTCCCCGGAGGCGCTCGTCCGATTGGGCAGGATCCAACTCTATGCCGACTGGGACCTGGCCACCGCCGGAGAGTCCCTGGCCCGGGCGGTGGAGTTGGCTCCCGACAATGCTCGGGCTCGGCACGTTTATTCGGTCTACCTGTCGATGCTGCGGCGGCACGACGAGGCCCTGGTCCATGCCGAACGCGCCTGGGAGCTCGACCCGATCGCCACCACCGTCGACGGCGATGGAGCGATGATCTATTTCAACTCCCGGCGATACGAGCGGGCCGTCGAGGTCTGTCGCAAGACCCTCGACCTCGCCCCCGACCACTTGCCGGCGCGGGATTGTCTGCTCAACGCGTATCGCAAGCTGGGGCGACCCCGTCGCGCCCTCGAACAAGCCGTCGAGCTGATGCGGCTCATGGGGGCCAGCGAGGCCGAGCGCCAGGAAGTGGCCACCCTGTCCGACACCGAAGAGGCCCTGCGTCACTTCTACACCTGGCAAGTCGCCTGCTTGGAGAAACACCAGTCCTCCCCGGTGGCGATCGCCGCCGCCCACCTGTCCCTCGGCAACATCGACGAGGTTTTCGTCCAACTCGAACGCGCCTACGAACAACACGCCGCCGGTCTGCTCCACATCGCCGCCGACCCCCGCGCCGACCTCTTCCGCGAAGATCCCCGATTCATCGACCTCCTCGAGCGTCTCGGTTTTCCCGCATCCACGATCGAACGCTAAGCGGGCCTTCTTGTCCTGTGGGTCGTGCCGATCAGCCCAGATCCCACTCCATCGCGAGCCCTCTTGGCATTCCTTTGCCCTTGAAAGGTCCCGTTGGGCGGCAGTCTCGCACAGTCGCGATAAAGGTTCAGGAATGGATAAAAGCCCAGGCAGTCAGCGCTTCCAAGACGAGGGACAATACCTGTTTCAGTTCTTGGACCTGATCCACGTCCAGTGTCCTGGCTGTCATGAAGATGCGGTGGTGAGGAGGGACCCTGGCAACCAGGGCTCGCGTGCTACGTTCTCCTGCCTGCATTGCGCTCGATCCTACGCATCTTCAACCGAGCATTGGTTCGGGCCTCTTCATGGCTTCGCCAACAATCGCTGCAGAAAGTGTCGCGAATGGCTGCGCCGGGAGTTGATGCCAACCGAACGACACCGCACCCACATCAATCTCGACTGCTCGAGTTGCGGCGTACAGACCCCGAGCCCTGCAGTCTGGACCCCACGCAACGATGGCACCCGCGACCCCGACTTCGGTTTGCCGCTGTGGCTCCAGACGCCTTGCTGCGGCGAGACCTTGTGGGCAACCAACAAACGTCACCTGGCGTTCCTGCGTAACTTCGTCGAGGCGACACTTCGTGAGCGCAAGCCCAACATCAATTCGAGCCTGATCAGCCGATTGCCCAAGTGGATCAAGTCAGCAAAGAATAGATCCTCGCTATTGGTTGGCCTCGCGCGGCTCGAGAGCCGCGTTGTTTGGTGACGTTGGGGGGCTGTTGGCCAGCGGCAATGAAGGACACCAGCCACGACTTGACTGCCTAGTCGTCACCCAGAATGCTAGCCAGGACGGCTAAAGATTCCTGATTGGCGGTCCGGAGCCTTTTGGCGTCTGAATTGCCACGTGCTACTCCTCCTCGAACCCATGGCTAGAAAACTTTAGTGTTTGACTATTCTCGGTCACTGTACGTACCGTCTGATCCGACGCCCCGTCGGGCAGTGATGCCTCGATCTCCAAGGTCACGGTGACCTCGGCCCCTACTTGTCCGGCGAGGTGCGCGATGACCTCCTCGGCGATGCGACCGGCGTCACGGCCGACACGGGCGGGGTCGAGACTCACCGTGCCGTGGAAGCGCTGTAGCTTACGTTCGGGAGGAGGTAGAGGCACAGTACTGGGACCGGTCAGCGGATCAAGGCCAGGATCGAAACCAGGATCGAAACCAGGATCGTGTGGAAGCGGCGGCGTATCGGCATCTATCTGCCGCTGCGCGAGATCTGGCTTCACCAGCAACCCCGCGCTATCGGCGGACAACGACGCCGCTTGTCCACCGCGCAGACCACCATAACGTCCGGCCGCCTCGTCGTGGCTCTCGGCGTACGCGAACGTCTCGGATTTCCAAGTCAGCAGTTCTAGCCCGTCGCGGATCGCGTTGACGAGTACCTCTGGCCCGGACAGCCTCGGCAGGTAAAGATATCGTGCGAAGTCCTCGACGAGCTGTTTCACTGCGACGTGATCGCCGCGCCACAGCGGCACGTCATCCATATGTTTGCGTAGGATCGTCGAGCCGAGCGAAGCCACCAGCGACTCATCTCTTCGGAGCTTCTTGCTCGCTCGTACCGCGAGTGCGGCGCCGCCCGAGATGCGGAGGGCTTGCCAGGCGATGGAGGCCTGCGGGTTAACCTGCTCCGGCACCAGCAGCCATTGGTAGGTCTCGGGCAATCTCGCCGTGACCGTCACGTCCGAGGCGCGACGCTGTGTTTCAGCCTGCCGCACCTGATGCGGGTCGAGGTTGAGCGCCTCCTTCTCCGCGAGAATCGATTCCCAGGCCAGGAATCTGCGCACCGCCTCGTCGAGGTCTTGCAGCCGCATCTTGTCTGCCGCAAGGAACACCAGTGTGTTGCTATAGAGGCGTGGCGTGTTGCCCCGTGACTCGAGGATCGCCTGCGCCGCCACCTCGGCAGAGCTGCCGGCTAGCTTGCTGTAGGAATGCTCGGCGGGCAACACGACCAGCCGGGCGTCGAGATCGTCAGGAACGTCGGCGCTCGAGCGTGGCAACGGGTGGATACGAGAGAAGTCTCCGATCGAGCGCAGGTCGGCGCGCAGGCGATCGTCCAGCTCCTGCGCCACCTTGTCTGGATCGCGCTTGAGCTGCTCGGCGCGATCCTCCGCCAGCTTGGTCACCGTCGGCTGTGTGGCGTACCAAAAGCGTGAGCCATCTTGATACAGGTAGGTTGCGGCTGCCGCCAGCCGCCGCAGGGCATCGCCGAACACTGCCGGCGATTCTCCTGGCATGACGCAGCCGAGCTTGATACGCCGATCCTCGAGCCCGCGATGCGCTGCCGCTGACGTAGGCGCCGAGCCCAGGTAGATGGTGCGCGCCACCCGCCGCGTCGCATGCAGCTTGCCGAGATTGGGCTGCTCAGCATCGATCTTGAGCGGCAGGGAGTTTGGCCCGTCCACGTCTTTCTCGATGATCGGCGCCCAATTATCCGACAGGTAGTGGGTCAGTTCCGACTGCACTCGCGGGTCGTCGATCGGAATTGTCGAGGGCATCATCAGCGGATTGCGGTCGCCTTTCTCCCACAGGGTATGAATCACCGCCGCCATAAGGCGCAGCACGCCGCGGGTGCGCTGAAACTTCACCAGGGTGGACCAGTCGGTGTAGAGGCGGTCGAAGATCTCCGGGTGAATTGGATAGGCGGCCTGGATGCGCTTCTCGTAGTCACCGTCCTTACAGTCGGGGGGAAACTCGGCGCTCTGCGCGTGATAGAGGTCGGCGAAGGCGCGAGCGGTCACGTCCCGTTGTTTGAAGGCATCCTGCCCGGCAAGTGGCTCGAAGAGACGACGCCGCACGATCTCAAAGCTCTCCTCGGCAGTTGCCGGTCGCCACGACGACTCCACTCGCCCGACCACATTGTGCAGTCGGTCGAGGGCCTCCCGCCCGCGGATGCCGCCCACTTCAACATCGTCGGCCCGCGCGTGGGGTGAGCCCGACGTGTCCGAGGCCGGCAGCGAGATGACAAGCAGGCAGTTGCCGGCGAGTTTGGCCGACTCGGTGAGCGCCTGGGCGAAGGTGAATTGGGTCTCGAAGCCGCCGGCAGGCAAGTCGCTCTGATCGTGAAGCTGGCGCGCGTAGGCCACCCACTCGTCGATCAGGATCAGGCACGGCCCGTGTTCCTTGAACAGCTCGCGAAGCACGTCCCCTGGGTTGGTAGCGTTTTCGTCGTCCGCCTGGACGCGAGCAAAGGCCTGTTTGCCGCCCAGTTGATAGGCCAGCTCGCCCCACAGCGTGCGCACCGCTGTGCCGTCCGGCTTGGTGGCGGGGTTGCCGGGCGAGATTTTGTTGCCTACCAGCACCACTCTCTTCGCCTTGGGCAAGCTTTTCACACCCGCCTCGGCGAGCACCGTATCCACCCCCGCTAGCTCGCTCGGCTTCGCTCCCGAGAAAAGGTGGTAGAGCGCCAGCATCGAGTGGGTCTTGCCGCCGCCGAAGTTCGTCTGTAGCTGGATCACCGGGTCGCCACCCTGACCAGAAATACGCCGCACGCCGCCCACCAGCAGGCGCTCGAGGCTTTCGGTGAGGAAGGTGCGGCGGAAGAATTCGACGGGGTCGCGATATTCGGCGGCGCCCTCGCCAAGGTGGACCTGCCACAGATCGGCGGCGAACTCGGCCTGCTGGTAGCGACCGCTGGCCACATCGCGATGCGGAGTCACGATCTCGCGCCAAGGCTTGAGAAGGCCCGCCGCCGCGCTCTCGATGGCGGTGCCGGCGCTCTTGCGCCTCTCGCCCCGCACCTGCTCGTCGAAGCGCAGCCGTAGCAGCTCCATTTTCATCTTCTCGACCTGATCCGCCTCGGGGGCGGACACCGCAGCGAGCAACCGGCCCGCCGAGTCGAGGGCCCGATAGGCGTCGTCGCTCGAGAAGCTCTGCTGGTGCGCCCAGTTGTTACGGTGGTTGCGCAGCTCGCTCACCAGGCTGCGTTCGGCGTGACCGAGGGTCTTGCGGAAGACGCTGTTCCAGGCCGCCCACATCAGCTTGAGCAGCCCCACCGCGTCCCATTCCGAAAGCGGACGGTTCGCTAGCAAGCGATCGTCGTTCATGAAACGGTCGGCCTCGGCCTTGGCGTTGTCCTGGTACTCGCTGGCGAGCTCGCGCTCGACGAACGGTCCCAGCCCATCCTTGAGCAGTTCCATCGCCTTACCGACGCGCTCGTAGTTGGTGATCGCCATGGGGCGCCCTCCTCTAGAAGATGATTTTCAGGTTAGCGAGATTGGCGTCGCCCTATGACTTGGTCGGCGGCTCTTGGTCGTCCACGGGGATGTCTTCCGGCGCGATCCACACGGCGGCACCGTCTCGCCAAATCGCCACTGGATTGTGCGCCTGCTTGTGCCTAACCAGCGCCTCGCGGACGCCTCGGGCCATAGCTTCTAGAATCTTTGGCAGATCCCCGACCCGGTCGGCGGGAACTGTTGCTACCGCTTTCATGTCGCTCATTGCGCTTCCTTCAACAAATGACTCCACGCCT
>JAJCXQ010000478.1 GCA_029263355.1 Acidobacteriota bacterium | reverse complement strand
TAGAGGAGCCCACCGCATGTCGACCCTAATTCAAGATCTCCGCTTCCATTATCGCCTCTGGAGCCGCAAGCCGATTGCAGCGACCACGACAATCCTGACTCTGGCTCTCGCCATCGGTGTATGTACAACCATCTTCAGCGTCGTTCATGGAGTCTTGTTACAACCGCTCCCCTTCCCGGATCCAGACCGGCTCGTGACCCTGTGGGAGACACACCCACAACAGGCCAGCAGCTTTCGGGTTGCCTCCTTCGAAGCTGCCGCCGCCTGGTCGGCTGAGTTGGATGAATTAGAAGGTCTTGCCGCCAGCCGTCTGTGGCGCCCCATCCTGGTCCAAGACGAAGAGCTCTTCAGTTTGACGGGCGCCAAGGTCTCTTTGCAGTTCTTTCCGCTGCTCGGTGTGGAACCACTGTTCGGCCGTGGTTTCGAGCCACGAGACGTCGAACCAGACTCGCCCCCAGTCATCATTCTCAGCCATAGCCTCTGGCAGAGTCGTTTCGGTGGCGATCAGAACATTGTCGGATCTCGAGTCCTACTGGAGGGCACCGGCTCTAGCACTCGCGCCACCATCATAGCGATCATGCCTTCGGAGATTCAGATAGGTGAACCTCTGGTCTTCGAGCCCCCAGATGTCTGGGCGCCTTTTGCGCTCAAGCTCTCGCCAACACCCCACGGTCGGCGTTATCTGCAAGTCGTAGGTCGCCTATCCCAAGACGCCTCGATCGAACAAGCCCGGAGTCGGTTGGACTCAATCTCTCAGAGCTTGGAGCGGCTCTACCCCGAAACCAACAGTGATTGGCATGGATCGATCGAAAGCGTCTCTGAGCAACTGATTGCACCGGTTCGCCCAGCGCTACTGGTGATGTTGGCCGCCGTAGGCTTCGTTTTCTTCGTCGCTTGCTGCAACGTCGGTGTCTCGCTACTCTCCCAGGCGACCACACGTCACCAGGAGATCGCCGTTCGACTAGCCATCGGCGCCTCCCCTTTACGGGTCGGACAGCAGATCCTCACCGAGTGCTTCTTGATGGCGACGATCAGTAGCCTACTAGGCCTTCTGCTAGCTCATACTGGATTGACATTGATGATGCGTCATGCCTTCGCGACGCTGCCCCGTCGCAACGAAGTCGCCCTCGACTTCGAAGCATTGGCTTTCTCCCTACTTCTTGCTTTCATGACAATCGTCTTTTTCGGGCTTGTCCCTGCTTTTCGTGCAACTCGAGCGCATACCTATGCAGCACTACGAGAGAGCAATATCTCCAATCTCTCTGGTGGCTGTCAGGGGGGGCGCCTCCGGAAGTCTCTGGTCCTAGCGGAGATCGCCTTGTCGCTGATCCTCTTGGTCGCCGCCGCGCTGATGTTGCAAAGTTTCGGTAGCTTGGCGACCGCTGACCCCGGATTCAAGCACCGCGAAGTAATGACCTTGCGGCTACAACTACCTCGCTCTCTCTATCCAGAAACCAAACAACTGAGCCCAATCTACCAACGGATACGCGAGGAAATCGCCGTTCTCCCGGCGGCTCGAGAAAGCGGCCTGATCAACCATCTTCCGATGCAGGGCGCTAGTATGAGTACCCGCGCTGCTGCGACCTCCTCGCCGGAAAAGCCGATCCAAGTCGAGTTGCGGGGTACCAGCGACGGCTTCTTCAATACACTTGCTGTTCCATTCCTCTCCGGTCGAGATTTTGACCATCAAGAGCTCACAGCAAATACCCCAGTGGCGGTTCTGAGCCAGTCTGCGGCGGCGAGACTTTGGCCAGGCCAGGATCCAATAGGCAAGACGATCGATGTCGACTGGGGTAGCTCAACAGTTCGCCGAGTGATCGGCGTCGTTGGTGATGTCCATCATCGTGGAGTTCGCTCGGATATCCAGCCGACGGTTTATCTTCCCTTCGCTCAGCTTCCACATCGAGCGTTGACCCTGGTCATCCGCACGCCGACCCCCAAATCTCTGATCGCGGACATTCGGGCACGACTGCGCGACCTAGGGGAGGTCCTGGTGGTCGACGAGATCAACCCGCTCTCACAAGTTGTCGCCACCACCATAGAAGAGCCACGAAGCCGAGCGCTGCTAACCACGCTGTTCGCCCTCATCACGTTGCTACTGGCAGCCGGAGGTACCTACAGCGTTGTGGCTTACTCCGTAGCCCAGCGCCGATTCGACTTCAGCGTACGCCAAGCTCTGGGAGCGCAGCCTTGGCAACTCGGCCGGGAAACTCTGCAGGTTGGCCTGAAGCAAGCGTATGGCGGAGTCGGTCTCGGACTTCTAGGCTCGCTCCTACTGGCGCGCACACTCTCTGGAATACTTTATGGGGTATCCGGATATGACCTGCAGACGATGATCGGCTCCACTCTACTGATGTTGATCGTCGTCATCTTGGCGAGCTTTTTCCCGGCCCGCCGAGCGATGAGGGTCAACCCCGCGTCGAATCTTCGCGCACCGTAACCGTTTAGCTGTCTGGGTATCTTTTAGGCAAAAAAAGACCGACGCCCTAAGAGCATCGGCCAAAAGTAGTGGTCAGCCTCGGCAGCGACTGACCAAAAAATAAGCCCTCCCAACCCCTTTCCAGTTTCTGTGACCTCACAGCTACTGAAGCACAGCGTCTTCAAAATGCGGTAATACAAGTCCCTCCGTCGCTGCTTCTCTCTGAGATTGCAAGACTCAGGCCATGTCCGACTACGCAGAGATGTTTCCCCGTGATACGCGGAAACAGCTGAGTTTTCGGGCATTGAATCAAGGTCGCGCCGCCTCGATTGTCCTCTTGAGACTGACAGGCTGATCGCCAGGCCGGGTAACGGATTACCCTTCGTGGGTAAGCCGCTACCCGCCTCATAAGGCGATCCTGCCAACCAAAAAAACTGAATTCTTGATCGATGAATTCATGCCACGTCGGGAGTCGCACAAGAGTTCTCCTTCATGGGTAAATGCTTTCTCAAGCGCCGGGTACTCAGCGCCCCGGAAATTCACTAATGATTATTACAAATAACCACTAAAGTGTTTAATCTCAGCAACTTAATAAAACTAAAAATTATGGTTTGAGTATTGCTCAAGCTCCTTTCAACCCCGCAAGGGAAACAATAAAAGGAGCTTGAAAGTGATTAAGAAAACCACCGCCACGCATGACATCAACTGCCTCAATCAGAACATTCTGACGATCGATCTAGCTGACCTCGAGGCTGAAGCGCTCGAGCAGAGAATTGAGCTAACAGTAGCCTCCTTGTTCTCGAGCGAAGCATGGGACGGGCGCCTGCCTCCCGACGAACCTTGCGGTCAGTTCAGTTGCTCCGGCTACTTCACGGCCAGCTGAAGATGGCTCGTCAAGAGGCTCTTGGAGGCCTTTGCCTTGGACAGCGATTAGACACCGGTACCGGTCACCCAGAGTTCTTGGTGACCGGCCCGAGCGGACGCCCGATTCGCGTCTCAGAGAGTGCCTATCATCTGCTTCAAGCCGTCCAATCGGGGATGAGTTGGGACGAGCTCGCGCTGAAGATGAGCGTACAACGGGGGACTCTTCCGACCCCCACCGACGTTCAGGCGGCCTACGACCGCCTGATACGCAAGTTCGACTCGATCGAAAAGCAGACCGCAGCCGGTCTCTCCAAGGGTTTCTGGTTTCGCTGGCCTCTGCTGCCCAGCGGATTGGTTGTCCGCTGGGTTCGTGGCCTGACCCCACTCTTCAACCGCAGTCTTGCCATACCCCTGCTGCTCTTCATTGGCCTGACGGTCGTCCTAGCCCTTGTACAAGGCCTTGGACCGACCATGGAAGGGAACGCTTTCTGGCCCGCCTATGGCCTCTTCACACTCTCGTTGATCGCCCATGAGCTAGGTCACGCCACCGCCTGCAAACGTTATGGCGCCACGCCGGCAGACATCGGTTTCACTATCTATTGGGTGTTCCCCGCGTTCTACAGTGATGTGACGACAGCTTGGCAGCTTCGACGCCGACATCGGGTTGTCGTCGATCTGGCAGGCGTCTACTTTCAACTCACAGTGGGTGCTGTCTATTGGCTCACCTTCTTACTGACCGATTGGCCTGCATTCGCAATCGCCTTCGTGATGATCGTCGGTAGCTGTTTATTCAGCCTCAATCCCATATTCAAGTTCGATGGCTACTGGGTTCTGGCCGACAGTCTCGGCGTGACCAACCTGAGCCAGCAGCCGGCCCGGTTGGCACGCCATCTCATCGCACGATGGCGGTCGAATGCGTCACTCCCCTCCCCCTGGCCTCGCTGGGTCACCGCCGTTCTCGCGATTTATTCCCCGCTGGCGATCGGTTTCTGGGTCTACTT
>JAJCXQ010000477.1 GCA_029263355.1 Acidobacteriota bacterium | reverse complement strand
ACGCTCGTCACTTTGTTGTTCAGCTTCTGTGTTTCGCGCTGTGTTTCCAGGCCACCGGTATTGCGTACGCCGTGCCTTCGAGAACGGAGCGGGTGTCGGAAGAGCCTGCCACCAAGAGTCCGATCCAGGATTTCGGCCGTTTGGTTGCCACGAGTTGGGATCTCTTTCTTGAAGCGACCGAACCACTTGCGAACTGGTTTGAGGAAACACCAGGATCTTTCGGTCATGACGTTGCTGAGAGCTCTGCTTCACCGACACCCGTTCAAGTGGCGTCGCTCGGGCCTGCCGCTGTCTTGGCGGGAGCCTTCCTGGGTATCCAGGGCGATTCCCAGGCGACCGGTAGCCAACGCCCTCCAATGCCACCCCGAAGACCACGTAGCAAGAGGAGCGATGCAACGGGAGCCGCCCTTGTGCCTGCCAAGGCGACAGGTTCAGACGTCACTCTCCTCACCGGCTTCAACTTAGTCTCACTCCCCAACGAGCCCTCAAGCACAGCACCAGCGACCGTCCTTGCTCCGATCGCGAGTCAGCTCACCGCTGCTTTTGCCTATAACGCTTGCGATTCCTCGGATCCATGGAAAGTCTACGATCCAGCAGACGTTGGTGGGAGTGACCTCTCCGAAATCGATCATACCCAAGGGCTCTGGGTCGATGTGTCGACAAGCGCATTGTTGCCCTCGGCTGGAATTCAGCCGGCAACCACCCAGATCCAACTGTGTACTGGCTGGAACCTTATCGGCTATCCACTCGCGCAGCCGCGCCCGGTACCTTCAGCCCTTGCGTCGATCGCGGGCAAATACATCCGGGTCTTTGGCTTTGACCCGTCCGATCCTCAGAACCTCTGGGAAGGCTTCGATGTTGCTGCGCCGAGCTACGCCAACGACCTGCCTCTCATGCAGCCAGGGCGTGGCTACTGGGTCTTGGTGACGGAAGACACAACACTCGACTACGAGAACGTTGGCGGACCGCCTGTCGTCGACATTGCCACTCCGATGGATCTGGCTGAGGTCACCGCGCCGACTGACATCATTGGGACGATTCAAAGCAATGCGCTTGATCGGTGGATACTGTCGTCCAGGCCCTCCGGAGAAGCGGGGGCAGCTTTCGCCGAGGTCGCCTCTGGAAATACACCGGTAAGTGGTCTGACGCTTGGCTCGTTTGATCCGACGTTGTTGTTGAATGGGATGTATGATCTCAAGCTCGAGGCAGTCGACTTCTCGGGTCAACTGGTTGAGGAGACGATCAGTGTGGTGGTGGACGGTCGGATGAAAATCGGGCACTTCACGCTGTCGTTCGTGGATCTCACCGTGCCCGTTGCTGGAGTTCCGATCCAGATTGTGCGTACTTACGACAGCCGGGGACGTAACCTAGAAGGTGACTTCGGTTTCGGCTGGACACTCGATGTTCGTCAAGGTTCCTATCGGAACAACCGGCCGCCGGGTGAAGGATGGCAGATTCAGCAAGGTTTTTTGCCATGCGATTCGGTCGGCGAGACGCAGAGCCATCTGACCACAATCCGGCTCTCAGACCGTGAGATCTACCGTTTTCGTAGCCGACTGACGCTGCCGGCGGTAACCATAGGCGGCTGTTTCGCTACGGCGGGCTTCGAATTCGTCGATGGCCCGATTCCAGGCGCAACGCTCGAGATCCCGGGCAATACGAACGTCTTCTATGCCAACGGCTCGACAGAGGTGATTGACACGGACACGTTGCAGACCTACGAGCCACGGGACGTGCGCTTGACGACTCGCGACGGAAGGGTCTTTGATCTAGATCTCGCAACGGGCATCGAGCGCATCGCGGACGCCAACGGCAACACCCTGGCGATCGATGAGGATGGGATTGTCCACAGCTCCGGCGAGTCGGTGGTCTTTAGTCGTGACGCAGAGGGTAGGATTTTCGAAGTCACCGACTCAATGGGGCAGGTGTTGCGTTACTCCTACGATCCGCAAGGGGATCTCATCTCCTTCGAGGACCGTGTCCACAGCGTCTTTGGCTATCGTTATGAGGCAGGACATTTTCTTGCTGGCCTCGTCGATCCGCAAGGGAAAGAGATTGCGACGGCACAATACGCCTCAGATGGCCGAGTGGAGCGTGTCTGCGATTCTTTATTGCGCTGCACAGTAGTCGAACACGACCTCGCTAATCGAGAAGAAAGGAAACTCGACCCGACCAACCGGCAAACAACCTACCGCTACGATGCGCGGGGCAATGTTACGGTGCTGATTGATGGTGCCGGTAATGAAACGCAATTCGAATACAATGGTGACGACAACCTCACCCGGCGGACGGACGCGGAAGGTGGCGTGACCACGTGGACCTACGACTCCAAGGGTGACTTGCAGACTATGGTGCGGCCGTATCCGGAGGGTGCGGACCCCGCAGAGTACACGACGACGGCAGTGCATGACACCGCTGGCCACTTGTCCCAAGTGACGCAGCCGGATGGCAGCACGTGGCGCCTTTTTTACGATAGCTCGGGCAATCTTTTGCGTGTCGAAGATGGCCTCGGCAACGTACTCGAGAGCACAAATTTTGACGCGACCGGACGCGTCACGTCTGAGTCCGACCGCTTCGGAACAGACAGCTACCAAAGTCTCAACCGCTTCGGAGAGCCTCTGACGGTTGCCGAATCCGATGGCAGCACTACGAGCCTGACGTACGACGGGTACGGCGAGGTCACCTCGATGACGGGTCCTCTCGGTACCTGGTCGTTCTCGTACGATGCTGCCGGGCGCGAGATTGGTACCGACTACGGAAGCGGTTTCGTGCATACCGCCGAGTACGATGCCCTGGGCCGCGAGATTGCCGCTACTAATCCTCTAGCCGGGCGCGTCGGTAGGCGGTTCAGCGAGCGTGGCGAGTTTGAGGCCTGGGAGCTAGCAGACGGCACTGAGATGCAGTACCAACGTGACGCCGCAGGTCGGATGACTCAACAGGTAGACCCCGCCGGTCGCACAGTCAACCTCACGTATGATGCTGCCGGACGTATCTCTGAACACACGAGTGCCGACGTCGGCAAGCGTACCTACGAGCGAGACCGCGTCGGTCGCGTCACGAAGGTCATTGATGCTCTCGATCACGAGAGGTCATTCGGCTACTTTCCAGACGGTCGCGCCGCCTGGAGCCGGGATCCTCTTGGCCGAGAGTGGACCTTTGACTATGGTCCCAATTGGCTTGAGTCGACCGACCCACTGAATCGGACGACGCGAATGGAACTCGGTAGCGAGAACGAAGTGACGAAAGTGGTGCGTCCTGACGGCTCGGAGGAACTTGTCGAGTACTTGCCTGGCACTCCCCAAGGCGAGCGTGATGCTTTTCCGACACGCCTGTTACTGCCAGGCAGCGCCGAGCGAGTCTACACCTACGACAGCCTTGGTCGATTGGCGAGTGCGACAGATCTCTCAGGTGCGCAGTGGTCTTACTCGGTCCAGACGGACGGTCTAAAAGAGACTCTGACCACGCCCGACGGTGATCTGCTGCGAGAGGATGTCCTCAACTTTGATCTGGACGTGGTTTCGAGACGCCTCGGCGATGATGGGGTCTACGGTTTTACCTATGGCCTGTCGTCTGACCCGATTCAGATCACCAAACCCTCAGGGGAGACGATTGATGTCGCCTACGATTCGGCCGGCCGGATCGCGAGCCGTGTGACGTCTGGGGGAGAGAACGAATCATTTACTTGGAACGCGATCGGCGACCCGCTCGGCTTCAGTGATGCGACTGGTGCGAGCACTTGGTCCTATGATTCAGCAGGGCGACCAAATCAGCTTTCGAACAGTGACGGTTCTTCGGTGGCGTGGACCTGGGATGTCTTGGGGCGACTCACTAGTGTGACCGCAACCTCTCTGGGTGGGGCAACGTCCTCAACAACCTCGTATCGTTACGACACCGTCGGTGATCTTGTGGAAGTCGAGACTCCGGTGCTCGGGATCTCAACGTTTGAATACGATGAGGTACATCGCTTACTCCGTCGTACGCTCGCGAGTGGTGTAGTCACCGAGTGGACGTACGACCTTCGGGATCGCGTGAGTTCAGTTCAGCACACCGATCCCGGAGGAGTAGTCCTTGCCTCTTATGTCTATTCGCGAGGTCTCCTGGGACAGATCGAGCGCCTCGATCGAGAGAATGGTAGCGCCATCGAATGGACCTATGATGGTGTCCTTCGAGTTACTGCCGAACGTCACTACGACGGATTGGGAACCCTTGAGAGCGAAATCATGTGGACTTGGGACGCAGCAGGCAATCGGACCAGCGAAAGCAGGTCTGGAGTGTTGGCCTCGGCTTCGATCTTGCCGGGGCAACGCTTAGAGGAAGTAGCAGTTGGTGGCACTCCAACTGAGAACTACTCTTGGGATGCCGACGGCCGGCTCGCTTCTATTGCACGCGAAGGGATCACCTGGACCCTCGGCTACGACTCTAAGGACGCTCTCCGGTCAGTCTCAGATGGAACGACTTCAATCAACTACGAACATGATGCGATCGGACGCCGTCGGTCGGCGAGTGACGGTTCGCAGACTCGACATTTCGTTGTTGGACCTGTTGCTCCGGGCGGTTTGGATGTGGTGCATCACATCTCGGACGGCAGTAGTGAGTCCCAGCTAGTGTGGGCGGGCTCGCGGCCCTTGGCGCGAGTTGACGCCGATGGAACGATCCGGTGGTACCTCGAAGATGGCCTCGGATCGGTAGTAGGTTTTGCCGATGAGTTGGGTGGGCTCGCGGCGACTCGGCAGTACGACTCCTTCGGTAATGTCACCGGCACTACTGGTGAGGACGAGCCAGCGCATTGGGGAGGAGATCTCGCCTTTCATGGTCAGTGGCGGGAAGCGGCTACTGGTCTTTACCACCTGCGCGCCCGCGACTACGATCCACGAACCGGTCGTTTCTTGTCACGAGATCCAGCGGAAGGTGATCCCTACGAGCCGGAGAGCCTCCATCCCTACCTCTTCGCGAACGGTAACCCGCTATTGTTTCAGGATCCGACCGGTTTCTTTTCGGTCATGGAGGTCAACGTAGCGTCGACAATTCAGACCTCGATCTCTTCCACCCGGAATGTGGCGTTGAACACTATTCGGCGCGAGATAGTTGAAGATATTCGAGAAACGATGGTCGACCTGCTCATCGACGCTATGCTGGCCTGGCTGGGACCAGGTATCTCAAATTTCGTCCAACCTGCTGGGTTGTCCCTGCAAAGAGTCGGCGGGTTGTTCGAGAATTCGGTCCAGGAGATTCTCTGCAGGGTTGTCCCTACCGGGGTGCTCCATTTCGAAGTGGGAATCAATCAGAGAACAGGCCAAGCAACAGACGATGGCTACGGGGGGTGCCCACCGGAACGGCAAAATTTCGGTGGTGTCAAAGACATTCGACGGCCTGATATTCTCGTTAATCAAGGCTCACCAAAGGCACGTCATCCGAGCCTGTTGATTTCCGAGGTCAAACTCGGCATCGGGTCCTTCTATCGGGCTTGGAAAAAGAAACAGTATGGCCAGTGGCTTGCGATCTCCAATCACTCCAGAAGGAGATCGTATCCTCCACATGCGGTTGTTCTGATCGCGTTCAAAGATGGTAAACGATACCATCGCCGGTACCTGGAGAGGATCTTAAGGCAAGGTGGCCACTACGGCATTGTGATCAATGTTCTTGGGAGCACGAGAAAGAAATGAGCGACAACGTCATCTCAACCGAAGATATGAAGATGGTCGCTCGATCAGACGATCGCCAGCGATTGCAAGAACTCCTGGATGGAGGCATGGATTTCGAACGGACCGATGAGTTTATGGTTACGCCCCTTGGTGTTGCTGCTAAGGAAGGCGCTATAGCCTGCGTCCAGTTCCTCATCGAGCGCGGTGCGGCCCTCGACGCCGGGGATCCCGGTCCGGTCAATGCTGCGATCAAGGCCGGAAAACTTGACGTTCTCGAGGTGTTGCTGAAGGCCGGGGCCGAGAGTGGAGGGCCCGCGGACTACGATCCCGACTACCCAGCGCCACTTGTAGTGGCTTCTGAGGAGGGGAACGTGGCCGCCATCGAAACCTTGTTGGCGGCGGGCAGCCTCGCCCGGTCTCCTTGGGCACTCGTTGACGACGCTTATCAAGAAGCGCTCACTTTGAGGGGCAAGAAGAAACAAGATGTGCTGCGCACGCTGACTATGGGTCTACATCAAAGCGCCGTAGAGATCCCGCTCAATGCGAGCATTTTGTTGAAAGCCCTGAAGCAACTCGCTCGTCTAGCGAAGAAGAATGGTGACGGTCAGCTCGAGACAGCGGTTGGGGAGCTCAAGGCTCAACTCGACATGGGCAAGGCCGAGCAGGGTGAAGCTGAGGATGCGTGCCTGGACTCGCGTTTCGATGAGCTCTTTGAACTGATCGGGCGGGTACCGGTGGGCAGAAGACCAGGAGTGTTAGGTGTGGTGGCCGCTTCCTCTACAGGAGGATGCTACAGCTTTTCGGAGTGGTTGCTGGAGAAAGGCGCCGCGGCCAACCTGTGCGATGAGGACGGCCAAACCGCTTTGATGCATGCTGCTGCTCACGGATCAGACCAACTCGTATCTCCGTTGCTCTTGACGGGGACAGCCTGCCTGGGTGCAGAGGATGACACCGGTAAGACCGCTTTGGACTTACTGAAACTCCGCTCAGCCTACCCCTTGGCACAGGTCATTGAAGGGGATCTAACGAATCTCCTCAACGTCCGACGCGACCAGGGGACACAGCCGCTCAGTCTCAGTGAGGCACCAGAGATCACCCTAGACGCCTGGAAGTTGATGAACGATCGACGAATTCCTGAGCTCCTGAGCTTGTTGAACCAGAAGGGTTTGGACAAGGAGGAGTGGAAGCTCGCAGCTGGCGCGGCGGTTCTTTCCGACAGCGCCAATGATTGCATGACGCTCGTTGAGTACTGCCTAGACCATGGTGCAGACCCCAACGCTTGTAAAGACAGTGGAGCGAACGTATTACATGCGGCTTGCGAGGTCGATCATATATCTGCGTCGCTCCTCAGAAGGATAGTTGAGGCTGGGGCGGATCCGATGAATATTGACTGTTTCGGTCGCAGCGTCACAGACGTAGTTCGCGTATCTTGGCCGGAGGGTCACGAATGCCGAGACTATATGGAAGGTGTGATCTCGGAGGCTGCCACCAAGTCGAGTTGACCCTTGCAGCTCGAACCGTGCTGGATTAAGCCTTCTTAAAGAGTGTCGGGTCAGCCGAAAAAATCAGCTGCTCGCCCAACAAGGAGACCTGCCTCGTCGATGCGCTTCTTGCGCAGGTCGAAGGACTGCGAGACGCTGAGAGACGTCGCAGGAGTGGCAAGCGAACACGTCTCTGCAAGCTTGAGGGCACTGGTGGCAGAGTCACAACCATGCTTCAACGCCAAACCGACGATACTTGCTACCGAGCGGTCGGTGAAATGGTTGGAAGGTAGCCCGTTGACGAAAAAGGCGCAGTATTCAGAGACACTGCGGCTGTAACGGCGAATTGCCGCATTCCGCGACTGGCGAGTCGTTGGTTATGCTGATTTTGCGCAGGTTCCGCTTGTGGACCTCTAGCGCGGCGTATCGTCCAGGCGATGGATGACAAACGTTGTAGGTCGCTTGCGCTCGCGCGGGTACTTGTAGGGTGTCCTGATCCCTACGTTGTCGGCGAGGAGCTAATGAACAGTGTGTTGCGTGACGTCGAGAGGCTCCGGCACGAACTGAGTAGCCTTACCGATGATCTTGTGGCGCTCGCTCAAGCTCACGGCATACGAGTGCCAAAAGGCTCTGTCGCCGAGCTTCGAAGCGATTTCACTCGGATGGCTCATGAGCCTCAAAGGCTAGAAGCTCTGTTTCACGAAGATACCAAAAGGCGATGCGGGCGAGCAGCGGTGCCGCTCCTGGCTCAGGCGATCATTTCTGCACTAAGTTGGGTGGAGTTTGCTGATGATTGGCTTACCTCTATGGAAGGGCTCCGAAAACAAGCCGACGCAGCCATGCGTCGACTTTCAAGGGATCGCTGGACTTGTCGACGCGACGTTCGGTCACGCACCCGAGCGCCTCGAGATCCTCCTCAAAGCCCTCTTGTCGTCGAATGAACGGCTTGAGACGTGTGTGGTATTAGAACTTACGGCCGCCTGCCGAGATCCGCTGTCGCGACCATGGCGACTGTGCGGCGATGCGCTTCAGACTGCTGCTGATCTTGAGCTAGTTTTACGTGGAACAAGTCGTCGCAGCATCGATGACACCCACGCATGTGCCCTGCTGAACCTAGCTGATGCGATTCTCTCCAATGACACGCTACATGCTGCAAGCCGTCGCCGCCGCATCCGGCTTATTCGACCTCAGATTGAGCTTGCGGCAGCCAGGGAGACAAGCATGATGAAACGAGAGATAGCGCGAGTGAGAGCTATGAGGGAGGCTCGGATACCCAACGTGTGGAAGGTCTTTGAGGAGTTCGTCAAACACGACAAAGCCAGCGTCAGCTAGCTACAGAACCGAGAGTCTGAGCCACTCAACCCTGGTCTCTGTCCCGCCGTAGCGGCAGCTATGGCGGGCTCTTTTTCACTAGGTCGGCCGAGTTGGGGAGAAAGTACATGACCTCTTTGCCGTAGAGGAGGGCGAGCTCAAGAAGCTCGAGCGGGTCAATCCGCCGATCCCCGGTCTCGATTCGTGAGATGTGCTGCTGAGTGAACGACAGCGCCTCGGCAACGTCGACTTGGCTCAAGCCAGCATCCTCACGAGCCTGCCGCAATCGGGCAAGCATGTACTTGTATCCATCGGGGTTTCGTGTCGCCATGGCCATTCTCTATCTCTCCTCCCACCTCAACACCAAAACTGTGTACATCAACTTGATGTACACTAAGACTGTGTATATTGTGGTTCTCGACCATGACGAACCAGATAACTGAACAAGGAGGCTAGAGAATGTGGCGACTGCTTTCCGTCTTCGTCTTGCTCATTGGCTTTTCCGCGCCGCTTCACGGCCAGGTCGTTGTCCCAAGCGATCTTCTTGGAGTTGACGGCGACATTAGCCAGCACTGGCCCCTGGGATGTGGTCTCGGTGGGCTCGCAAACATGCGGTATCAACAGGTCTATGCTGGCGATGCTCTTGGCGCTGTCACGATCACAGAGATCGCGTTTCGCCAAGACCTCGGCGCAGGGAGTGCCTTTGGACCAGTCGTCATTCCCGGTGTGACGATCACACTTTCCTCGACAAGCCGGGCTGTCGACGGTTTGAGCCTGACCTACGCCGAGAACGTCGGATCTGACGTCGTGGTCGTCTTTGACGGTGACCTGTCGATCTCAAGCTTGACGAGCACCGACGTACCGCGACCCTTTGACGTGGTGATACCGCTCTCAAGTTCGTTCTCGTTTGATCCAGGTGAAGGAGCAAACCTGCTCTTTGACATCACGATCCCCGAGTGTCAGATGGCGACCTTCTTCGACGCGACAAGCAATGAAGCGGACAGTCTTTCGCGAGCGGTGGGGGGAGCGAGTAACGCAGTAGCTGATTTCATTGACTCGATCGGGCTCGTCACCTCGTTCGGGACCCTGAGCCCTGAGGTGGTGGTTCCGGGAGCGAATGCGACGCTCGAAGGAGATACCCAGAACACGCAGCCACTGGGGTGCCAGCCGAATCCTGGCTTCAGATGGCAGCAGGTCTATGTTGCAAGTGAGTTTGAGGGGCCGCTTGAGGTCGGCGCGATTCAGTTTCGCCAAGACGTCGACTTTGGAATGGCCTTTGGCCCACTTCTGTACCCTGACGTTCGGATCATGCTCTCAAGTGGGGCGCCAGACCCAGACACACTCTCGGCGACGTTCGCTGACAACCTTGGGCCTGATGCGACCGTTGTCTTTGATGGGCAGATGGCGCTTGAGAGTTCGCCAAGTACCGACGTCCCGCGGCCGTTTGATGTGACGATGTCGTTTGAATCGGCATTCTCCTATGACCCTGCAGACGGGAATCTGTTGGTTGACCTCCGGATTGGGGCGTGTCCGATCGGTTCCCTTGGGTTGTGGTTTGATGCGGTCTTTTCAGCCAGTGACAGTGTCTCGAGAGCGCATTCGCCGGCAGCTGATGACACGACAGCCTTCACGGTTGATACCGCTGGCATGGTCACGCGCTTCCTGCCCTCGGTGGTGTTTGTCGACGGCTTTGAGTCGGGCGACACGAGTGGGTGGCAGTGATGCGGTGTGTCCTCTCGTTTGTCGTACTCATCTGCCTTCTTTCGTGCGCTGACTCGCCTTCTCTTGAAAGCGCCTCACCGCAGGCCGAGTACCCTCAGGCAGCTCGTGACTGGCGGCTCCGAAGCTACGGAACGAGCGGAGAACTACCGCCTGATGCCCTTCTGAAGGCGAACCAATCGCGCCTTGAAAACCTCGCCTTCTGGAAGCGTAGGGGACGGGAAAAAGTAGCGGGTATCGAGCGAGGTGCGTGGGTCTCTCGCGGACCGCAGAACGTTGGTGGTCGGACCCGCAGTCTTCTCATTCATCCCGACAACCCGAACGAGATTTTGGCTGGCTCAGTATCGGGTGGCATCTGGAAGAGCCAAGACGCAGGGGAGAGTTGGGAACCGATAGATGACTTCTTCCCCAATCTCGCGATAGGCACTATGGTTCGCGATCCCTTCGATCCCGACTCGATTCTTGTAGGGACTGGTGATGGTTTCGGAACCGGACACGCGATTCGTGGGGCAGGTGTGTTCCGGTCTCGCGATTCTGGAGTGACCTGGGAAGTGCTTCCCGAGACTACCGGGTGGCGTGCTGTCAACCGTCTTGCTGCCGCTCCGACTGAGCCGGGCCTCTTTCTTGCTGGCGTCGGATCGTTCCCTCGGATTTATCGGTCAACGGATGGTGGCGAGTCCTGGGTGCAAGCAGACGTCCCCACCGCAATCTCACGGGTGTACCAAGTACTCTTCCATCCAACAGATAGCAACCAGGCGCTTGCGACTCACAACCCAGGGGTGATCCTTCGGTCGGTTGACGGTGGTGTGAGTTGGCTTCACGTTACGACGATTGAAAACACTGATCGGATTGAGCTTGCCTATGCTCCGAGTGATCCGTCGCGAGTCTACGCTGTAGCCAACTTACTTTCTGGTATTGAAGGGGCAGACGTCTGGGTGTCAGATGACGGTGGAATGACCTTCAGGTTCCAAACGAGAATCGTTGATGGCAACCAATGGTGGTT
>JAJCXQ010000476.1 GCA_029263355.1 Acidobacteriota bacterium | reverse complement strand
TGTTTGACACGACTGGTTTTTGGGGCGAAAACAAAGAGCTGAGATAGGACGCAAGGTCCTTGGGGCTTGTCGTCGGCTTGAGACCGTCCATCACTGCCTTGAGTTCATGCTCCATCTCGCCGGCTGTCTGATATCTCTCCTCTGGCTTCTTCGCCAACGCCTTGAGCGTGATGCGTTCAACCTGGAGGGGGATCTCCGGGACGAGCTCACGCGGTGACGGGATACGGCACTCGCGAACCGCATCGAGTACGCCGATCTCGCTGTCACCGGAAAAAAGCTTGGTGCCGGTGAGCACTTCGTACAGAACCGTGCCCAAGGAAAAAATATCGGACCGGGCATCAACGCTTTTGCCCCACGCTTGTTCTGGTGACATGTACTGCAGTTTGCCCTTTAGAGCCCCCATCTGAGTCGTGCTGGCTTTAGCAACCGCCTTGACGATTCCGAAGTCACACAACTTGATCTCGCCTTCGTAGCTGAGGAGCACGTTCTGGGGCGAAACGTCACGATGAACCAGGCCGAGAGCACGATTCTCGAAGTCTCGTTTTCGATGAGCATAGTCGAGTGCTCTGGCTACGGCACTGATCGTTAGCAGGCCTAGGCCGATGGGGATCGGTCGCTCCGATTCCTCGGCGGCGGCGAGTATCGAGCGTAAGTCCTTACCCTCGACATACTCCATCGCGATAAAGAAGTCGTTGCCAACTTTGCCGAGGTCGTAGATCTGGATTATGTTGTTATGACTGAGCTGTGCAGCGAGCTTGGCTTCGTCGATGAACATCGTGACGAAGTCCGATGAACCCGTCAGGTGCGACAGGATCTTCTTGATCGCGACCGTCTTCTGAAAGCCCTCGACTCCCCTCCGCCTAGCGCGCCAGACTTCGGCCATGCCTCCCAAGGCGATGCGGTCGAGCAGTGTGTAGTCGCCAAAATTTTCCCCTGCCGACATTTCTTGGCCTGGGACGAGCATTGGCATCGCCTGGGTACGGAATTGATCCACTCCGGCCTGCAAGTCGCTGAGAGCAGCGCCTGTACCTGGCAATACGTTCTTGCCCGGTTCTGGCTGCAAAGGTAATGGGGCCGAATGGTTGGAGACCTTCGTCGCATGGTTCGGCAGGTTGAGGTCTGTGGAGTCGTCTTCCGCGGGCAGATCAACCTTCTGAGCTTGCTCGGCTTCGACTTTGGTCGTTGTTGGCTCGATAGCAGGTAGCGGCTCGTAAGAATCTTGGGTCCCTGCGGCCAAAGTCGTCTCGTTCGCCTCGGCTGCCAACGTCTCCGCTATCGGCGGCTCTTCGATCGGCGGCGCTTCGATCAGCGGCGCTTCGATCAGCGGCTCTTCGATCGGTGTTATGTCAGGCTGGTCGCCTACGTCCGTCTCCGCCTCTTCAGCAGTGGTCGATTCCCTAGCCTCGGCAGCAGGTAGAGGTGGGGAATCGGTCGCTTCGGCATTTAGCGATGGCGCTGTCAGTGGGGGAGTTGGCTTCGGCGTCTCTGTTGTTGGCCTCTTGGAGCGGGTGGAAATATCGAGAGACGACAGGGTCTTTTCCAAGAGATCGTCGATCTCAGTCTCGCTCGGTACCTCGGAGGTGGCACTGTCCGTGCCGCGGTCTGTGCGAGTGTGCCCCTTAGCAGGAGTGAGTATCACTCCAGACAGAGTTTCCTCGAGACGTCGCTCAATATCATCCATTGGATCCGGCGCTATTGAAGTCTCCTGTGCCGGCCCTTTGCTTCTGGCTTCGGCCTCGACTTCTGCCAAGACATCCCCGAAGATGTCGGCGGAGGTCAATTGTTCCGAGGTCGAGGTCGGCCGCGAGGCTGTCGACTGCCGCGCAGGAGTTTGCTCGAGACAGTGTTTGACCAGCTGCCACAAGTCATTGTCCGAAAACGGTTCAGGCAGCACTTCGTCAGCATGGAGCTCCGCCGCTGAAACAGTGTGGTCAGTACCGGTCAGGACGACGGCGCCCGGGCCACCTCGAGTCCGGGAAAATGCTGCGAACAATGCCTCGGCTTCAGGGAAGGTCGAGCTTGCCAGGAGCAGCCTGGGAGCCAGCACTTCTGCGCGACGCAAAGCTTCCGAACGACTGCCCACGGTCTCGACTTCAAGGCCGTTTGACCGCAGTACCTCACTGATGCGTTCGGCGTGACTCGCATCCTGATCGGCGACAAGGATGACTGACATGGATGGCTTGATCTCCAAAGGCCGGAAACTCTATTCTGGCACCGGCTTTCAAACGAGTCAATCAACGCGCTGAGCGCAGATGCCACATCTAGTAAAATGAACGCTTGGCCTGCGCGACAAGAAAGTTCGACAGGTATGAGCGGTGGAGCACCACATGGGCACGGCTTCGCCTCGCGAAACGGAATTCGTGACTGAAGAGGAGGCAATCGATGTCTGGGCACAGTAAGTGGAGCACCATCAAGCGCAAAAAGGCGTCAGTCGACGCCAAACGCGGGAAGGTATTTACCAAGATTCTGCGCGAGGTCACAGTCGCGGCGAGACTCGGAGGCGGCGACCCAGCCGGCAATCCCAGATTGCGTGCCGCGGTTCAAGAGGCGCGGTCCAGCAATCTTCCCAACGACAAGCTCGAGCGAGCCATCAAGAAGGGGACAGGTGACCTCGAAGGCAGTGTTTACGAAGAAGTAACCTACGAAGGTTACGGGCCTGGGGGGGTTGCGGTGTTGGTCGAAACCATGACTGACAATCGCAACCGGACCGTAGGAGAAGTCCGGCATGCCTTCAACAAGCATGGTGGGAATCTCGGCGAAAACGGCTGTGTCAGTTACATGTTCGAGAAGCGCGGCTACTTCTTGGTCGAGGCCGAGGCGATGGGTGAGGAAGAGTTCATGGAGCTTGCTCTGGAGCTCGACGCTGAAGACTTCACGACCGACGAAGCTGGCTATGAACTCTTTACTGCGCCGGAAGCTTACAATGAGGTCCGAGAGGCCCTCGAACAGCGTGGCGTGGCGGTAGGTGCTGGCGAACTGGCAATGGTGCCCACGACATTGGTGCCCTTGGCGGGCGACAAGTTGCCGCAGGTCACGCGCTTTATGGAGGCGATGGAAGATCTTGACGACGTCCAAAATGTGTGGTCGAACTTCGACACCGAAGACGACAACGCCTCCGCTAGCAACTGAGGCATCGAGACGAGTTGCGTATCCTCGGTCTAGATCCCGGTAGCCGCTTCGTTGGTTTTGGCGTGATCGATCGTCAAGGGTCGAAGCTCAAGTCGATAACTCAGGGGCGTATCGTGCTGCCGGCTACGACGCCTCTGGCCGTGCGACTCGCTGAACTTCATCATGAGATCAAAGATCTACTGCAACGCTTCGAGCCCGACGTGGCGGTTCTGGAATCTCTCTTCCGCGGAGTCAATGTCCGATCTCTGATTGTGTTGGCCCAGGCGCGCGGCGCGTTGCTCGCGACGATTGCGAGTACGGGCCTCGAGGTCTACGAGTACTCTCCTGCCGAAATCAAGAGCGCAGTTACGGGCAACGGGCGAGCGGACAAGCAGCAAGTGGGCCGGATGGTGCGCCTTATCCTTGGTCTCGGAGCTGCAAAACTCACATCCGATGCGGGCGACGCCCTGGCAGCCGCGATCTGTTTTGCGCAAAGGCTGCGAATGGATCGGCTCAAGCAGGGGTCGTAGATTAGCCCGGAGAAAGTCTTAAATGACTGAAAATGTTGTGGTTGTAGCGCGCTGGCAGTTCCTTGACCGGTCTTTTTCGGCTGTGCTAACATGGCCAGCCAATCGACGCTCGCGAAGTTATACCCTCGCGAAGACCCTCGCTGGACCAGTGAGAGTTTCCTTCGCTTGCAACCGGAGCCCTCAGGCTCCATGATTGGCCATCAATAGTTTGGCATGTAAGGCAATGGTGGGTAAACCAACTGAGTCAGTCGTGCTGGTGGTGAGTTGGTGGTAGCGGGTCAGAATTCAAGCCGCGCTCGGCGCTGAAGTTAAGTGTACGAGAGACAGTGTCTAAAAAAGGCCGTTTCAAAGTCATAGAGTGCTGAGAAAGTTAGTGGGCTCTTCAGAAACCGGGAACTGAACTCGCATCAAGCGAGTCGAATCAGCCTAGAGGAGGTAGAACCTTGTCGAAGTTTGGCGGAACCATAATGGAGTTGATGCACGAGGGTGGCCCCGTAATGTGGATCCTCTTGATCTTCTCGGTCGCTGCTCTCGCCGTCATCGTCGAACGCTGGCTGGTACTGCGCAGCGCCAAAATCAACGTCAACGAATTCCTGGCGAAGTTGCGCAAGGCATTGATCGTGAACAAGTCGCTCCGCGATGCGATCAAGATCTGCGAGCAGTACAAAGGGCCTCTCGCCTCGATCATGAAGGCTGGTCTGCTGAAGTATGGGCAGCCCAAAGAGGACATTGAAAAGACGATCGAAACGGCTGCTCTGCACGAGATGGCTCGTCTCGAAAAGAGATTGATCCTGCTTGCCAGTGTCGCCAACGTCTCGCCGCTTCTAGGCTTTTTCGGCACGGTATCCGGGATGATCAAATCCTTTGATGCTTTGGCCGAGCAGGGCCTCTCGAATCCCGGCGCAGTCGCTGCGGGTATCTCTGAGGCGCTGGTGACCACTGCGGCTGGTCTGGCGGTAGCTATCCCAGTCCAGTTGGCCTACAACTTCTTCATGAACAGCATCAACAAGTCGGTGCGCGATATTGAGACGTCGACCAACATGCTGCTGGAGACATTCGGCGAAATGGAGCGTAGCGGAATCACTGCTGACCACGGTGCTGGCGACAAGCCAAAGCCCTGATCAGGCGAAACCAACTCGAGGGACCTCGAAATGCGTTTGAAAAGACGGCACGAGTCGGGTGCGATCATACCTACCGCCTCCATGGCCGACATCGCCTTTCTGCTCATCGTCTTCTTCATGGTGACTATTACCTTTGAAAAAGACAAAACGCAGGTCGCGTTGCCCAAGACGGAGCTGCGTTACGAGGTCCCGAAAGAGGCCGCTTACATCTCGGTAACCGATCAAGGTCAGATTCGGGTGACCACCGGAGAAGAGATGAGCACTCCAGTGGATCCTGAAGACGTGGTCACTTTCGCAGCCAATCTGGTCGCATCGTTTCCTGGTCGCCCCGTCGTGCTCAAGGCGGATGATCAGGTTGCCTATCGAAACGTCGACAAGGTTATCGATTCCTTGAAGCAGGCCAAGGTTGAGACTATTTACCTGCTCTCGGAGCAAAAGACCGTTGACGCTGCTGGCGACGGCGGCGGGGGAGGATAGCCGCGTGAAGATCAGAGTCAATCGGCCCAGCGACGAGATCCCTACCTCCTCGATGGCGGACATTGCCTTTCTGCTGATCGTCTACTTCATGGTGACGACAACCTTTGCGGCAACGCGAGGATTGGACTTCAACCTGCCCAAAGACGACGACACGCCGCCTATCGTCGAAAAGGAAGATGCCGTTCTGATCGATATTCAGCCTGATGGGAGCCTGATTGTCGATCGTAAACTCATGGCTCTCAACGAGATTCTCGAGTACCTGGAACCCAAGCTCAAAAACAATCCGAAGAAGCCGGTCATCATCAAGCCTCAGCCAGAAGCTCCCTATGGAATGATGGTCGCGGTTTTTGACGTTCTTCGTCAGGGTAAGGACACGCTCAAGCTAGAGAAAGACATCAATGTCTCGCTGCCAACGCAGCGCGAGATCGAATCGTTCTGGTTTTAGGGCTCGATCCCCAAAGAGGTTTTAGCGATGGCAAAAGAGACCAAGCCGAGAGACCCCAAGGCAAACGCCCCTGTTGATGATGGAGCAGGTGCGTTTTCTACGTTCGCATTAGAGGACGCAGAAGACGACAAACACTTGAAGTGGTCACTCGGCTTGGCGGCCGTGTTCCATCTCATCTTGTTGGTGATCAACTTTCCTAGCATCGTCTTCGAGCCGGAAGCGGTCGAAAAGGAAAAGAAGGTCTATGTTGTGCAGCAGGTGCGTTTCCAGCCACCGCCGCCTAAACAGAAACAGGAAATTCCCAAGCCAAAGTCGAAGAAGGTTCCAATTCCGGATCCGACGCCAGATGAACCGGAACCTATTCGGCTTGATGAGCCGGAACCGGAAATTGATCTGCCGGACGTCGATGACATCGTTTTTGGTATCCCTGATGCGCCGCCCGTTGCGGAGCCTGAGGGGCCGATTCATGTCGGCGGTGATGTCAAGAAACCGGAGAAACTCAGCTCGCCTCAGCCCCAGTACACTGAGATTGCTCGCAAAGCCCGAATTCAGGGAGTGGTGATTGTGCAAGCGATCATCGACAAGACGGGTAATGTCACCAACGTCAAAGTGCTGAAGGGTTTGCCGATGGGCTTGAGCGAAGAAGCGGTCAAAGCGATCAAAAGCTGGAAGTTCAAGCCAGCGACTCTCAACGGCAAGCCCGTCGATGTCTATTACAATCTGACGGTGAACTTCAGGCTGCAGTAAGCTGTCCCACCAATGGCCTTTCAAGGGTCGCTAAAAGAACTCCCGCTTCCTGACATCATCCAGTTGGTCTCGGTGTCTGGGAAGACGGGAGTCTTCGTCCTCAAGACCGCAGATCAGAGTGGTGAGATCTATCTCCGCGATGGCGAGATGGTTCATGCTGCTACTGGCGAAATTACGGGAGAAGAAGGCGTCTATGAGCTTGCCATCTGGCAAGAAGGCGACTTCGTTTTCAAGCCGGGTGTCGAAGCGCCGGCCCGAACGATCAAGAAGTCGAACACCAACCTCTTGATGGAAGCGGCGCGGCGTATCGATGAGTGGCAAGTGTTGTCAAAGCGAATTCCATCCACACGCCTGGTGCCAGTGTTCACGAATCAGAGTTCGAGCACTTCGATTTCGTTCACTCCCAATGAATGGGCGGTCATCTGCAAGATTGACGAGCGCCGCTCTATCGATGAGTTGGCAGCCGTACTCGGGTCGAGTGCTTTCGAGGTCTGCAAACTTCTCTACGGGCTGGTGACTGCGAGTCTTGTCGAGCTCAAGGAAAGTCTTGGGCAGTTGCAGACCGATCTCCTGCAGAAGATGACTCCTGCCGAACTGTCACACACAGTGGGGCTGATCCAGGAGCATGCGAAAGTGCTTCTCGCGAATCACGAGAAGTTACCAGAGCTCGAAGCCACGACTCGGCGAGCCAAGGCGGAAATGGAATCCGGAAGAGGGTTTGACGCCGTACTAGACATGATCCGCTCCCTCGAGCAGGTTGTCTCGTCGGCGCTGGGCCCCAACCAGTCTCGTGTTTTCTTGGAGCGTATCAACCAGCAGTTGAGCGGTTGAGTCGCCGCAAACGAGCTTGATCTGTTAGTCCTTCCGTCCTCCGGCAACGTCAGAGGTACGGAGAAAGGAACCTCACCATGCGTAAACTCATAGTTCTGATCACCGCGGTATCGTTGCTCGGCGCACTTCCTGTCGCGGCGGGTTGGGAAGAAGGCGTCGCCGCTTTCACATCGAAGAAGTACCAGGATGCCGCCACAGAATTCCAGCAATTAGTCGATCAGAATCCCGAAGGCTACCGCGGGCACTACATGCTGGGTCTCTCCCTAGAGCAACTGAAGCGGAAAGAAGAGGCGCTGTATCACCTTCGCAAGGCCTATGATCTGAATCCGAACGATCTCAGCATCAAAGTGGCGCTCGGACGTGCTTTTTTCAACGTCCGTCGCTACAACGATGTCGTTCAGCTTCTAAGTTCCGTGGATGCCAGCTCACTTCCCGCCGCGCAGCAAGTCGCCTTTTATCAGATCAGAGGTCAAGCGAAGTTCAAGGCTGGCAATGCAGATGCTGCGGTCCAGGACTTTAAGCAGTTGGCGAGTTTGCGGCCCAACGATGCCCAGATTCAGTATATGTATGGGACGACCGCTCTTAGCTTGGGACAGACCGATGCGGGGATCGCGGCTTTGAACAAGTCGGTTGCGTTGGCCCCGAACGATGTCGATAAGAAACGGTCTTACGCCCAAGCCCTGATCAAGAAGGGGCGCATGACCCCGGACAAGAACGCCAAGAAGCAGTCTTACCTCAAGGCATCAGAGTTGGCCACAGCGGTTGCCGCTAAGACGGGCACGTTTGACGATCTCATGTTACGGGTATCTGCAGAGCTTGGCGCTGGACGATACAAAGATGCTATTTCATCCAGCCAGGCAGCGATCGCCAAGAGCAGCAGCGGTTGGCTAGCCCACTACTATCTCGGCCAAGCGTACTCTAGCGATGGGCAGTACAGCGAGGCAGAAGCTTCTCTCGCCTCAGCGAAAGCAAAAACTAGCAAGCCTGATGACCTCAAGTTGATCTGGCGGCAACTGGGTTATACCCTGGAAAAGCAAAAGAAATATACGCAATCCATAGAGGCATATCAGAACGCTGGTGACCAAGCTGGAGTTGCGAGAGTCAAGAAGAACGAAGAGACCGACGCCTTCAATAAGAACGTCGAGGCTGAGAACGCGGCTATCAAAGAGATGGAAGCGGAGGCTAAACGGCTGGAGGATGAGCTCAAGGCTCTCGAGGGTGGCGGCGGAGCTCTCTAGTCAGAGTTCTCGATCGAGCCAGTGAGAAGAGGAGGCTGCCCGGCCTCCTCTTTTGCTTTATTGCGAAACGCCTCAGTCTTCTTCCTGCCACTCCGGAGTTTCGGCTGTTTGGCCCAGAGACTCTCGTCGTAGCGAAGCAATCGCACCCACCAGGCCAGCGAGGCTCCCCAACGCCATGAGAGCCAGTAATTCCGAAAGACTCAAGAACTTGACCGTCAAAAGACTGAGAGCCGAGTCCGCATAACGCTCCATCAAAAGAGCGTGACCTGCCGCCAGGAAGACAATTGCGACGATTCCTCCGGCGAGGCCCTGCAAGACACCCTCGACGTAGAATGGGCCGCGAATAAAGAATTCGGTAGCGCCGACCAAACGCATCACTGCGATTTCATCTCGATAAAGATAGGCCGTCAATCGAATCACACTCGAGATCGTGAATACGGCCGTCACCAGCAGAAGGGCCCCCAAAACCATTCCCAGAGCTTCGATGGCGTAGACGACCGCTTCGAGCTGTCTCAACCAGTCGCGATCATCGTCAACGACTGACACTGCGGAATCTTGCCGCAACTGATCGAGCCATGAGTCCAACTGATCAGGGGCCGGCAGTGTATTACGATCGAGCAGAACCTCGAGGGAAGAAGGAATTGGGCTCTTGCTCCAGCCTTCGAGGAGCTCGCCCAGGCTCGGAAAGGCCTTGCGAAAACGCACCCCGGCCTCTTCGGCGGTGACGTGTCGAACATCGGATGTCCACGCCGCATCTCGCAGGTGACTCTGTAGCCGTTCCGCCTCTCCGGTTGTCGCGTCAGGCTCAATGTAGATCACTAGCTTCGCTTCTTCTTCCCAGCCTTCGATGAGCTGTCTGAGGTTGCTGCTGACCAACAGAAAAACACCACTAAGGAAGAGGCTCATGGTGATGGTTGTGATTGCGACCAAAGAGACTTTCCAGCTCCGCACCAGGCTCGAGAAAGCCTCCCGTAGGAAGTAGACGATGGCTTGTGAAAGGTTCATCATTCCACTCCAGCCGACTTCTCTGAGTCATCGTCCGAGGTATCGACGAGCTTTCCCGGCAGTACCTTGTCACTTGCCAGTTGGCCACCCTCCAAAGTCAGGACTCGCCGACCTACCCGTTGGATCAAATCTCGATCGTGGGTTGCAAAGATTACGGTCGTGCCTTGCCCGTTGATTTCGAGGAAGAGTCGTAGGATCTCTTCGGAGAGCTCTGGATCCAGGTTCCCCGTAGGCTCGTCAGCGAGAAGAATCTCCGGCTGGTTCATCAACGCCCGGGCAATCGCAACACGTTGTTGTTCGCCACCCGAAAGCTGGAGAGGAAAAGCCTTCATGCGGTGGGCGAGTCCAACACGCCGCAAGGTCTCGTAAGCAAGCTGTCTCTGCTCCTGTCCGCTTAGTCCGAGTATCCGAGGCAGGTAGCAGATATTCTCGAAAACGGTCTTTCGAGGGATCAGGCGAAAGCTCTGAAAAACCACACCGATCGTACGCCTCAGATACGGCACCTTGCGCCGCGGCAGCGATGAGACGTTGCGGCCATTGACCAGGATGCTGCCACTACTCGGAACCTCCTCGCAGTAGATGAGCTTCAAGAACGTGCTCTTGCCAGCGCCGCTGGGTCCGGTGAGGAACACCATTTGACCCGCTTCAATTTTCAGGGTCACTTCGTCGAGACCAACTTGGCCACCCGGATAGCGCTTGGTGACACTGAACAACTCGATCACGTCGTAGATTCCAGTAAAACGGCCTCCTGGCTCCTCGAGCGTGGGCCTTGAGTGGAACGCAACGAACCGCCTGTGGTTCGGCGCAGCATGAGCGCCCCAAGTCTACTCAAAACACGACTTCACCTCCCGAAATCCGCAGCCGCAATGCAGGAGAGCAGATTCCCAACAAGCTCCGATAAGATTCGCTACTATGCAACTGAGATCTACCCTCTTGGATGGCCATTCGGCTTGGCGGGGAAGCCAGGGCGCGGTAGAAGTTCGATTCTTCGGTAGAGCCTTGCCTACTGTTCAAACCGCACGTCTGCAAACGACAGGTCCGAAGACGGCCCCACTCGGTAGAATGCGTCGGGCATGGCTAGATCAGATTCACTCCGAGATTGTGCTCGAAGCGGCCATTGGTGCCAGCGGCCCTGGAGATGGACTCGTCAGCCAACGTCACGACTTGGCCTTGACGATTGTGACGGCTGACTGTGTCCCTGTCCTGCTTGCCGCAGAACACGCGATCGGGGCTGTTCACGCTGGATGGCGGGGTCTTGCGCACTCGATCTTGCCGCGAGCTGTCGAACGTCTTCAGTCTTCGTCACGCAACCTCACCGCATGGATCGGTCCTGCAATCGGCCCCTGTTGCTATGAGGTAGGAAGCGACGTCGCAGAGTCTGTCTGCGGCGCTAGCTCAACCGAAATCGCACGGATCGGCCCTCGCGGGAGACCTCATCTGGACTTGGTCGCAGCGGCCAAGTTTCAACTCGAGCGAGCAGGTGTCCTCTCGATTCACTGTGTGGATGTCTGCACACGTTGCAATCCGTCCAGCCTCTGGAGCTATCGTAGAGAAGGACCTGGCGCCGGGCGCAACCTCGCCGCGATATGGCGGCGGTCATCTGCTGACACCTGAGGCGCCGATCAGGTAGGTGATCAGAACCGCAGATTGGATCGGCGGAATCCGCGAGGCTCTCGATCAGTGGCTCGCAGCTGACCGCAGGCTGCGCTGACATCATCGCCTTTGCGCTTTCGAACGGTGGCAGTCAGCCCTCTCGAAATAAGGCGTCGTCGAAAGGCCTCTACGCGCGTCGCCGGTGGCGGTTTCAGTTTCGGGTCTAGCGCAGGGTCTGGATTCATCGGAATCAGATTGACCTTGGCAGGAAGATCTCGGATGAGCTTTGCGACAGCGTCGGCGTCCGCTCGAGCATCATTGAACCCATCGATCAGAATGTACTCGAACGTGATTCGCTCGCGCGGTTCCGTCGGATAGCGGTGAAGCGCTTCCATCAACTCCTTCAGCGGATACCGCTGGTTGATCGGCATGATGCTGGTACGCCGTTCGTCATCTGGTGCGTGGAGTGAAATCGCCAGGCGTGGGCGTTTTGCCCAGCGGGCCATTGCTTCGATACCGGGTATGACACCGGCTGTCGAGACGGTAATGCGTCGACGGGAAATCCTCTCCGTCAGCACTTCCAGCGCGTCTCCGAGAGCGTCGAGATTCAGTAGGGGCTCGCCCATACCCATAAAGACGATATTGACTCCCTCGATTCGAAAGTCTGGCCCTTGCTGGGCAGCGAGGACCTGGGCCACAATCTCTCCTGCCGTCAGGTTGCGCCCTCCGCCCCAAAAACCGGTGACACAGAATCGACAGGCGAGGGCGCAGCCAGCTTGGCTGGAGACACAGAGCGTGCGGCGACGCCCTTCAGGGATATCGACGGTCTCAATCGTAGCGCCATCCGATAACCGAAAAAGGTACTTCTCCGTGCCGTCTTCGGAAACACTGTGCGTCGCAACCTCTGGCATCGCGATGGTGAAGGCAGTGCCAAGATGTTGGCGCAGATCCTTGCCAAGCTCCGTCATCGAGTCCAGCTGGGTAACACCCCTTTCGTACAATGCACGGAAGATCTGCTCAACACGGTAGGGTCGATCGACAAAGGGCTCCAGGGCTGCCGCCAGCTTTCTTCTGGGTAGACCGAGAAGATCTTGCCGCTGCTCGCCGCCAGCGTTCCCGACGTTGCCGTTACTGTTCATCGGTTTCCTGGCTACCCAGCGAACATCCAGATCTAGGAGCTACGCCGTCGTCTGCTCGAACGCGTGGCATCGATACCTAGCGTTCGCAACAGTGATACGTCTTCCTGGCCCAACCGAAACACAGCCTCATGGGCTGGCTGCTGCTGAGGGGCGCCCAATTCAATTTTGGTGCTTTGATCGGTGCTCTCTTTCTGATCGCACACCAAATACAAAGAGTAGCCCTGCTGTCGGAGACGTTGCATCGCTTCACCGATCTCAGAAGAACTAGCCATCGCACGGGCAATAGCGTTTCCAAGATCTTTCATCAATTGCTTCATGTGGTTGTCGACCGTCATGTCGGAGCCTCTGACGAAAAATTATCGTCTGGCTGCCCTTGAGGTGTCAAACGATCAGGCTGCCGATCTGCCATTCATGGCGTCGGTCTGCCATTCTGGCGGGAATTGGGGCCAAGTGACCCGCGAGAACGGGTGTCTGCTAGACTGGCTCTAGAGACAGCCTCGCCCTTGAACTGGTGTGGCCGGATATCCCTGAGTAGTTGACGAAGACCGGATCTAAACGGGCGTCAGCACTCTTCGAACCAGGCAGGCTCTATGACGAGTCTCGCCATAAGAGGAGTTAACCCATGTTTGGCCTAGGCTTCCAAGAACTCGTGGTGATTCTTTTGATCGTTGTCGTGATGTTTGGGGCGACGCGTCTACCTCAGCTTGGCAAGGGGCTCGGGGAAGGCATTAGCAACTTCAAACGCGGCCTCAAAGGTGATGACACGAACCCGCCCCTGTCATCTGGAACTTCGGACAAAGACAAAGCCTGATCGAGGTTGCGACACCCAGGTCAAGCCTCTGGCGCCAGCCCCAAGACTTTCGCCGCGTCGCTTCGCTGCCAGGCGTCCTGATGGTAGCCAACGTAAGCCGTGAGCACCTTCTCAACATAGCGATGAGTTTCGCGAAAGGGTGGTAGTCCGCCAAACCGGCGAACATTCGCCGGGCCGGCATTGTAGCCAGCCAAAGCCAGCTCCAGGTCGCCCTCATAGATCTTGAGAAGGTATCGCAGATAGCCGGTCCCCAAGTCGATGTTTCGTTCCGGCTCGGTCAATAGCTCGATGTCTACCGAGCCCGCTGTTGCCGGCATGACCTGCATGAGGCCCATCGCGCCTCGGTTCGAGACCGCACAAGGGTCGAAGCTCGACTCCGCTTCGATGATCGACGCGATCAGTAGGCCATCGACGCCATGACGTTCGGCCGCTTGGCGGATCACATCCCCGAAAGGCACAGAGTCCAGACCTTGGTGGCGCGTCGAGTCATCGAGATAATTGCGGAACACATCGAAGCTTGCAGGCCGTGCACGAATCGTCCGCCGCATTGGACCGTAGTCGTCCACGAAATCAAGCTCGCCGTCGCCAACCCAATCAACGAGCTCCTCGAACAGCGCAATCTCTGTCGCACTGGGGGCATTGGCCAACAAAGCTTCGGCTGCCTTCGAGTTCGACGGAGCTTGAGCTGGCACCAGGCAAAAAATGAACAAGTGTAGGGCCGCAAGGACCGATACACGGGACTTTCCTATCAACATCGTCTTTCCTCGTTAATCTCGTGCGGAAACGCTCCCTCGGTGAGAATGGGAGCCAACGAACAGTCTCAATCTATCGTGTACGAGCGTCAGGTGGTGGTGGTTTAGAGGCTGAAGAGCTTCAAAAGGGCCGTGAGTCAGTATGCAAGCTCTGCGCCAACCGACTGTCGGCGAGATCATTCTGACTGAGAGGGCAGAGGCATTGGAGCGTCGGGGCTCCACGGCAAGCAGATCTAAGTCTCAGGAGAATCCAGCGAGTGTCCACGCTGCATGTCGATACCCAGGCTAGATACCTTGTTGCGGAGAGTATTGCGGTGGACTCCGAGAGACCTCGCAGATCGACAAAGGTTACCGCCGTTCGACCGTAGTGAGGCCTTGATGAACTGACGCTCAAACTCTTGTCGTGCCTGCTGCAGGCTGACGCCACGTCTCACCAACTCGTCAACGATCGGCGTCAAACCGTCTTTGAGGTTCTTTCGGGCCATGTTCTTCCCCTCCGAACAATAATAATCGGCGGTGTTCGCTGGATACCTGCCTCTTACTTGAGGTGCAGCGAGTCGCCGACAAAGACAGTGTAGCGTGACCTTATGATGCGAGCCAAAGCTGTCTTCTCGAAGACGGAAAGCACAGCGAGCTCACCTAGAACAGTTGGGGGAATGCCACGTTGGCCACGTCGGTAAATTGTGTAGATATCGCCGGGTGCCATTTCCTCGTCGTTCCCCTGGTCGATGTAGACGAGATAGCCTGCGCCAAGGGATAACAGCTTGTCCCAGGCAATAACAATTGAAGGCGAACCTTCCAGATCCTCTTCGGCAACCGGGAAGTTGACCGGGCGAAGCGGCGTGATCTTGCGCAAGGGGATCGGTTCTGGTTCGAAGATCTTGAGTTTTGAACCCACCGGTATCGGAGTACACAACTGGACGATTTCAGCGATCGCAGTCTCAGGCTGCGCTGACAAGACCCGAATTCGCCCGAGGTACTTGTACAGTCTCCCCAAAAGCTTTCGGCCTTGCGGGTGGAATACTTTGTCTGCTGGCTGAACCACGGTGAGCAGCTCGCCAGCCGAGAGACCGTCTGCACGCCCACCATCAAGATAGATGATATCTCCGAGCCCAAGGCCATACTTCTCGGTACTCGCTTTGCCGTGGATGCCCTGAATCGAGCTGTTTCGGCCAGGATCTAGAGTCGGAGTCATGAACTCATACTCAGAACTGACGATGCTGTAAGCGAAGTCTTCTTCCAAGTCTCCGATGTAGCCCGAGCAGTAGATATCGGCCTCGTACCCCAGAGGCACAGGGCCTTCTGGATTCGTAAAATCTTCACGCCCGGTAAAGGGCCTTTGACCGGTGTCTTGGGCACCGTCCAAAACCGTACTGAACGGATCGGACTCGGTGTTCTCTGCCATCTGACCTTCCGGCAAGCCTGCTGCTCCTTCGCCTAGCGGAGCGCCAGCGACCCCTGCAGAGTCTCCGAATGCATCCGCTGTGACGACTCCAGAGAGCATCAGCGGATCTCCTGGGTAGATCCAGTGAGAGTCGAGAATGTACTGGTTCTGTTGCCAAATTTGTGGCCAGAGGTGGGGGTCGCCAAGCATCTGCCCCGCGATATTCCACAGTGAGTCGCCAGGTTGGATGGTGTAAGCCTGCGAACCATCGGGAGCCGTTGTCGGTGGATCCCACGCTGTCCAATGCCCATCAACCTGATGCAGATCTGCTGGTGGCTGCTGCGCCTCTGCAACAAATGTAGAAGCCACTGTCACTGCAAGGCAGAAAACAGTCCAAAAACGACCATGTCTCATCATTGTGTGACCTCCCGGCCGCGCCGCCCGCACGCCCGTCTGTGGACGCTTCTGGCAGCAGTACCAGATCGACCATCCGTAGCAACAGCCATGGAACCCGCCGAAGTGCCGGAGGATTCCATAGAAAAGTGACTATACACTCATCAGGCGGTCTTCGGTCAAAGTACCTTGTTTTGCTTCAGACTGTCAAGAAATTGTGCAGTTTCAGTACGAAATGGCAGAAGATGAACCCAATCCCTGGACGTCACAGGTTGGCCTCGAGTCGGAGCAACGAGGAGCTAGGGGGAATTAAGAAGGGATCTATTCCCTCTGCGCGTCGAGTTTGTCGACTGCCTGAGCCGCCGCCGCCGTTCCTGGATAGCGGCGAGTAACCTCTTGATAAGTCGCGCGAGCCTGCTCTTTGTCGCCCAGGGATTCTAGGCACTTGCCGGCTTTGAGTAACGCGTCCGCTACTTTGTTTCCCTGCGGGAAGCGCTCTACGGTGGCGGTGAACGCTTCGAGCGCTGAGCTGAAATCGCCGCGCGCATATCGGGTTTCGCCGATCCAGAACAGTGCGTTGTCGGCAAGGATTGTCTCCGGATACTGATCAACAAAGCTTTGAAACCGCGATTCGGCCTCTTCGAACTTGCTCTGATGAAACAGTGCGTACCCTTCGTCGTAGACACTCTGGGCCTCGGGTGATGGGCTCGCTGCTGCAGCTAAGCCGCGGTTTGGTGGGGCACTGTTTGGTGGGGTGCTAGGCATCTGCGCTGGTTGCGACGCAGGTGATCGAGCGGTCTCTACCCGCGGCTCTGCAGCGATGGGCTCTTCTTCGAGGTCAATCTCTTCAATCTCGGGCTCAGAATTTGCGGGACTTGCGTCAAAAGTGCTTTCGACGACTTCTGATTCAGGTCCTGGTATCCGAGCTGAGGTCGTCGGCTGCCGAGCCGGCTGACGGAGTGCTTCGAGCTCTGCCTCGAGCTCAGCAACTTCTCGCTGGAGTCGATTTGTCTCGATTCTGCCTACTGTGGCCTGCTTCTGCAGCTCTACGTTGCGGAGCCTGAGAGCTTCAACCTCGGCGGTGCTCGGTCCCGACGGGCGGGCCAGGCCGGTGCTCGAGCAGCCGCCTAGTACGATGGCCGCCGCCAAGATAGGCACGTGTAGAGAGCGCGCTGATAGTGTTCGCGCTGATAGTGTTCGCGCTGCAAATTGGAAGCTCATGGCTAGCCACCCTTGCGAAGGATCTTCTTCAGCTGTTTGGCGAATTTCCTTTCGAATTTCTCGACTTTGGCGATGTAAGGACTGTCTGGATAGTCGCGACGTAACGCCTCGCCCTCACGCGCGGCGTCATCGGGACGCCGGCATCGCCGAAATGCCACCACCAGATGGTAGTGGACCTCGTCCATGCGAGGAAAAGAAGGGTAATCCTCGGCGAGATTCTCCAGTCGCTGAATGGTAGCCTGGCAGATACCCTGCCCGTAATAGTTGGTATAGAACGTTCCGATGATCAGCTCGTGTGCCGCCAACCGGTCCGTAATGACCGCGATTTCCTGTCTCGCTTCGGCAACATAGGGACTGGTGGGGTAGAGGCGCATCAGTTCTTCGAAGGCCCGGACCGCTTCACGCGTAACCTTCTGATCTCGATCTGGCTTCTCGACTCGTTTAGCGAGACAGCTCGCCACGCGAAATTGTGCGTAGTCCGCCTTGTCGCTGGTTGGGAAGCGATTGAGAAAGTCGCGATATTTGGCCTCGCATTTGATGTAGTTGTCGGAACCGCCGTGCAGATAGAAAGCGTCTGCGGCTAACAACAGGGCCTCACGTCCGCTACGGGAGTTGGGTTCGACCTCGAAGGCATGGGTCAAATGCTGCCGCGCCTTGTAGTACTTCTCGTCCGTCAAGAACTGTTTACCCATCTCGAGCGCTTCGGCAGCCGAAAGTCTGAGAATCGGGTCGTCCCGTTTCCCCTTGCAGCCGATCGTTACGAGCAGCGCAGCTATTACGAGCCAGATGGGAGTCTTTATTCGTCTCATGAAGCGTCCGCGGTTGCTTGTCGCCGCAGCTGTCGCATGGCAGCGGCGGGATCTTGGTGGCGAAAAACAGCAGAGCCAGCGACGCAAACATCGACGCCAGCTGCGGTGACTTGGTGAATATTGTCGAGTCCGACGCCTCCGTCCATCTCGATTTCGACCTGGAGCTTACGCTGCTCGATCATTTGGCGCAAACGGTGTGTCTTGTCGAGAACATGGGGAAGGAATGCCTGGCCTCCGAAGCCAGGATTCACTGACATCAAAACAACAAAATCCAGTCGATGAAGACAATCGGCGAGAACTTCCACCGGCGTTGCTGGGTTGAGCGCAACGCCAGCCGACGCACCCCCGGCTCGGATCTGTTCCAGCAGTCGATCGAGGTGGGTGGCGGCTTCCCAGTGGACCGAAACCCAATTCGCCCCCGCCTCGAGGTAGGAATCCAGCAAGCGTTCAGGCTGGGAGACCATCAGGTGGACATCGATGGGCAAGCTGGTGTGTTTCGATAGCGCTTCGAGAACCGGGATTCCGAATGTTAGATTGGGCACAAAATGGCCGTCCATGACGTCAAAATGAACGACGTCGGCCCCACCTGCCTCACAGAGCTCCATCGCCCCTGCGAGATTCGTTAAATCGGCTGCCAAAATAGACGGTGCGAGTTTCACGGGGCTCCTTCACGAGCTAGTTGCTCCACGTTCTCCGTGCTCTCGTCCTCTAAAGTGCCCTCGATTACCTCGGGCGGCGCAGGAGGTACAACCGTCAGAGCGACCACATCGTCGCGATGAAGCGGATGGCCGGAGAGTGGAAACTGACGCAGGACGGTGCCGGGAGGCAATAACCCGTAGACGTCATAGCTGACCTTTCCGATCCGCACACCTCGGGCCTGCATGTAACGTCGGACATTGTCCAGGTCGAGGTAGGTGAGGTCTGGCATCAAGTAGGTTTCCCGGCGGCTTTCGACGGTTAGAAAGAGGTCGATGGCGGCGTCACTCTCTACTCGCGAATCTGCTGCAGGTTGCTGTGCAACGACGATGCCACTTGCCCCCTCCGTGCTATGAACGCTAATGGTTCGCCCCACAGACAGGCCAGCTGCCGCCATATTGACCTGTGCTGCTTGCAGCGCGTTACCCAGCACGTTTGGAACCTCGACGCGTCGAGGGCCGCGCGACATGATCACCGTCACCGTGCCGCCGCGCTTGACCAGAGTACCTGCGCGGGGGTCTTGGATCAGGACATGTCCAGCGAGCACTTGCTCGTCGAATCGTTCGCCCTCTTCGGACCATTCCAGGCGTAAGCCTTGATCGGCCAACAGCCGTTCTGCTTCCCCCTCGCTCATCCCATAGAGCTCGGGCATCGGAGTGACCCCACGTCGAACGAATTGGCTGAAGGTGAAGTACGACACCAAGGCGAAGATCACCGCCATAATACCCAGGTATCCTAGACACCCGATACCTCGTGCAAACTTGCGCCACATACGCGGAGCATACCACTGGTCCGCATACGACTGACGCGGCTCGAGGGTGCTCGTCTCAGCGTTGCCGCCGTGCCAGATGCTTCTGGCGTCCAGGAGATTCAACCTGTCAGGTTGAGTAGACGACCTGTACCCCTCCAGCGACTCGATTGCCGTCGTCTATTGCGACCCGAACAAGGCAGGCAGGTTCTTCGAGAGATCGAAAAAGATCACCATCGCCATCAGTGTCATCAGCATCATGAACCCGAATTGGGTGATGCGCTCCTTGAGCACCAGCGAAAGATCGCGCCGCAAGACGCTCTCGACCAGCAGAATCGAGATGTGGCCGCCATCAAGAACCGGAATCGGCATCAGATTCATGAAACCGATTGAGATCGACAGGAAACCCATGGTGTAGATCAGATCCTTGAAGCCACGGCGAGCCGCACGACCGCTCCATGCGGCAATCTCGATCGGGCCGGACAATGCGCTCTTGGGGGCGATCTCACTGCTGAACAGCTTGCCCAGAATCAGGATGCTCTTGTCGATGATATCGACGTTGAACTTGACGCTTTCGACCACCGCTTCGCTGAGCGACAATCGCCTGAAAGAGCCTAGGCGGACGCCGATTTTGCCTTTGCCTTCGATCGCCTCGGGAGTGACCGCCAGGGTCATGAGGTCATCACGACGCAGAACCTCGATGGCGATCTCGGTGCCGGCGTGGGTCTCGATGTAGGAGACGAATTCCTCGACTTCGGTAACGACCTGGCCATCGACCTTGCGTACCTCATCGCCGGATCGGAAGCCGGCGCTTGCCGCCGGGGTGTCCTTGAAGATCTCCGAGAAACGGAGCAGCAGCTTGGGGTAAATGCCGGCGTCGCCGAACTCGTAGCGTGGCACCTTGGTCGGTGTCACCACAACCCTCATCGTTGTCTCGTCCCGCAATAGCTCGATCTCGACCGGGCGCTCTGGCGAGGTCGCCAAGACGAAGGCAACCTCTTTCCATCTGTCCACGGCTTTGCCAGCGATGCTGAGAATGCGATCTCCCGGCTCGATGCCGGCCTCCGCGCCCGGCGAATCCTCTTCGACGGTGCCGACGATCGACGGGATGTCTTGCATGGCTTGCAGCTCAATGCCTGCCATGAACACTGCCGCGATGAGACCCACCGACAGCACGACATTCATCGCCGGGCCCGCCAGGTAGACAAGGATTCGTTGCCAACGCGGCTTGCTCAGGAAATCGCTCGGGTCGCCAGTGCGTTCCTCGGGTAGCTCGCCGCCCATGCGGACGTAGCCGCCAAGGGGAATGGCCGAAACTCGATAGTCGGTGCCGCGATGCCGGAAGCCCCATAGGCGCTTGCCGAATCCGAGGGAAAACACCACGACCCGCACACCGAAGAGCTTGGCCACCATATGGTGGCCAGCTTCGTGCACAAAGACGATAACGCCGAGCGCAAAGAGAAACGCCGGAATGCTGGTTAGAAGATTTTCCATAATCGTAAGGTGCCCTGTCGCCATCCATCATACGCAAAAGAACGGGCCTGGGTTCCTTTTCAAACGGGGATGAGCGACTCGACACCCAGCCATTGGATACCAGCGACGAAGATCGGGGTTGCCAGCACGGTCGAGTCCATGCGGTCGTAGAAGCCGCCGTGGCCGGGGAGTAAGTTGGAGGAGTCTTTCACTCCTGCGCCGCGTTTGAAGACCGATTCCACCAGGTCGCCGAGTTGAGCTACGACTGCGGTCAGCGTGGCGATGCCTAATAGACCGTAGTGAATCTCCCCCAAGCGTAGCAGGCTCCAGATCGCGGTGGTCAGCAGCGACCCCGCGAGGCCTCCGATGGCGCCCTCCCAGGTCTTGCCCGGGCTGAAGGCGGGCGCAAGCTTGTGGCGCCCGATCGCACCGCCGACGACAAACGCTCCGGTATCCCCCATCCAGATGATGCCAAGTAGGGCCACCAGTAGCCATGGGTCCGTGGTCTGCAGCCAATAGAGGCCAAGGGGCGGAATGGCAAAGTAAGGCACGGCGAAGGCCAGAATGCCACTCGCTGCCATGCCATCTCGTACCTCGGTTTGCGCCAGTAGCATCGCGCATGCGGTCACCGTCACCACTGCGCTCATGGTGGCGAGCAGCAACCAGATCGAAACGTCCCGCGGGCCGCTCCGCACGGCGAAAAAGCCGACCGCCGCCGCCAGCGGAATCAGACCCCATAACAGGCCAAAAGGGGCTGAGGGTGCGACGATTCGCGCGAGCGGAACCAGTTCGATCGCAGCCATGAAAATAATCGCGAAGAAGACCGCGAAAGCCAGATCTCCAGGGGCGAAAAAGACGATCGCCAGGGCGATAGGGATCGCGATTGCCGAGGTGATCAGGCGCCGGGCAAGAGGTCTCACGAGACCCTCTTGCGCAGCCCACTCGAGCCGTTGGCCTGTTGCGAGGCTCTATTGTCCATGCTCGGAAGCGATCTGCTCGTTAGCAGCGTCGTTCACCAGACCGAAGCGCCGGTTGCGTTGTTGAAACTCTGAGATCGCCGCAAAGAGGTGGCGGCGGCGAAAGTCGGGCCACTGCGTATCGGTCACCCAGATTTCGGCGTAGGCCAGTTGCCAGAGCAGGAAGTTGCTGATGCGCATCTCGCCGGAGGTGCGGATCAAGAGGTCGGGATCCGGTTGGCCAGCAGTGTAGAGGTAACGGCCGACGGTCTCCTCGTCGATTTCGACCGACTCGCCCGCCGCCCAGTCGCTGACGATCTTGCGGCAGGCATCGACAATCTCACATCGCCCCGAATAATTGAGAGCAACGCTCAGTGTCATGCGCTCTCCGGCGGCTGTTTCTTCCACCGCCCGGTCGATCTCGGCCATCAAGGAAGCGTCGAGTCGATCCCGACGGCCCAGGATCTGGAGCCGGATGCCGTTGTCCTTGAGCGACGCGACTTCGGTGCGTAGGAACTCGCGGATCAGATTCATCAACGTCCACACCTCGTGTCGTGGACGTTGCCAGTTCTCTACCGAAAAGGCATAGAGGGTCAGGTACTCGATACCGAGCCGCGCACACACCTCCACGGTCTCGCGAACCGACTCCACCCCCGCTCGGTGCCCCTTGACACGCGGCATGCCACGACCTCTGGCCCAGCGGCCATTGCCGTCCATGATCACGGCCACATGGCGCGGTAGCCGGGTGCGGTCGATCCGCTGGTAGAGTCGGTCTTCCGGCGATCCAGGCTGCGCTAGTTCAGCCCTCGTGGATAGGTCATCAGAGGAGTGCATCGTGGACGCGTAAGTTACCACAGCTGGCAGTGATGGCTCCCTTCAAGCCTCATATCCGGCCAGCGGCTGCCACTGCGAGCCATAATAAACGCGCTCGAGAGACAGTCCGTGTGCTGGGGCGCTGGGGCCCGCTTCGCGGCGCGGCCGGCCGTCGAGAAGCGTCGCCATCGAGCTGACGTCGCGTTTGCCACGGCCGATGTCGAGCAAGGTTCCCACCAAGGCCCGCACCATGCCGCGCAAGAAGCCGTCGCCAACAAAGCGAAACCACAACTCGCGGCCGTCTTCGTCAACGGTGGCGGCAAAGACTCGGCGCCAGGGCTGGGTGTGGCTGCCACCCGCCAGGGCGAAGGCGGAGAAGTCGTGGCGCCCGATGACGAGGCGAATCGCCCGGCGGATCTCAGCCACCTCGAGATCGGAGGGCGCTGATACCGTGTAGGGCGCGATCAAGGGTGGCACAATGCGACTGCGGAAGAGGCGATAAATGTATTCCTTGCCGACGACCGATTTTCGGGCATGGAAGCCGGTAGGCATCCGGTGAGCAGCCGTCACACGTATATCCGAGGGAAGCCGATGGTTAGTGCCGTGAACCAGGCCCTTCTCAGGGAAAGGTTTGGTGAGCGACACGTGAGCCGTTTGGCCATGGGCGTGCACGCCGGCGTCTGTGCGGCTCGCGCCGTGGATCTGAAGTGGGTGGCCGATGAGGTTGCTGATCGCATCTTCTACGACCTGTTGGACCGCCAAAGCATTTTTTTGCCGTTGCCAGCCAGCGTAGGCAGTTCCGCGATAGGCCAAAGTCAGTCGATATTCCATCTCGAGGAGACCATCAACACGAAGAAAGGCCCCCAAATAGCCAGATAAAACCAGGGGACGAGGGGAATGTCCAAAACCTGAGGCAGATAGGCGATCGTCATCAGCGCCGACAGCGTCAACCAAGCGCGGTGACGAGCGAGGGCCGCCCAGGGCAGCACCCAAAGCAGGTACCATGGGTAGACAGTTGCCGCACACAGAATGAAACACCCCATGAGCCGGCCGGTGCCGACCACCGGATGTGACTGGCGCAGGTTCCAAAGGAAACACGCTCCGAAAACCCCGGCGAGGAGCATCTTGGCCAGCAACTGAGGGTAAACGTAAGGATAGAAGCGATTCCAGAAGTCGTGGTGGTCCGTCCACTGCTTGAGCTGACCAATGCCGGCCTTGACACTGTCCGCCAGTTCGAGATGGTCGAAGAGTCGCCACAAAGGCTCATATAGCGGACCGTTGAATTCCCAGGAGATGCCATAGGTGACGAGACCCGGCGGGATGCCGCCAACGGAAACACC
>JAJCXQ010000475.1 GCA_029263355.1 Acidobacteriota bacterium | reverse complement strand
CATCGCCGCCGTCGTATTGGATATGACCATGCCAGAGATGGATGGTGGAGAGGTTTTTCAGGAACTACGGAAGATCGAACCCAGAGTTCGCATCGTCATGATGAGTGGGTACAGCAAGAAGAAAGTACCGCGTCGGATCTTTGAGATGGGACTGGGGGGATTTCTTCACAAGCCGTTCCGACCGCAGGATCTGATCGATAAATTACACGAGATCCTGGAGGCAGAATCGCCGTAAGCTGCTGCTGACGCCGCAGTCAATGCTTGGCAGTTCATCCCCTCCAGGGTGCGTTTGGACCCGAGGAAGGAGCTCGAGGACCGTCATAGGAAACCAGGTGAGTGGGTCATGCGTAGAAGGGGCATAATCATTTTGAACACCCAAGGAGAAGCTCTGTGAAGAAAGCACTCTTGATGTTTCTAGCGACATCCCTTCTATTCTCGACATTGGCTATGGCGTCCGGCTCTTCGGGCTCCTCTGGCGTGCCGTCGTCGGGCGGCAGTGCCTCCGTCGACCCTTACAAGGTCACTGAGACGTTGAAATGTGTGGTCACCGAGGTCAAGCCTGATGGCACGGTCATGGTTCGCGACAGCAAGAAGGAAACGGCTCATGTCTTGTCATTCAGCCACAATACAAAACTCTCGGCCCAAGACAAGAAAGCGTTCGGTGGTCGCAAGACTCTCGAAGTTGCGGACTTGAAGGTCGGCCAACAGCTCAAGGTCGTGATGCGTCAGGTCAACGGCGAAGTGTTACGGGTTAGAGTTCTCAAGAGCGCCTGATTCTCGCGCGCGAAGGCGAGCGCTTGCGAGGCCGAGGACTGCAAAGAAACCTAGGTACTCGACCCAAAGCCACCATCGGTGTTCGATCTGATCGATGTAGATCTGGTAGGAGAGTAAACTCAAACCCGTCAACACGGCCCATGCCAAGAGGAACGGGCGGCTCGCGAGCTGCCCGGAAGTGGGCTGTCCAGATAGTGAATCGCTCGAGACGGCGAGGGGCAAGACCCACAACAAGTACCAGGGCATCACGGCAGCACTGAAAACGAGGAAACCGCCCAAAATAAACATGGCTGCCGTAATCAGGTGATTGATGGACTTGTCATCCCGGATCGTCGCCCAAGCGACCAGCGCCCCAGTCACCGCCAGCGAGACCAAACTGGCTGTAGCGTGGCCTGGCAATCCCAACAACTCAGCTGAGTTGAAGACCAGCAGCCAAGGGCCTGGATTGAAAACCCATTCACGGCCAAAGGCGAGGGTTGCTCGAAACATCGTCTCCAAGGAATGGGCGAATGGAATATAGCCTGCTGCCAGCGTAGCGCCCAAGACCCACCAATGGCGGGGATGGGCGCGCCTCAGAAACAGAGGTAGCAACAAGATCGGGATGAGTTTGGAGAGTATCGCCAGGCCGAATGCCAACAGGCTACTGCGCTCCCAACCTCGGTCGATCCAGTAAACCGCAAGCACCAGGAAGAAGATCATCAACGCATCAACGTGACCGGAGCCTGCGACCTCCTTGATCAACAAAGGATTCCAAGCGTAGATGAGGACCGTGGCGGGAGGGTGGCGTCGAGATCGCAGCAGGAGTACGAGCACCAGGCAGGTACCGAGGTCGAATAGGATCAACAACAACTTCCAGGTGAAGATGCTACCCGGCGCGATCTGATGAGCGAGTCGAAACAGCGTCTGGGCGGCAGGAGGATAGACCGTTTGATAGGTCTCGTAGCTGATTCGGTCGAAAACGTCTTGCCAGAGCTCGTCCTCGAAGAGGGCAAGAGCTTGGGGATCCTCGGCATCCATTCGACGTTCGAGCTCGGCGGGCGAAGCCGAAAAGGGATCGATGCCGTGGCTGAAAACGTGGCCGTCCCAGAGGTACCGCCAAACGTCGTTGTCATAGAGCAAAAAGCTCCGGTACGAGACTTCTTGCGACCGTACGTCAGAAACCAGATCCGCGATCCACGTATCGGTGGGTAAACCGGCAGGGAGCATCGCCAGCCGAAAGAGAAGCGCCCAGATGATGATTTGAACGCTCGGAAGCCACGAGCTATTGGATCGCCAGCGCGGCGACAGGGCGGCAGCAATAAAGTAGACCGCGAACAGACCGCCGAACAGCAGCAAGAAGTGGTGCACATCGGTTGCCGAGCCAGAAGTCTCAAGACGGACAGCGGCTACCCAATAGCCCGCAAGGGACAGCGCGCCAAGAAACGAGAACAACCAGGCAGGGGAAGACCCGCGGTGTGAAGGCTCTTTGGGCATGTTGAATGAAACTATCAAGAAAGCTGGCTTTGGTTGCTGATCAGTAACCTATAGAATCGTAACAATGGCCTTAATGTGAGTGCCTTAGACTTCTTTTGCGATTGCTGGCTGGCCACGATCTTCTTGCCGTGCCATCTTCGACACTAGGCCGAGTGGATATGAACGACGAATCTTTCACCATTCTGTTGGTCGATGACAACGAGTTCGTCCTTCGGCCGCTGTCGCGCTACTTGACCCTCGAAGGCTTCAAGGTGATCGAAGCCCGAGACGGCACCGAGGCTCTCAGCAAAGTCGAAGAGGATGTCGATCTGGTGATCCTCGACATCATGATGCCGGGAATGAGCGGTCTCGAAGTCCTCGAGAAGCTGCGGGAATCTCGTTCAGAAGAAGACCTGGTGGTCGTCATGGCGACGGCCAGTAGCGGTAGTGAGCAGATCATTCGTGCCTTCGAGCTGGGTGCTAGTGACTACATCACCAAGCCATTGGACTTCCCGGTGGTTCTGGCGCGCCTTCATTCGCGATTGCGCTCCAGAAGGCCACGCCGCGCGCAATCGGTCTTGCCAGCGAGCGTGAATCCGTGGAAAGACATCAAAGCTGGAGCCATTCTGGACAGCAGCTATCGTCTCGATGTTCACATCGGGCGGGGTAACTTTGCCGAAGTCTACGAGGCGACGCAGATCAAGCTCGATCGCAAAGTTGCGGTCAAGCTGTTGCGAGCTGGCGGCGAGGACGATGCCGAGCTGCGAGAACGTTTTCTGCGTGAGGGCCGTTCGACATGTCGAATCGAGCATCCTAATGCGGTAGCCGTTCTGGATGCAGGGGTCACACCAACTGGCGTGCCCTACCTGGTGACCGAGCTGCTGACAGGCATAACCCTCGAAGGTTTGCTCAAGAAACAGCGGCCTCTGTCACCTTCGCGATGCGCAGAGATCTTGTTGCCCGTGTGTGATGTGCTGGCGGAAGCCCACTCTTTGGGCATCGTGCATCGCGACATCAAGCCGCACAACATCTACTTACATGACTCACCGCGAGGTGAGGTCGTCAAAGTACTCGACTTCGGGATTGCCAAAGTGATCGGTGACTCTGCCGCCAACCGTCGGCTGACTCTGGTCGGCGCCGGCCCGGGGACGCCCGCGTACATGGCGCCGGAACGTTTCTCGTCCACACTGTCATGCGACGGGCAGACCGACGTCTACAGCCTCGGGGTGATGTTGTTCAAGATGCTGACCGGGCAGCTACCCTTCGCAGTGTCGGATGGAAATCTGATCAAGCTAGCATTGATGCATCAATACGAGGCGCCACCGAGTTTGCGGTCTCTGAGGCCCGAATTGACCCATGATGTCGAGGCTCTTGTTCTCCAGACCCTCGCTAAGGATCCAGGGCGCCGACCGACGGTGCGCGAGTTTGCAGGCAAGTTCGGAGACGCCCTTGGGATCGAGCTCCTGCCGGCGGTGGAGCCCAGGCCAATCTCCAGGATGCAGCGTGAAGATGACGTGGCGTCGACGCGATCACCATTGGCGAGAACCACCCGAGTCTGAGCGCGAGATCCCGTCTAAATATTTCCCGTCCAGGAACGCATCGAGGGCTCGGTCGACCTCGTGGGCTGCGCAGCAGCTCCGAACTCGCCGGTCCTCTTGCGAGAAGCATAAGTCCATGTATTACAACTCGATACGAGAAGCCAAGATTCGTTTAGCTCGAACACACTCGCTGCTTGCTCGCTCCACGAGTTCTCCCTCGCTGGGCCGAAAACGGCAAAACTGGACGGGATCTAACTAAGAACAGGTCGCAGACCGGTCTTGCGTGTGGGCTAGGTAATGAACGCGAAACGGGGCAGGCCTGAGCCCGCCCCGTTCATGCGCTTACCCGACTACGATCAATACCTGTAGTGCTCGGGCTTGTACGGTCCCTCGACCGGTACACCGATGTAGTCGGCTTGATCCTTGGTCAGCTCGGTGAGCTCGACACCGAGTTTGTCGAGGTGCAGACGGGCTACCTCTTCATCGAGCTTCTTGGGCAGCATGTAGACTTTCTTCTCGTAGCTGTCGCTGTTCTTCTTCAGCTCGATTTGAGCCAACACCTGATTGGTGAATGAAGCCGACATCACGAAGCTCGGATGGCCGGTGGCGCAACCGAGGTTGAGGAGCCGACCTTCGGCCAGCACCAACACACTGTGACCATCCTCGAACAGCCACTCGTCGTACTGCGGCTTGATGTTGATTCGCTCGA
>JAJCXQ010000474.1 GCA_029263355.1 Acidobacteriota bacterium | reverse complement strand
ACCGCGTTCGTGGCCAAAGAATTCAGATTCCACAAGGGTGTGGGGGATAGCGCTGCAGTTGACGGCGACAAACGGCCGGTGAGCCCGTTTACTCTTGCGATGCAGGGCTCTTGCGACGAGCTCTTTACCGGTGCCTGACTCACCGGAGACCAACACCGTTGCGTCGACCCTTGCGACCTTGGCCATGGTGTGAAAGACCTTCTGGATCTCCGGACTGATACCGATGATCTCGGTGAAGCCGTAGCGTGTTTCGAGATCGTTGCGCAACGCTTCGTTCTCTGCGCTCAGGCGGCGCATCTCGAGGGCTCGATCGACCAGCATGATGAGCTCGTCGTTGTCGAACGGTTTGGTCAGGTAGTCGTGTGCCCCACTGCGCATGGCTTCGACAGCCGACCGGATCGTGGCATGAGCGGTCATCATGATGACGTCGACCCCAGATTGGGCTTCTTGCAGTCGTCGCAGCGTCTCCAGGCCGTCAATACCCGGCATTCTCAGATCGATGAGAGCCAAATCAGGCTTGAAGCTTGGGGCACGTTCGAGAGCCTCCTCCCCGGACGCTGCTTCAATGACTTCATGCTGATGTTCACTCAACAGCAGTGCCAGAATATGTCGAATTTTTTTTTCGTCATCGACGATCAGTACTCTGGCCATCGTTCCCTCGCAGTTCTAGTCGTTACCCGCATCCGTGCTCATTTGTATCGGCAACTGGATTGATGCAGTAGTGCCCTGGCCTTCGGTGCTGGTGAGCTCGATTTCGCCCTGATGGCGTTGGATGATGCCGTGGCAGATCGCCAACCCGAGGCCAGTACCGTCGCTCTTGGTGGTGAATAAAGGATCAAAAACTGACTTGAGCTGGTCTGCCGCGATGCCGGCGCCGCTGTCCGAGATGTCGATCCTAGCTCGCGGTGACTCGGTGGTGGTGGCGTGCTCACGCTTGGCAGTCACGACGATCTCACCACCCTTTGGCATTGCCTGGAGAGCATTGAGGATCAAGTTCAGGAAGACCTGCTTGAGCTGTCCTTCGTCCGCCAAGCTGGGGAGAGACTCATTGTGAATCTGCTCCTCAATGCGGACGTTCTGTTTCCTGGCTTGACCCGAAACGAGGCGCAAGGTCTGGCGTAGCAACGTGACGAGATCGACATCCGCGAGTTGTAACTCGCCAACGCGGGTCAACCGGAGGAGGCCGCTGATCGTCTCGTCGATACGATCGACTTCGCCGATCAACTCGCTGACGAGCTCTCTTTTGGCATCGTTATCGAAGCTACCAGCAAGGTATTGCATAGTCGAACGGATTGCCGTCAAAGGATTGCGAACTTCATGTGCGACGCCGGCCGCTAGCTGTCCGACCGCGGCCAAGCGATCAGCGCGATGCAACCGATCGAGACGTCGACGTTGCTCACTGTATAGGGCAGCGTTCTGAAATGCCAGGCTCGCCTGGGTCGAGAGTTGCAACATCAGCTCCGCGTCACGACGACTCGGACGCCAGGCTCGGTGGGTACCGAGAAGTAACATTCCTCCCAGGTAATTGCGCGCCATGAGAGGCGCACACAATTTGACTTCGAGTCGCTCCAAGATCTTTTGCTCGACTTCGTCAAGATACTGAAGCACACCGTGGTCGCGATTCACCACGAGGCATGTTTCGTTGATTCGAAACCACCGCGCCAACTTGCCTTGGGGATCGATCGAAACGTCGGCAATCGTCTGTTGGCTGATACCGGAGCAAAAGCTCGGACGGTAGCTCGATGTCGCGTTGTCGAGTTGTAAGATGACCAGAATATCGGGGGCAAAGAACTCTTGAATCCGAGTCGCAACACTGGCTTCGAGGGCGCCTAAATCGACAATCAGGGCCAGAGATCGTCTCAGGTCCTGAGCCGCTCGACGACGCATCTTGACTCGGCGCATCCAATCGAGCGCCTGACGGACATAAGCCGCAAGATCCATGATGGTCGAGATCATACTCGTCTTCACATCTCCAGCGCGACTGCTCTGCGGAGCAGCCAAACAAAGTGAAGTCGGTAGATTCTCGCGCCAAGCCATGACATCTTTCTTATTTAGACGAGCTTTTCGCGCTTTTGTGTGAGAAGTACAGACCAATAGCTGTTTCTAGCACCGCTCCAAGTTCTAACTCAGGTGGAAGCTGTTGAGCTCAGTCGACGTGGCGTGCAACAGTCGTGCTCACTCCATCAGCGCGACCTCGATGGCCTCGAATCGTTTTTCCTGGACGAGATCTGGTTAGATTCCATCCACGAACGGCCTCCATGTATTCACATGGATTCGAAATTGGGCGAGGGTGTTGCCAGCAGTCTGCCGGCGTGCTCTTGGCTGATGGGTTCAGAAAACAGGAATCCCTGAGCAAAACCACAGCCTAGGTCGGCCAGCTTTTGACGTTGCTCGTTGGTTTCGACACCTTCGGCGATGATGTCCAGCCGTCGTCCGCGGCAAAGAGCCACAATGCCTTCCACCAATTCGTCGCTACCATTGTCGACGCCGATGTGCTGCACGAACCAACGGTCGATCTTGATGCGATCGAAGGGGAGGCGATGTAACACGCTGAGAGATGAGTAGCCGGTACCGAAGTCGTCGAGTGAAATGCGGATTCCGAGCCGCTTGATTCGAGCCAGAGTCTGAAGAACCGCATCCGGTTCGTTCATGACCGCACCTTCTGTAATCTCGATGGTCAGGCGGTCACCACTCAGGCCACTCGAGTCGAGAAGTTGGCTCAGCTGATCGAAGAGGTCAGGCTGCCGAAACTGGCGGGTAGATAGGTTGACGCTGATAAAAACCGGCTCACGTGGCGCCCGGCGATCGTTCCAGACCTTCATTTGCCGACAGGCTTCGAGCATTACTCCGTGGCCAATCGGGTTGATGAGACCAGTCTCCTCAGCCATCGGCATGAACTCACCTGGCAGCACTAGGCCGTGCTCGGGGTGGCGCCAGCGAACCAGGGCTTCAAAACCGGCGAGATTGCCGCTCGACAAAGCCACGATCGGTTGGTAGAAGACTTCGAATTGCCAGCTAGCCAACGCCCGTCGCAGATCGGTTTCGAGTTGTAGTTGAGTACTCACCTCGGCGTGCATCCTCGAATCGAAGATGGCATAACCTGCACGTCCTTGACTCTTGGACCGGTACATCGCCGTGTCGGCATCGCGGACGACGTCCTCGGGGCGGGATTCGCCATCCGACAGAGCGATCCCGATCGATGCGCTGGAGTAGACTTCCCGTCCTTCGAGTTGGAACGGTACCTCGAGCTCTTGCTGAATTCTTTGAGCGACCCTTACCGCGTTTGATGCGTCTTTGACGTCGTCTAGTAGAATGGCGAACTCGTCCCCTCCTAATCTGGCAAGGGTGTCGTTAGGCCGCAAACAGTCGGCCAGTCGATGGCTAGCTTGAATCAGGAGGTGGTCTCCGACTGCGTGGCCGAAGCTGTCGTTCACCATCTTGAAGCGGTCGAGGTCCAGGAACAGGACCGCGCACCGATAGTCGGCGAAACGGACTCGACGCGCCAGGCAATGGCTCAGTCGATCCATCAGCAGGGTTCGATTGGGCAGTTTGGTCAAAGAATCATGAAGAGCGTCGTGGAGCAGTTGCTCCTCGACGCGTTTACGATCGCTGATGTCTTCGACGGTCGCTTCGTAACCTGTAACCTCGCCATGTTCATCGTGAAGGGCCTGGGCATGGGAGCGGACCCATATCTTGCTCCCGTCGAGGCGTTGAATCTGAGTTTCGAAGTTGGTGACTCGACCCTCGTACTGCATGATGGCCTTCCAGACCGTGCGGTCGTCTGGATTGGTGTAGAGCTCTCCAGTATCCAGGCCGATGAGAGCATCACGATGACGATTGCCGAGTAGCTCAGCCATGGCGCCGTTGAGGAGCTCGAGCTCACCTCGTCTCGAGATGCGATAAACCCCGACGGGTACGCCCTCGAAGAGGCTCCGATAACGCTGTTCAGACGCCCGAAGAGCGGCCTCTGCGCGTTTGCGTTGAGTGATATCTCGGATCACGAGTTGGGTGGCTGGGCGATTTTCGTAGCTCGATGGCAGGCCTACGACCTCAACTTCGATGACCTCGCTATCGAGTCGCACCATGAGGTCCTCGGTCAACTTGGAGGGGCCTGTGAATGGCGGGTTGACCCGGTCGAGGACGATCGATCGGTTACCTGCCTGGACGAAGTCTTTCATCGGCCGTCCGATAAGCTCTTCTGGGGAGGAGGCAGCCAGGAGGCGGACGCCGGCGGGGTTGATAAAAAGCAGTTTTCCGCCAGCATGCAGGATGACAGTATCCGGAGTCGCCTCGACCAGGCTTCGGAACCGTTCCTCGTTTGAAGATCCATGGGACATCGCGACGACCACTCATTTGGAATTGATGCGCCTACTCTAGCAGGCCGGCTGGTATCTTTGCGCTCAACCACGGACTGCGGTCACAGCGAGCGAGGCAAAGAGCAGTCGGTGAGGGGTGAGAGCATCGGGGTCAACGAAAGTCATGGCTCGGCGTCTCCTGCAACCGCTCGATCGGCCAGAACTTTTCGGCTTTGATCGACATGCTGCCGTCTTTCCGCTGCAGGATGCCTTCGATGACCAGTCCAGGGGAGCCGACGATCAACTGCCGGTGCTCTTGCAGGAGGTCCGGCGTTACCAGCGCCTGCGCCATACCGGTTTCATCCTCCAGCGTCACAAACAGCATGCCCTTGGCGGTACCCGGTCGTTGTCGCACGATGACCGAGCCTGCGAACCGAATGCGCGTGCCGGCGGCAATGTTGGGTAGATCGCCGTTGGGAGTGACGCCGCCCGCGGCGAGCCCGGCTCGCGCGTAGGCGATGGGATGAGGACCGCTGGTCACTCCGGTAGTCTGGAAGTCGGCAACGGTCTCTTCCAGCGGGCTCATCTCTGGGAGTGGCGAGTCGCCTGCTGACGGCTCGTCAGCAAAGAGAGGACCCGCCGATCGACTCAGGCGGGCGATCTGCCAGAGAGCTTGCCGGCGGGTGAGCCCGAAGCTCGCCAGGGCGCCACCATGGGCGAGGCGCTGCAGATCACGGTCGGCGAGTTGGCACCGAACGACGAGATCGTCGACACTGGTGAAAGGACGTTTTCGCCTGGCGTCGGCAATCTCTTGACCCACGCGACCCTTTAGACCACGTATGTAGCGTAGGCCGAGGCAGATCGATCCGGCAGCGCGCCGCCCGCGGAAATTGCCGGTGCTGCCTTCAGTCGTCTCCCATGTGCAGCGCCATTCAGAGTGTTGAACGTCGATCGGGTGCACTCCGACACCATGGCGCTGAGCATCCTTCAATAGGGTCGCGGGATGATAAAAACCCATCGGCCATGCATTGAGCAGGGCGATGGTGAAGGCGGTGGGATGATGGGCCTTCAAGTAGGCGCTGGCATAGGCGATCAGGGCAAAGCTCGCCGCATGGGATTCGGGGAAGCCATAGAGAGCGAACGAGGTGATCGATTGCACGATCTGATCCTGGGTCGCGCCGGTGATGCCTTGTTTCGCCATGCCTTTGCGCAGCCGTTTCTCGATCGACTCCATGCGCTCCATCGATCGTTTGAACCCCATCGCACGGCGCAACTCTTCAGCCTCGCCGCCGGTAAAGCCAGCCGCGACCATCGCGAGTCGTAGCAACTGCTCCTGAAACAACGGCACCCCGAGGGTGCGTTTGAGGATCGGCTCCAAGCTCGGATGCATGTAGGTGACTTTTTGGCGTCCCTGCCGACGCTCGAAGAATGGGTGCACCATACCGCCGACGATCGGACCGGGACGGATAATGGCCACCTGGATGACCAAGTCGTAGAAACGTGACGGAGCGTTACGGGGCAGGGACGCCATCTGGGCGCGACTCTCGATTTGAAACACGCCCACGGTGTCGGCACGGCGGGTCATCTCGTAAGTCGTGGGATCATCCGGGGGCAGATGGGCCAGATCAACGTTTTTCTTCTCATGGGTGCGGATCAGCGGCACCACTTCCTCCAGCGCGTTGAGCATGCCGAGCCCTAACAGGTCGATCTTGATGATCCCGAGGTCGGCGCAGTCGTCCTTGTCCCATTGCACTACGACGCGGCCGGGCATGGCAGCAGGCTCGAGGGGCACCACCTCGTCGAGTCGGCCAGCGGCGACGACCATACCGCCGGAGTGTTGACCGAGATGGCGCGGCAGATTCTGGATCTTCTTCCACAGATGCATGAAGTGTCGGACGCGCAGATCTTGGGGATCGAAGCCGGCGCTCTGAATCTCTTCGGGTAGGGACTTCTCGTCGCCGCGACTGACGTCGTAGCGAAACCGTCCGAGCTGTTTGGAGAGTCGACCGACCTGTTCGGTGGAGAAGCCGAGTGCCTTGCCGACCTCGCGAGCAGCGAGCTTGTCGCGGTAGGTGATGACGTTGGCAGTCATCGCGGCGCCATGGGGGCCATAACGATGGTAAACGTATTGGATCACCTTCTCGCGCTGGTTGCCGGAGGGTAGATCAAGATCGATGTCCGGCCACTCACCACGCTCCTCGGACAAAAAACGCTCGAACAACAGCTCCATCTTGACGGGATCAACAGCGGTAATCGAAAGTGCATAACACACCGCGCTGTTGGCGGCTGAGCCTCTGCCTTGAGCGAGGATCGAATGGCGCTGACAGAACCGCACAATGTCCCAGACGATCAAGAAGTAGCCCGCGAGCTCGAGCTTCTCGATCATCGCCAGCTCCTTCTCGATCTGGGCCTGTGCGCGGGCGGTGAACGGGCGAAAGCGGACCCGCGCTGCGTCCCAGGTGAGCTGGCGCAAATAAGAAGGCTCGGTCTCTCCGGGTGGCAAGGGATAGGCGGGAAAACGATAACCGAGATCGGCGAGTGTAAAATCGAGCTCTTCGGCCAGGTTGAGGCTCTCTTCGAGGGTAGCCGGTAAGTCCGCAAACAGCTCAGCCATCTCTGCCGCGCTCTTCAGATAACTGAATCGGTGAGCCTCGAGGTGCCGGCCGGCGGCGTCGAGGTGTGTGTAGTGTCGTGCGCAGGTCAAAACATCGTGTAGTGGCTTGTCTTCGGGCCGGGAATAGCGCACGCCACCGGTGGCGACAATCGGCACTCGGAGCCGGTTTGCCAACGTCAGCAGGGCTTGGTTGCGATGCTCTTCACCGCGTTGGCGGTGACGTTGTAACTCAACATGGAGGCGGCCGTTGAAGGTCGAGAGCAGACGCTCGAGAACTCTCTGACCACCGGTCAGGCCATCGCTTTTCAAGCGATGGGCCAAGACGCCGCCGGAATCCCCGGTCAGGCAGTGGAGACCGGCAGCGTGGCCGCGGAGCATCGACCAAGTGACTCGGGCATCACCTTTGGGGCGGTGCCGTGCCGCGGCGGTCAGTAAGCGGCATAAGTTGCGATAGCCTTTGGCGTTCTTGACCAACAGGACAAGCTTTTCGCCCCCCGCAGCCCGGCGGCTTGCCTCTCGACGGGTGGTCCGGGCGCGAGTCTTTTTCGCTTCACTGTCGCTGTCGGCGAAGACAATCTCTGCCCCCACCAATGCCCGGATGCCGGCCTCCTTCGCCGCCTTGTGAAAGCGCGGGGCGCCATAAACGCCCATGCGGTCAATCAGGGCTACCGCTGGCAAATCAAGGGCCGCGGCCCTCTCGACGAGATCCTCAGGCTGGGATGAACCCTCGAGAAATGAAAACGCCGAAGCGACGTGGAGCTCGGCATAACGACCGGGGTTCGACATTGTGCGAGCGTAAGCGTAAATTGGGCGTAAGTCTAGTGTTGCTCACCAAAAGAACCCCGACGGAGTTGACGGCCGCGATGCTGAGCAGCAGGCGAACAAAACGTTCCTCGCTAGCGTTTATGGCGCAGGCGCGATCGATCTGCGGTGTTCGAGCTCACGTTCGGCGAAGACGCTCAGGGTCGTCGGTTCGCGGGCCAAGAGCGCGGCCAGGACTCGGGGATTACCCACCAGGCCATGACGATCGTAATACTGGAACATCTTGCTTAGGGTCGCCCGTGAATGACTCGGAAGGCCAGCCCGGCGAGCGCTCTCTCGCCAGGCTTCGAGGGGCTGTTCGAGGGCTTGCACGTCATGGCCGATGTGCTGGGTCAAGATGTTGGCGACGTCATGGGAAGATAGTCTCTGGGGGCCACTCAACTCGTAGGTCGCCCCCTCGTGCCCGGGCTCGGTCAGCACCATCGCTGCGGTCTCCGCAACATCCTCGAGATCGACCCAACTGAAGCGTGTGTCTGCAGAGTAGGGGACTCGATAGCACCCTTGGGTCTCGATCTCGTGCCAGGCAGTCAACACATTCTGCATGTAGGCGCAGGGTTGGAGAATCGTCGTCTGCAAACCGGATTCAAAGAGGCTCTCTTCCACTCTCAACTTTTGCCAATGGTGTGGCATGGCCTCGGTTTGTGGGTGTAACACCGAGTGATAAACAAGGCGTTCACAGCCTGTTGCGGCCGCCGCTGCGACCACATGCCGAGAGATCTCGAGCTCCTTGGGATGCAGGTTGGGGCAGATGTGATAAATCGCCTGACAGCCAGCAGCAGACTCGACAAGTGCTCGGCGATCGGTGAGGTCGCCGATAGCGATGTCAAAGGTCGCAAACGATTCCACAGCTCGAGCCTGCTCACGGGAGCGGACGAAGGCTCGAACCTTCGCGCCCCGGATGGCCAAGGCTCGTAGTACCGCTCTACCGGTTTTGCCGGCGGCGCCGGTGATCAACAACAAGTGGCTGCCCTACGTGCGATCCGGTAGACGTGACAAGGCGCCTAAACCCACCGGTTGGCGACGCGCCCCCCAGGTTCCGGGAGTGGCCTCGAAGTGGCCAGCGCAGACCGTGCCGCAGTTGCGGCACTTACCCTCCGCGGTCAGATTCCAGGTGTCGAGAACATACCAGTCACGACCGATGAGGATCTCGCCACAGGCGGAGCAATAGGTGGATCCACCGGCTGAATCATGGACGTTGCCGGTGTAGGCGTAGAGCACGCCGTTGCCGCGGGCGATGTTGCGAGCGCGGGTGAGGGTTGCGGGCGGGGTAGGGGGGTAGTCGAGCATTTTGTAGTCGGGGTGAAAGGCGGTGAAGTGCATCGGCACTTCGGGGCCGAGCTCACCTGCAACCCAGCGGGTCATGGCGTCGAGCTCCTCGTCGGAGTCGTTCTCGCCCGGAATCAGCAGTGTGGTGACCTCGATCCAGACCTTGGTTTCGTGTCGTAGGTAGCGCAGGGTGTCGAGCACCGGCTGGAGCTCGCTGCCACAGATCTTGCGGTAAAAACGCTCGGTGAAGGCCTTGAAATCGACGTTTGCGGCGTCGATGTGGCGGAAGAGCTCCTGACGCGGTTCGGGACAGATCTCGCCAGCGGTCACTGCCACCGTATGGATGCCGTGCTGATGGCAGGCGCGGGCGACGTCGATCGCGTATTCCATGAAGATTACCGGATCGTTGTAAGTGAACGCCACGCTGCGGCAGCCGTGTGCGACGGCAGCTTGTGCTAGAGCGCGGGGTGTTGCCTGGTCCGCCAGGGTGTCGATCTGACGTGACTTTGAGATGTCCCAGTTCTGGCAAAACTTGCAGGCCAGGTTACAACCGGCAGTACCGAAGGACAGGACGGGGGTGCCAGGGTAGAAGTGGTTCAAGGGTTTCTTCTCGATCGGATCGATGCAGAAGCCCGACGAACGGCCGTAGGTGGTGAGGACAATCCTGTCGTCTTTGCGACCACGAACGAAACACAGGCCGCGTTGGCCTTCCCGCAGCTTGCAGAATCGTGGACAAAGATCACATTGCACCCGGCCGTTGGCCAAGGTGTGCCAATAACGGGTGGGGTGGGTTGAGCCGTCGATCGCCAGGTCCATGATTGCCTCGTCGATTTGCGAGGGGCCTGAGCTATTTCGCCAAGTAGCCCCAGCTGAGATGAATCCCGATATCGGGTGTATTGTCGTACGCTAGCAGGTTCTCGGTGATGCCGATGCCCAGAACACCCGCTTTGGTGGCTCGTTTGAGGGCGATTGTCCCCTGTACTTCGAGTTCCGAGATCGCCGAATCTAGCAGGTCGCTGAAAGCGTGCTCGGCAGCGAGAATCTGGAGAGAAAAGCGAGTCTTGCGGCTTTTTCCGAGCGTGCGAATCCAACTCGTATGCAGGGAGGGAAGAAGCGGTGGGTCGACATCAGCTAACTTGAATCGCTCAGCCTCGACAAGGCCCAGATTGAAGATAAACGCATTCTTGCGACGCCGGACATCTGCTGTCAGCACCAAGCCAATGTCGAGTCCGCCCGAGGACAGCAGCTTGTCCTGCTCGGCGATTGGAACCTTCAGGCCGCCGCCGAGATTGAATTTCCAGCGACCTTTGCTGCCTAGATAGCACCGAAAGTAGATGCTGGGATCGCTGATGCCGCCATCGGCGGGACCATTGATCAGTGCCAGTCCGGTTCCGTCTTGTCCGATGACGATCTGGACCTGATCGTCAGCGACAAGATTTCGGCCCTGCTGACCGTATCCGAGGGACTCATGAAAGTCGAAGATCGGACCGTCCAAGAAACCGCCTGATGTGTCGATGTGGAGGACGCCGACACCGATGTCGAGGCGTTTCGTAACGCCGTAGTGGAAGATCATTTCGGTGAACTGGAATTCACCGTCAATGTAGAACCCCTCACCTTGCGGTAGCCCAAGAATGAAGTCGACATCCGCTGGATCCAATCGACGCCTGGCGTTGCCACGGGTGGCTTCCAAGTATTCTTCTACTGTCGTGCTGACTTGGAAGTTGTTGACAACCGAGACCTGGGCCTCGAGCGCCCATTTACCTTTTCCCAGAGGAGCAGCCGGTTGCGGTGCGAAGTTGAGCAGCGCGTAGCTTGGAAAGGTGAAGTCACGAACCCTCATCGGCGCCCCGATCGGATCGGAGAACAATGGAGTCGGCGAATCACTGCCGCTGGCGGGAACGCTGATCCATATTGGGAAGAGAAGAAGAGCTACAAAACCAAGCCGGGAAATCCTTGTCATCTTCAACCTTCTGCCTCCAAGACCGAAGAAAAAGCGGCATCACGTTTCTAGCGAGATTGCATTCAGAAACAGCCTTTTCGAGTCAGTGAGGTCGCGCTGGTGGAGCGAGCACAGGCGAGTTGCGCAACGCTGCGCGCAGCCCATCAGCTCGACCGGCCGAGTGTCATTATTGGATGGAGTCTAGCTACTACCGAAGCATACTAGCTGCTGAGGTTAATGACGAGCGCCCCAATTACCGCGTGATGCTTCGAAACAAACCGTAATTCTGGGAGCCCAATGTTGGCAGGTTCCCGCCGCACTCAGCCTCCGGGCATGGGGCCAACCGTCGAGATCTCTGCCGGCTCGGATACAATGCTTGGCGTGCGATCGAGTCTTATCGGTCTCCTGCTGCGGTGGATCCACATGGCGTTTGTGGTGACCTGGCGGCGCCTGGGCGGTGACCGTCGGGGACCGCGAAACTGGAATGCGGCGGTGCTGACGTTGTTGTTGCGTCGGGACATCCGCGTCGTCGTCGACGAAGGAGTTGCGGGCTTGCGGAGCGCCGAGCTTCCGACTCCAGTGTGGCCGAGTTTGAAGCGTCGAGTGACCATCGAGCGTGGAGAGGTGGGCGGAGTCCCCGGGTTGTGGATTACTCCACGAAGCTGGGACGATGGTGGCGCGACTCTGGTCTACCTGCACGGCGGTGGTTACTGCTTTTGCTCTCCGGCGACCCATCGTACGTTGGTTGCACAAATAGCCCTAGCTGCTGAGTGCCGATGTTTTGCACCGGACTACCGGCTGGCGCCTGAACATCCCCATCCGGCGGCCCTCGACGACACGCTTGCGGTCGTCCGTGGGTTGCAGGGGGCTGGGGTCGACTCAACGCGACTGATCCTTGGCGGCGATTCCGCGGGCGGTGGTTTGTCTCTCGCCACATTGTTGGCATTGCGTGATGCTGGCGAACCACTACCCACGGGTGCCGTGTTGTTGTCGCCGTGGGTCGACTTGGCTTGCACCGGGGCCAGCATCGTTCGCAACACCCCCCACGACTACCTCTCCCGGGAGGTGCTGGATTTCTTTGCCCTCAACTACCTCGGCGAAACCAACCCGCTCGCGCCGTTGGCGTCGCCGCTTTATGCAGACCTTGACGGCCTGCCGCCGATGCTGATTCAAGTTGGAACGCTCGAGACCCTATTGTCCGAGAGCCATCGCTTGGCCGAAAAAGCGTCAGCTGCGGGCGTCGAAGTAACTCTGCAAGAGCTGGACGACGCGGTCCATGTTTCACAGGCCTTCGCTCCGTTCGTGCCCAGTTCGCGAGCGGCGATTGACGCGATCGGTCGATTCGTTCGTGGTTGCCCGCGAGTACAATGAGTCGAATCATGCCAATGATCGACGCGGCGCCCCTCGGCGGTAGTCAGCAACCTGTATACGATCTCGCGAGATGGCGTCAGCAGGTGCCGGTATTATCGTCCACCATTCCGCTCAACAATTGCACTCAGGCGCCGCAGACGGTGGCGACGCGGATGGCGCTCGACAGCTATATCGACTCGTGGAATCGTCATGGCACCGATTGGGATGCCTGGCTGGAAGAGATCCGGCTGGCAAAGGTCGAGTTCGCGCGCTTGATCGGCGCCGAACTCGACGAGATCGCGGTCTGCGACTCGCTGTCGGGGGCGGTGGCGCGGGTGGCGAGCGCGTTAGACTTCAGCGGTGAACGCAATCGGGTGGTGGTGTCGGGCGCTGAGTTCCCGACCGTCGCTCATGTTTGGCTCGCGCAGCAACGTCATGGCGCCGAAGTCGATTGGGTGCCGTTGCAGGACGATGTCGTCCCCGCGGAGGGGTACCGAGAGTGCGTCGACGAACGCACGCGCATCGTCTCCGCTTGTCATGGTTTTTTTCAGAATGGGCATGTGCAGGATCTTCGCGGGATTGCCCGGCAAGCCCATCACCACGGCGGGCTGGTTTTTGTCGACGCATATCAAACCCTGGGGGTGCGCGAGGTCGACGTCAAGGCCCTCGAGGTCGACTTCCTGGCTGGCGGCAACCTCAAATACTTGATGGGGATTCCCGGCATCGCCTTTCTTTATGTGCGACGGGAATTGATCGAGACCCTCGAGCCGTCGATGACCGGTTGGTTTGGGCGCGCCAAACCGTTTGATTTTGATCTCGAGCCTCTCGATTGGTCGTCAACTGCCAATCGTTTCGAAACCGGGA
>JAJCXQ010000473.1 GCA_029263355.1 Acidobacteriota bacterium | reverse complement strand
TGTTTACCGATCTGATTGAGCCCATCGCCGCCGAACGACAGCGCATACGCAACGCGATGGGTGACACGCTGAGTTACGCCCGGCGGATGGACCTGGCGGCGATGACGCCTCGCGGTCAGGAGATCTGCTCCACCGGCCATTGCCTGGTCAACGAAGGCCAGGAATACCTGATCTTCCAGAGCTTGCACTCAGCACACGGCGACAACAGCTTCACGGTCAATCTGCCGAACGGCGAATATAGCTTCGAGCATTTTAATCCTTACAACTCGACAGTGGTGTCCACCAGCACCCTCAACGTCCAGGGCGGAAGTGCGTTTTTCGATCTACCCAATCGACCGGTGATTTATCTCAAAAGAATCTCACCGCCGCCGCCACCGCTGACGGTTACTACACCCCCGAATGTGACCGTGACCGCTGGCGCCGGGGCCACCTTCTCGGTCACCGCTGGCGGCGGTAGCACCCCATATCAATACCGATGGTTCTTCAGCTCGACGTCCCAAACCACCGGCTTTGCGCAGTTGACCAACAGCCAATCCAACATCTCGGGCGCGCCGCTGCCGACCCTAGTGGTGGCCCCCACCAGCGAGGCCGACGAGGGCTGGTACAAAGTTCGCGTCCGAGACGCAGACTTCGCGACTCAGGGCACCGAGATCTTCTCGCAGCCGGCACGGCTCACCGTCAACACCAGCGCCAGTCCAGTCTGTAGTGGCCTGTTGCAAGAGGCCGAACAGGGTGCTCTCGGTGGCCGCTTTGTGATCGGCAACAATCCGTTGGCCAGCGGCGCCAGCTACATCCATGTCCCGCAGGGCACCACGACCGCACTCGGCCAGCCGGGAGGCCCCGACAAGGCGAGTTTCTGCTTTCACGTGCCGGTTGCCGGCAACTACCGACTCCAGGCTCGGCACTTCGTGCCCGACGGTAATTCCGATTCGTTTTATGTCTCGATCGGCTCCCCCGCCCAAGAGACGTTCAACTGGGTGCCGCGACCGTTCAATCAATGGGTATGGGACGACATCAACAATTACGGCATCGAAGACCCCATCGAACGCCACTTCACGGCTGGCGACCACCTGATCGACGTCTTCTTGCGTGAAGACGGCGCCATTCTCGATGCCCTCGAGCTGAAGCCCGTGGGTATCGCATGCCCAGACCTCACCCAGGAAGCTGAACACGGCTTGCTCAGCGGCCGATTCCAGGACGTCGCCGACGCCGCGGCCAGCGGCGGTCACTACGTCCACGTGCCGGAAGGAACCGCCGCCGGGCTGTGGCCGGCTGGGGGTGCGGACCGCGTCCGGATGTGCTTGCGAGTGCCGGTTGGCGGTAGCTACCGGCTCCAGGGACGCCAGTACTCCCCCGGCTTCACCTCCGACTCCTTCTGGGTGCAGCTCGACGGGCAGCCCGCTGAAGTTTACAACTGGTTGCCACGACCCCTCGCGCAATGGGCCTCCGATGCCATCAACAACCACCCGGTTGAGGATCCCATCGATCGCACGTTGAGCGCCGGCAGCCATTTCGTCGACGTCTTCCTGCGCGAAGACGGTACCCGGCTGGACTCGATCACCCTCCAGCAGCAGTAGCTGGATCCCATCCAGCCTGCCGTTAACGGCCCAGGGAGGGAGGCCTCGTGGAGCGAGCAAGCAGCGAGCGTGTTCGAGCTAGATCCCATCCAGCCTGCCGTTAACGGCCCAGGGAGGGAGGTCCTCGGGGAGCGAGCAAGCAGCGAGCGTGTTCGAGCTAACAGAGTCTTTGCTTCTCGTATCAGTACATAACAGAAAGACTTATGCGTTTCGCAACAGGACCGGCGAGTTCGGAGCTGCGGCGGAGCCCACGAGGCCGACCGACCCCTCGAAGCGTTTCTGGAGCGATCTTTTAAGCCCTCGTCCCGGTTCGAGCTCAATCTGCAGAGCTCGAACCGCGGCCTCTCAACCTCTCAGACTCGACTCGGGCTGCTCGGTAGGCCCACCGCCGGCCCACGCGCCGCGCACATCCACCACTGAATTCTTTTGCCACCGAGGTGTGACATGAACAGCAGTTTCGATCGATCCCGTCTCCTTCGCGCAGTCCTTCTCTGTCTGGTTCTCCAATCTACCCACGCGATTCCAGCGCAGGAGTGCAACAACGAGCCGATCGCCGCCACCGGTGCGGTCACCACCCGTCCGGGCATTCCCCTGCTGATCGACGCCATGGCGCTGGCGTCGGATGTCGACGGTGAACTGCTCACGATCCGCCGCAGCACCGACTCCTGTTCCGGCACGGTGGTGGACCAACTCAACGGGACGTTCGTCTACACACCTCCCTCTGGCACCGCCACCGAGACCTGCGCCATCTCCTATACCGCCGCTGACAGCTCGCACACCGTCACCGGTACGATCCAGGTTGCCGTTCAAGACATCACACCACCGCCCAGCGAACCACCAACCGGCGACGGCGCGGTGCCGGGCTACGACCCGGAGATCGACCCACGGCACTTCCGACGCGACGGCCAACCACTCGATTTGGTCGGCTACTACCCCGGCCTGCACACCCTGACCGATCACCACAACGTCAACCCCGCCGATCCTGGGGCGGCCACCCACTACAAAGACCTGTTCGAAAACCTCGCCAGCCATCAGATAAACCTCATGCGAGCGTTCCTGGGCTGGGGTCAAGCGCTCGAGGATCAACCTTGGATCCACCCCTACCAACGCGCCACCGGAAGCTGCCAAACAGCCCATGGCATGGAGCTCGGAATCGACGCGGATTGTTTTGACCTCACCCAATTCAACAGTGCGTTTTTCGACTATTGGGACACCGTCCTCACCGAGGCCAAGATCCAAGGGATCATCGTCCAACTCGCCCTCTTCGACGCCTTCCACATCTCGGGCGGCAGCGGCAACGGCTGGGACAAGGGGATTGTTATCGCCCCGGAAGGCGGCAGCCTCTCCACCATCCCCCTCGGCCGCAAATACGACTACTACGCCCAACCCAACAACATCAACAGTGTCGACAGCGACAACAATGGCGTCAACAGTGGCAGTCCCCTGGGCTGGTACCAGGAGCCGATGGTGGTCGAAGCCCAAAAGGCGTTCATTCGGCACGCCGTCAAAGAGCTGGGTGATCACACCAACCTAATCTGGGAAGTCGCCAACGAAACCTGGCCAGGCAGTGGCAACCCGGCCCACACTGCCGTGGTCGACGCTTGGACCATGACCATGGCGGAGGAAATCCGCGCCGCTGAAGGCGCCAACGGCCATCAGGGGCATCTGATCATGCCGATCGATCTGCCCGAGCATCGTGTGGTACCAGGGCACCGCCTTCCCGGCCACGACACCAACCCGACAATTCTGGACTCGGACTTCACCCCGGACATCATCAATTTCCACACCAATCTACTCAACCGCTACACCGCCGCCCAGCAGCCATTGATCAGCGACAACGATTGCTGCATCTTCGCCGGCAGCAGCTCGCAGCGCCGCAAAAAAGCCTGGACCACCCTGATCTCAGGGGGCTATCCATCACTGTTCGAATATCGCGCCGACCAGGTCCAAAAGTCGTTCTTCGCCAACTCCACACAGGAAGCCGTGGCCGGGGTCGGCAATATCCGTCAGCTGATTGACCTCCGCGAGATCAACCTCTCAAACCTCCTCCCCCTCGACCAGGTCGTGAGTAACGTCCAGGGTGGTCCGGCCTGGGCGCGAGCCCAAGCTGGCGACGAATACCTGGTTTACTTCCTGAGCGGCGGCTCTGCCGACCTCGTGGACTTACCCACAACCTACTCGGCGATCTGGTTCGACCCAGCCACCGGAGTAGACATCCCAGCGGTTGCCACCGGGTCACGTTTTGCAACCCCAAACTCGAGCGACGATTGGGTCCTCCACCTGCGTGCGGACGAAACGATCCCACCACCGCCCCAAGCAGCCTACCCCGAAGGTGTTCCCCACCCCGTGCCAGGCATCCTCGAAGCCGAGCACTACGACCTCGGTGGAACCGGCCAAGCCTATTCGGACTCCACCCCCGGCAATCCCGCAACCAACCCCTTCCGCCCCGAGGAAGACGTCGACGCCATCACTTTGACCTTCGGCTCGATGCCAACGGTGGTCACCGCGATTACCGCGGGTGAGTGGATCGAGCACACCGTCGACGTGACGTCCTCCGGCCGTTACGCCTCCGCATTTCGCTATAGCAGCGTCATCGAAAACGGCGTGCCGCAAGACGGCTCACTGCGGCTCCAGATCGTCGATACCGCTGGCAACCCAACCGAGCTCGACCAGTTCATCACGCTGCCCGGCCATGCCGGCTACACCACCCTAGAAGCAACTGGGATCGATCTCACCGCTGGCGTCAAAGTGCTGCGCCTGAAGTTCGAGGACCCCGCCTACAACCTCAACTGGATGCGTTTCGAACCCCTCGACGGCCCTAGCGCCGACGACGAAACCTTCACCGCCGAGGCCTGCGCTGGCAGCCTAGAGATTCCGGTCTTGGAGCTGCTCGACGGTGATCAGCCGGCTGGCGAAGTGGTGGTGGTAGACCACAGCCAGGGCACCCACGGATCGGTCGTCCCCGACCCCTCTGGTCCACCGCTCGAGGACCCCAACAGCACCCTGCTCTACACCCCATTGGGCGACGCTTTCTGTGCCCAAGGCGGTGACACCTTCACCTATGAAATCGCTAGGATCGACGATCCCGCCATCCGCGCCACCGGAACGGTCACTGTAGTGGCGCCGATCCATGCCGAAGATGACAACCAGCAAGCGCCGAGCTGCACCGATCCCTTCACCCTCACCATCGGCGACCTGCTGCTCAACGACGTTCCCACCGGCGAAGTCGAAGTGATCGCGGTC
>JAJCXQ010000472.1 GCA_029263355.1 Acidobacteriota bacterium | reverse complement strand
CAGCTCGGATCGCTTTGGTGTTCATGATGGAATTGTATCGGAAGAGTGGCGGGCACGAGGCAACACCTCGGAGGTCTCTGAACTGGCTCAGGAGGCGACCGAGATCATGGCGTCGAGTCTTGGATCGGACCGTTGGCGAGCCGCGGTTGCGAAGTGCTGCACCTGAGGTGCCAGCTACTCCGGTCACCGCTACTCCGGTCACCGGGGTCACCGGCGGTCACTGCCATCGCGGGTCATCTACTTCGACAACTTTCTTGGCCCAACCCGACAGATCGGGCAGTCGTTTTACGTCTTCTATAGGGGTGTAGGCACCGAGTGCGCTTGCGGTCCATTGCCGTGAGCGTTCGACGCCTCGAGAAACCGGTTCCGAAGGAGTGCGAGATCCATCGCGGCGCGTGGCCATGGTGGCCCGTCGCATTCCAAGGCGCCGACTTTCGGGAGAACACACCCTATGTCACGAGGACCACGATACATCCCACCAGGATGGAGCGTCGAAGTCTCCACCTCCACCGTCTGCGGCTTCTACATGCTGCCCGTCACGACCCAGTTCCGGCGGATCTTCGTCGGCATACTCGGCCGAGCGCAGGAAGAGCATCCCGTCAAAATTCATGCGGTCGTCGCGACCAGCTCGCATTACCACATGATCTTGACTCCCGAGGATGCCGAGCAGCTCGCGAAGTTCATGGGTTTCGTCAACAGCAACCTGGCCCGCGAAGCCGGTCGAATCATCGGCTGGCGGGGATCCTTTTGGCGCGAGAGATACCACCTCATCCCCGTTAGCCCCGAAGACGAGGCTCTGATCGGCCGCTTGCGCTACGTCCTCAGCAACACGATCAAAGAATTCTTGGTCGCTAGCGTTCGAGAATGGGAAGGCGTTCATTGCGGCGAGGCTCTGATGGACGGCAAGCCGATGCAAGGCGTCTGGTACGCCCGTTCCGAGGAGTACGAAGCTCGACGTCAAGCGGCACGGCGCGCCGCCCGCCGCAGCACAGCCGTCGAAGATCTCGATCGCAGCGCCTTCATGCAGCACTATGACGTCCAATTGGCACCGCTGCCCTGTTGGCAAGACCTCTCACTTGCCACCCGTCGTAAGTACGTGACCGAGATGGTCGTCGAAATCGAGGCTGAGGCCGCGGCACAGCGCGCCGAGCTCGGTATCGAGCCTCTCGGCATGGGTGCCCTCCGCAACCAAGACCCTTTTGCTCGTTCCGTCCGCAGCAAGCGCAGTCCCAAGCCGCTGTGCCATGCCGCCAGCAAGGAGATGCGCGAGCGCGTCAAGAAGGCCTACCGGGTCTTCGTCGAGATATATCGCGAGGCGTCGCTCAAAGTGAAGCTCGGTCGGGTCACCGAAGCCATCTTCCCCAAACACAGCTTTCCACCAAGCCTGCCCTTCATCCGCTTCGGCGACGCGATCGATCCGCTTGCTGACGCGGGCGGGGCTGCCCGCTGGGTAGCGTGGGCACCAGCGTCTAGCTGAGCTCATCGGCGGGTCGATCGTCGACCTCGACGAGTTACCGAGGACTAGAGGTGATCTTGTTACTTGTGCCTTGCAGGGGGAGGTGCGCTTGCGCTCAGCCTTGGACCGAGAGAATTCAAAGAATTCGAAGTCTCGAATTCATGTAACGAGCCCTCCCGTTCTTCAAGCCCTGTTGGTTGTCACCAGGCGTCCCATGAGGGCATCGACTGAGCCACTGAGGAGGCTAGAGCTATGAGCTGGCGGTCTTCATGCCACTCTTTTTCCGAGATCCCCGGCACCTCAATAGTTCCATGCCACAATAGTTCCTTTTTCCGAGATCCCTGGCACCTCAATAGTTGACCGCAACTACAGTTCTTCCATCTAAAGCAAGGCAGAATTCATACCCGCAATTCTTCCTCTGTAACCAAAGCTGATGTTCAAAGTATGAGTAAGAGCGAGAAAAACAAAACAAGAAATGTCGATTTGCTGTTCGTGCACTTTGGCCTATTGACGGAAATTCAGCAGCGCGAACTCCATCGTTAATGTCAGCAAAACCGGAGCCAGATTCATATTGCTGGCGATAGAATGTACTTACCCCTAACCTGACATGTCCCCGGCTTAGATAGTTGTCGTACACGTCTTTCTCGAGAAACTTAAATAGAATCGGCGGTGGTGTCTGACGTTGGATCATTGTATCAAGTGCAACTAAATGCCAGCCTCAGGGGCGGCGCCAGCCATCTTCTGCAGGCAGTGGCTCGGCGATCACCGAGATCCAAAGCGCATTGTACGCCCACCGACATTCAGTTCTCATCGACTTGCGCTTGATCGAAAGTAACTCCAACTACAACACGAAATGGTGTCTCGACCTGAGTCCCGTTCTGAAGATTCTGCACTACCTTTCCGTGTTGCCACAGTCGCTTCCAGGTGAACTCTATCCTGGTCTTTGCAAGAGGAGGAACTTCTACAGAAACCTCTTCAGAATAGATATGTCTTCTTTCCTCCGTCGAAGTGTACCTCTCCATAATCGCAGTCTTGGCCCCTAGATTCACCGACCCCAGATCTACGCCTGCGATGTCTACGCCCATCTCTACTCCCGCATGAACAGAGGAGCTATTTTGCTTTTCTATAGAGATCTCACGTAACCACTCCTTGCTGACATTAAATGCGCGTTTCACGGCTGTCCTACTTCTGGAATTATCTACGGTTCGCGCCTCCACGCCCAAAATCTCCTCCGATCTCTGTAACTCAAGTATCGAATAACTCGTTGATATCTTGCCCTTGTCTTCGACAGTACCGTCTTTGAACAGTGGCCATCTGTGTTTGCAATCCGGGCACTCCACTAATGTGGATTTATCGCTAAATTTATCTGCGTAAAGTCCGAACGATGTCTTGAGGATGCTGGCGGGCTTCGCCAGGAAATCCATACTCATCTCTGTCCCATCAGATTTAAAGAGTTTCTCTCGTGGGCGCCACTTACCCAGATCTGCGCGACAGGCAGGGCACGTTCTGTCGACAAACGCATCAGAATACCCCATTGGGTTCCATTTTTGAGCCATTCACATCTCCAAATCTTGATTCCGGATCAGCCGGCAAACTTCCTGCGCCCCATTTGGCTTGTTACAATGTACATGCGACTCTCGTTGGTCCGCCGAACACGGTAGCCCTGGTAGCCTGCAACAGTTCCCAAAGCCCCAAGTTCAGGTATCAAAGTGACTCTACACTTGCATCGCATCAGCGCCAAACACGACTTCTTTGGGTCCGCAGAACACGGTTCAACTCCATCAGAGAGGTCGTCCGAAGGCCCACACCCGATCAACGCGACAACACGACGTCCGTGTAACGAGGGGGCCGACCTGATTCATCCTGCCGCAAGTAGCTATCAACATTGGAACATCTTCCACCCTCCAGAGATGATGATGCGCCTGACCCGAACAGCAGTGAGTCCGTATAGCTCACCAACAGTTTACCACAGGGTAGGCCCCCTCCTGTATAGGTGCTTGGCACCAGATCTCGGGGGGCGGATTCGAAGATCCGTCCAACACGTGCCCCATACCCTCGTGTTCATCCCCAGAGATGGCATCCCGTTCTCGATCAGACCGGTCATCGGGCCAATCGACCCTCGATTGCTATTCGCGAGATTGTCCGGAGGACCATACACGCTCGATTTGGGCCTGCACCATCGCGCGACCGCCCGATCACCCTCGTTGGAGCTGCCGGTAACCGAGAAGCGCTGGATCGACGGTCGCTCGAGGTCCCCGGATCCGCCAGCATATGGATCGCCGCGCGATTGCGGTCTGCAGCATCGCTCGGAACGTCAATCGCCGCGCCATTCGGGTCTCGGGAAGCATGCGCAGGTCGACCAACCCTCGTTTTGCCGATTCTTCTGTCTGTCAACCTCGGAACGATCGTCGTTGACCGCCGCGCAGTT
>JAJCXQ010000471.1 GCA_029263355.1 Acidobacteriota bacterium | reverse complement strand
GCCTGCTTGCTGCCCTCGGCATTCTCGAGCACCAACGCCGCCGCGGTGGCGAAACGCAGCAAGATCACGCGGTCGGATTCTGGAAACGGCTCGATCCCGTGGCGATGCTCCTTGTCTGCGAGAATGAGTTGTCCCCACCGTCGGCCATGACTCTCGAGCGGCGCCGTAAGAAAGTGCTGGGCTCCAGGCAGCAATCCCGGGATCGCGTCATCCCGGATCCCTCCACCGTCTGCCAGCTCATCGGCCAGCGGGACACGCGCTTCGCCGAGCGTGCTCGCGAGCCGAGCTTTGCCGTCCATTTCGCTCAGGTAAAGCGCCCCGCGACGCGCATTGAGCAACACCACAACATGGCGCAGAGCTTCTTCGAGAAGTTCCTCCAGGTCTGGATTCGATGCCGCGGTCACGATGAAGTCGCCGAGCAGCTCTCCGGCGAGTAGGCCAAGCTTCTCTTTAAATTGCGTATCCTGGAGGATCGCCTCGAGGTTGCGGACGTTGCGGTTGCTGATCTCGAGCTGTTCTCGCGTGCTGTATTTCGCCTTATGCACAACGACGCCCCGCGCGGCGACCCCAGGCTTCTTATCCAGCGCTTCGCAAAACTCCTGGACTGATCGCCACCGCCGGGCACGCTCCCACTCGACCGCCTTCACCACCGCGGCGCGGACCTCAGCCGGCGCATCCAGCCGCGCCGCAAATCCAGGCGCATCACGCAGCAGCTCGCGTGGCTCCAAATCTGCGCCATGGAACGCGAAGGCCGCCGTCATTCCAAGCCCATAGACGTCGGCCTGCTCGTCGGCGTCTTGGGCTCTGGTCATCGCCTCAGGCGCCGCATAGACCACCGTTCCGATCATCCCAGTTCGGGTCCCGGCCGTCGTATCCTGGGCTCGCACCATATCGAAATCGGTGAGCTTGGCCTGGCCGGAGGTGTCGAGCAAAATATTTGCAGGCTTGACGTCGCGATGAATCAAACCCCGTCCGTGAGCGTAGGTCAACGCCTCACCGATGGTACGGATCGTCTTCAGGATCTCGCCCGGCGTAAGGGTCTGCGAAAGGACCGCCTGACGTAAGTCGCCACCGGCAAGATACTCCATCACAAAAAAGTGATAAGCCCCTTCCTCCCGCGGCTCCCCCTGGACGTTGACGATACTGGGATGCTGAAGACTGGCCATAGCGCGCACGCCTCGCAAGAAGCGGTCGCGACGTGTTCGATCCTCGGCATACTGATAGTGGAGCACCTTCGCCGCCAACAGCTGACGGAGCTTGGAGTCCCACACCGTCCAGACTCGGGCGAAGCCGCCTTCGCCAACTCGATCAATGAGCTGATAGCGTCCATTCGCCAGAAAATCGCCTGCTTCGAGACCACCCTCCCGTATCCGGCGACGCAGGTCGAGGATGTCGTCGCGAGCTGAGGTGGTATCTTCTCCGTTGATCGTCAATTTCTGTTCGTGTCGGTAAGCGGCTTCGAGAGCTTGGGACAATTCGCGGATCCGAGGGTCACGGTACGTCGGCCGTGGCCGGCCCGACGACAGGGCTCCGGCCTGTTGACCGGCCGGGTTCGTCGCCTCCGCTGCAACGAGAATCTTGCGGAGGCCTCGCACTACCTCGAGACATGCTTCGTCGAAATCGGACCAACTGGTCAGGGGTTTGCCCGAGTCGGGGAGAGCCTGGAGTTTGCCGAAAGCTGAGCTCTGCCAGTCGCAAGGCCGCAAAATCACAGGTATCAACCTGGTTTCTCCACGTTCATGCCGCTCGAGAGCTTGACTCAGCTCGACCGAGCCGATGAAGTCGGATGCACGGAAGTCCGGAGATACGAGCAGCAGGACAATATCGGCAGCTGCCAGGCGGTCGCGAATCTCCGCCTCCCACTCGCCGCCCGCCGCAACGGCGCGGTCATCCCAGATGCTGGTCCCAAGATCTTGCTCCAGCGCAACTAGATGCGTGCGGAGCTTGTCGCGCAGCTCATCATCCTGGTGAGCGTAAGAGAGGAAAACGGACGCCATGGGTGCTCAAAGACTATACGAGGAGCCGACCCGTTGGGAGGTTAGATCCAATCAGATGCAAAAAGCCGTCTACCGTTCCTGCAATCGTTGATAGCGAATGAGGGTCTCCTCCAACGATCGGTGAAATTTCGAGGACGTGTCGACATTGGCCGCTCGGCGGCATGCGCATTACGTCGCGTGTTGGTCGAGCACGCACGCCGCGCAACGGTCAAACGTGATTGGGTATACGCTCAGGTCTGGCTCTACGAGCGTATGATGGAATGAGCCATACGACGTCGACATCGACTCATCGACGAGTTAGGGAGGTAACCATGGTTTCTAGTTTGGTGACACACGACAGAACCCACGGGAAGACTTACTTGGTCCTCCTGATGTTGGCCCTCTGCCTACCGAGAGGATCTCACGGCGAGACATCTCGGCGCTTCCAGCTGGTGGTCAATGCCGCCAATCCGACGACTGCCCTGGATCGCAGCGAAATCTCAAAGATCTTCTTTGGCCGCACCCAGTATTGGCCGGACGGCCACACCGTCATTCCGATCGATGGCGCCCCGGAGGCTCAGACTCGGGTCGCTTTTTCCGCCGACATCCATGGCAGGTCGGTGACCTCTGTCCGCAGTTTCTGGCAGCGGCAGATTTTCAGCAGCAGCAGAAGTAAACCTCTGGCGCAGGCCGAGGACGACCAGCAAGTTCTCAAGTTCATACGGAGCCGGCGGGGGGCCATCGGCTATGTCTCGATCGCGACACCTTTGGGCGAAGGAGTTCGCGTCCTCGAGATCAAGGATGACGGGCGAGGGGATTCTGCCCAGGCATCTGATATCGGAGATTCGACGCCCGCTATAGCCCTTTTAGTGGCAGACCCGGCAGTCTTCAATGTCTGGTACGCCGCCTTGTCGGACGGTGGAGTGTTGCGGAGCGACGATGGTGGGCAAAGTTGGAGCCCTTCCCATGAGGGCTTGGGAACCTCGAGACTCCGTGACTTGGCAGCTCACCTCACTCATCCCTTGCTGGTGGCAGTGGACGGGCAACAGTTTTACCGTAGCCAGGATGGCGGGCAGCTCTGGCAGGCCACTGGGTCGATTCCAGCCGTTGCAGTCGAGATCGATCCCAGTGACTCCAACGTCATCTATGCGCTGACGCGCAACGGTCTGGCTGTGAGCCTCGACCAAGGGACTACTTTCTCGGAGTTACAGATTCCAGCCCGCGATGGTTTCTCGGCTTTTGTTGTTGATCCGTTCGGGCGCGGACTGTTCGCGGCGGCGGGCAACACGCTCTGGCACAGCAAACGCTCAGGAGAGGGATGGCAGGAGCTCTCCACCTTGCCCATCGACGGTCGGACCCTAGACCTCGCTATCGACCCCGTCGACTTGGCCACCATTTACGCTGCGACGACGGAAGGCCTCTTCATGGGGCTCGAGGGGGGCGCCAAGTGGGTGCCCCTGGGGATCAAAGACCCGATCTTCACGATCCTGGCTACCCCATCCACCTTGATGGCAACCGGCTCTGGGGTCGTCTTCACTAGCCACGACCGCGGACAGACCTGGGACGTAACCGGTCTGACGGATGCCACCGTTGCTGGTGATCCCCACAATCCCAACCGGTTCTTCGCGCTTGGACGCAGCGGTCGCTTATTGAGCAGTGCCGACAGCGGACTACTCTGGCGCCAGATCTACCACTTCTCCCGCCAGCCGCCGGCCGCCGATCTTGCGGCACTCCCTTCTCCTGACCGAGAACGGGGCGAGTCGAGTAAAGACCGGAAACGATCGCTGCCGCTGGTCTTGGCGTGTTCCGCTGACGATGAACACGTCGCTGCTCTCGCCTTCGATCCTATCCAACCCAGCGTCGTGTATGCGGCGGGTTGGCGTGGTGTGTTCAAGAGCGTCGACTTTGGCGCGACCTGGGCCTACTCGAGTCAGGGGCTGGAGATCGCCGATGTGCACGCCTTGGCCATCGATCCTGTCCAAACCAAGACGCTCTATGCCGGAACCCATGGCGCTGGAGTCTTCAAGAGTGTTGACGGCGGCGGACGATGGGCGCCGTCGCGAGTCGGGCTGCACGATCCGACGGTGCACAGCCTACTGGTCGATCCGACCTTGCCTTCGGTCGTCCTTGCCGGCACTCCCTCCGGCCTCTTCGTGAGCTTGGACTCAGGGCGATCGTGGCGACGGCAAGGTGCTGATGCTCCCGGGGCCGGTGTTCCAAGTGCCGGTGTTCCAGGGGCGTCGGCCCCTTCTCGAGCTATCGCGAGCCTGGTTTCCGATCCGGCAGATCCGTTGCGTTGGGCCGCTGCCTCCTCCCATGGCGTGCTCTGGGTCGGAGATGCGCCAAGCCTCGAGTGGGCGCCCGCCGCGGGGCAAATCGCGATCGATCCAGCGCGTCATCAAACGGAGATATCACCCTGTTTGTGGGACACCCATCGTGACAGTCAAGAGCTGATGCAGAGGTACGGAATCGACGCCCAGCAGCTGCGGTTGCGGTCCGTCTTACTTGACCCTCGGGGCTCTGACGTCACCATGGCTGCGACGGCGTTTGGCTTATGGCGTAGTGGAGATGCGGGGGATTCTTGGTCTTTGTTGAATCTCCGAGCCAACGTTGCCGCGATGGTGACGTCTGCTAGACCTGCGACATCCGCCACGGCAGCGAAATCTACCAAGGCGGAGTCCTCAGCGGGGCAGCAATTCGGAATTCTTGCCGGAACCTCGAATGGTCTATGGAAGAGCGCTGATGGTGGCCGCAAGTGGCGTCAATCGCCTTTGGATCAACCGGTGTACTCAATAGCCGTCGATCCGGTGGTGCCGCTGACCCTTTATGCTGGGCTCGATGGCAATCGCCTAGGCCAATCTCGTGATGGTGGCCAGAGTTGGGACGTCGTTCCCCTCGACGCTGATGCTGGACACCGAGCCGAGCCCCAGAATGTCGTCGCCCGAGCTCGACTCATTGACGATTCGGAGCAGGTGACTCCGGCCGCCTTCGGGTTATGGCAAGCCTTGCAGGCGACTCCCACCGTCTACCCTCGCCTTCGGGCTCTGATCGCCAACGAGCTCTTGGCGCGTTCACCAGTGGTTTATGAGAGCTTGGTGCGGTCTAGCCTGGTAGATTCGCTGCAAAAGATTCGCCAGGCTGAAGAGGGACACAACCCAGAGGACCCCCAGGAGCTTCGTTTTAGTCCGAGACAGCGTTGGTTGTTGGCTCGTTATGGTCTCGCCTCCTGTTCACCATGTGATCACGAGATTCGGCTGTTTGATCTTGAGAAGGTGAACCTGCAAGCCAGTGGTCCGACGCCCGGAACGGCAAGCTGGCGGGAGCTGCACGACCTCACCCTCGAGCCACCTCACCTTCTCCCCCGCTGGATCCTGACAGAGCCCGGCCGTCCCCTCACCTGGAGTGCCAACGATCGCTTTCTGGCGACGGGTACCGGCACCGCGTCTGGGGCCACCATGTGGACCTGGGATCTCGGGGATGGCTCTGTCGCGGTGAACGCAGGGGCGAGAGACCAAGTCTCGCCAGCCACCCTCGAACCGCGCTCCTGGGATCTCGGTGAAGCGTGGAATCGGTGCCTGACGCCGGACGAGGCTCCGGCTGACGAAGCTCCCGAAGAAATACTCGAAGCAACTGCCCCGCCGTCACCGGATACCAGCTATCCACCGGCAGATTGCACCGTTGCATTGAGCGGCGACGGCGAGTGGTTCGCCTTTGCTACCGTAGACAATAACGCCGCCGTGGGCAGCTCCGCTGATGGGGACGGTAACGCCGCCGTCCTTCGGATCGCTCGACGCCGGGCTTCGGCAACCGAGGTCGAGGTGGTCTGGAGTCTGCCCGTGGATTCGCAGCATCCGGTGCGCTGGCAACACCTCCGCTTTACCTCGGACCACCGGCGGTTGCTGGCCTTCGCGTCCGACGGAGCCTTGTGGTCTTTCCTAGTCGGCTCCACTGCCGACGGTGCCTTAGATCCGGTCGCCGAGACCGGCGAAACCTGGGGAGACATCACTCTCGACCCGGCAGGGCGATGGCTGGCCGCATCCACTCAGCGGCATCTTTGGGTCTGGTCACTCTCAGATAGTGATTGGAAACCGATCGAGTTGCCGGTTGCTGCCGGAATTCGAAACTCGCTTTTCAGCGGCGATGGGCGTTGGCTGGCGGTCGATTCGAGCGGCGGTGACACATTGATCTTTGATCTCGAGGCGGAGTCGCCGGCAGATTCTCGCAACGCCTTGGAGCGTCGCGGCGTGCTCGGCGTGTTCAGTCGCGACAGCAAGCGCTGGACCTCCCATGGTCGGCTCACGACTGGCATCCTGGACCTCCTCCCGTCGCGACGGCGGATCGAAGGCTCCAGAGGCGCCGCGACTAACCTCCACCTGACCTCGAGTCGCCTGGTCTCGGCACAGCGATGGGGTGAGCGCGATGCACGTCGATTCAGGAGCCAGGGGCGAAGATGGCTGGCAGAGCTTCGGCGCGGCTGGATTCAGCTGTGGGATCTCTCCGATCACCCAGTCCAAAGCCTGGCGGGACAACTTGTCCGCCGTGGCCCGATGGGCCCCAAGGCTGATCCCTTCATCGGACCTTACGCCGCCTGGCCAACCGGGGACCTGGTCGGGCTGCCCACCCCAGCGCTTCGAGATCTGGCCTGCAGGGTGGTGGCGCGTAACCTCAGCGTCGACGAATGGCGCCAAATGGTCGGCGACATACCCTGGCAGCCCACCTGCCGGCGAACCTATGACGGATAGAATGTTGTCTCCGATGAGCGAATCCAACTCAGGACACCGATCAACCGCTGAAGAGCTGGCGGAGGACTCCCAGCTCCTCGCAGCGGCGCTTGCGTCACTGATCGGAGAGCTCGGTGACGATGACCCTGCAGTCGCGACGGCGCGCACCAACTTGGCGCAGGTCCTGCACCAGCTCGGAGACCTAACGGCCGCAAGGTGTTTGTTGGAGCAAACTCTCGAATCGGATATTGCAACCTATGGGGAGACCCATCCCGAAGTCGCCACCGATCGCTCGAATCTCGCGGTCGTGTTGCGCGAACTGGGAGAACTGTCGACGGCGCGCGAGCTGTTGGAACAAGCCCTGGCGTCAGCCACAGTGAACCTTGACGAAGGCCACCCCACTGTCGCAACAAGGCGCTCGAATCTCGCTTTGGTTTTGCAGGATCAAGGGGATCTGACAACCGCACGTTCGCTATTGGAGCAAGCGCTTGCCTCGGATCTGATCCATCTCGGAGACGATCATCCCGAAGTTGCCGCAGCCAGGTCGAACCTGGCTGTTGTGCTGCAAGAGCTCGGTGAGTTGGAAGGCGCTCGTCGGCAGCTCGAGCAAGCTCTAGCGTCAGACATCACTCATCTCGGTGAGAACCATGTTGATGTGGCGACAAGCCGCTCCAACCTTGGCCTGGTCCTACAGGACTTGGGAGATTTACCGGCCGCGCGCGAATTGCTCGAGCAGGCCTACCAGGTGGATTTGGCTGATCTCGGCGACGACCATCCTACGGTTGCGACCGATCGCTCCAATCTGGCCGCCCTGTTGCAGGAAATGGGCGAACTGCCAGCAGCCCGCAAGCTGTTGGAACAGGCTCTGGCGTCAGATCTCGCTCGCCTCGGTGACGATCACCCCGAAGTTGCAACCCGGCGTTCGAGCCTTGCTCTAGTGTTGCAATCCATGGGCGACTCGGCGTCGGCGCGGCAATTATTGGAGCAGGCGCTAGCGGTCGATATCGCTTGTTTTGGAGACGACCACCCCACCGTCGCGACGGATCGTTCCAATCTCGCACAGGTGCTCCATGATCTCGGCGAGCTGGAAACCGCCCGTCAACTGTTAGACGAAGCGTTGACGTCGAACCTCGCAAACTTCGGAGACGACCATCCCGCCGTTGCCCTCAATCGATTCAACCTGGGGATCCTCGCGGAGGACGGGAACGATTTCGAAGCGGCGCGGGACCTGTTGGAACAAGCACTCGCCTCAGAAGTGAAGAGTCTTGGTTCGAACCATCTTTCGACAGCATTGAGCCGCGCCCGTCTGGCGCGAATCCTCCATCTGCTGGGCGACACCCGTCGAGCATCGGTGGAAGCTTCGCGGGCGCTGGCGGCGGTGGCGACGCAGCCGGAGGGTTCATTGGCCCGGCTTCAGGTCGAGGAGATTGCTGGGTCGATCGGTTGAGTCGGATGGTCAGACTCTGCGGCGGGCAAGCTGAACTACTGACCGATCAGAAGCTCGAGTTGGTTCCCGACGTGCCGAACCTCTGTGATCTTCCATTTGGGACCGATCAAATCGATCACAACATGAATCTCTGAACCGTTCGCCGTGCGATGGTAACCGGTTCGTATCTGCCGGATGCCAGGAGCAACCACCGGCAGTTGAGTCTTCTCGAATGGGGCACTGACTCCGAGGAGCTTAACCACCTCACGCGGAGAGTCACCGCCCAGGCGAAGGTATTTGTAGCGCCCTTCAGTGATCGGGCCATCCACCCTCAAGACGACTTTGGATCCAGTACTGACATCACCCCACGATATATCGAGCAATCGAGAGAAAGCCCCTGCTGTGACCGGCTGCCGCACTTTGGGGTCACTAACGGAACTTTGTTCCGAAGGGGTCGGATCAGGTGGTGGTGGTTGAACTCGAGTCACCGGTGACTCAGACGGCGCCGGTTCTCGAGTCGGTTGGGAGGCTGGTGCGAGCTCCGCGACAGACTCAGAGGGCGACTGAGCGGTATCGTTCAATACGGGTTCGGAGACAGCAGATTCAGGGATCTCTTCGGTGCCTGCCGCGGCGGCTTCATCATCGGCCTCGAGGACCGCAGCTTGTGGCTCTGCATCGCTACCAGCCCCTTGAGTCTCCTCGACAGCTGCGGCACGGGTCGCAGCGACAGCTCCCTCGTCTTCGCGGTCGCCACCGAA
>JAJCXQ010000470.1 GCA_029263355.1 Acidobacteriota bacterium | reverse complement strand
CGTGTTTACGGCGGGGGACGACATCCCCGCCACCGTCGTCGCCGAGGACAACCGCGGCGTCGACCGGGTGGACTACACCGTCGGTGACTGGACCTTCACCAGCAGTGAGCCGCCCTTCGCCGCCACTCTGTTGGCGCCGGTGGTGGCGATCGAAAGCGACGCTGTCCTCACCGCAACGGTGGTCGACATCTACGGTAACTCGACCGCGGTCGATCGTACTGTTCACATCCAGCCACACGTCAATAGCGACCCGCCCTCGGTGGAAGCCGTGTGCTGGGACGATTTTGTAGCCCCCGGTTTCGAGATTCCTCTGGGGTACTCGATCGCTGATGATGAGCGGATCGAGAGCATCTCGCTCTACATTGATGGGGTGCGGCAAGAGTGGGTCACTCCTGTCAACGCGCTGTCGGCATCTGGCACCTTCTACTGGCGCCCGGCACAGACCTCAGCGCCGGGGACGGTTTTTGATCTCCGTCTCAAGGCCCGCGACTTTGCCGGCAACGTCAGCACCCATCAGGCAAACGTCCGGGTGCCGGACGATGGGCCGTTCCTGCTCTCTGATCAAATCGTCAATCCGGTGCTTTACAGCGGCAGCAAGCTCTACCTGGCGCACGGAACATTTACGTTTAATGATTCGCCGGAGCTGGACTCACTGATCTTGATGCGAGGCTCGGTGGTAACCAAGAACTTTTCCGGCGCCATCACCTTCAGTGTGGATGACGAACTGCGTACCCAAGACGGTTCCCGATTGGAGCTTGGCGACGCCACCTTGACGGTTGGCGGCACTGCTGCCTTCCAATGCGGCTCCCGGATCAACGTCGACAGCGTCAATGCCCTGCACGTCCATTCGCAGAAAGGTTCTGACCTCGTGACGCCGTCGGTGGTCGCGCCGACGATGCGGGTCGAAGGGCGAACTGACGTCGATAATTACGACGTGACCGATCTCGTGCTCGGTACAGGTGGTGTGATTGTGCCCGATGTTGACGGTGTCATCGACCTAGCCTTGCCTCGCTTGTCTATTGAAGAGGGAGCGGTTCTTGAGATCAGCGGTTACGGTTTTCTCGGTGGCGGCGTCGGCAGCAGTTTTCCCGGCCCAGGCCAGGCCCCGGCATGGGTATCCAGCTCTGAAGCACGGGCCGGTGGCTCCCACGGTGGCAGGGGTGTGTCGGCGCGGAATGCAACAGCCGGTGGTGTTTTCGGTAGCGTCTACCTGCCACAGCTTGGTGGCGGCGGCGGCGGTAGCAGCCAGGGGACATTCAATTCCGATGGCGGCAACGGTGGCGGACGGATCCAGCTGGTGGTCAACGAATTGGTGCTGGCGGGAGAGATTCGCGCCCGTGGTGACGAAGGCCGCGATGGCTACGATGGAGGCTCGGCCGGTGGCGCCGGTGGCACTGTTTACGTCGCCGCTCAACGACTCTCGGGTAGTGGCAGCATAGACGCTTCGGGTGGCGGCGGCTGCAATGGCTCTGGCGGTGGCGGACGAGTCAGCTTGTGGGTGGATCTGTTAGAGGGTTCTGATGTCTCGTCGCCGGTGTTCGATCCAGCGGCGCAGGTCACCGCTCGTGGCGGCGAATACAGCTGCGAGGAGACTGGGTATGCAGCCCCTGGCACCCTCTTCGTCAACACCTTGAACTCTGTTTACGGGACCCTCACTGTAGACAATGGCGAGACCGATGCCGGCTCCGATCGGGGTGGCGTGTCGACCGAGCTGCCAGAGCTCGGCGCTGGCACGGTGAGCACTCTGACGCTGAGTGGAAGTGATGCCTGGTTAATGGCCGAGACAGCCTTCCTACCTCGCTGGCGTGGTGCCTGGATCGAGCTCACGGATGCTGGCGGCGCCCTCCTTGGAAGCTATCGGGTGATCGACATTGCTAGCGATGGTCGAGTCCTGCTCGACGGCGCTGGTCAGGTGGCCGATGCGATGGAGTACCGAGGGCGGTACCGCTTCGACAGTATTGATCTGCGCAATGGTTCAGATCTTGATGTCACCAGTCCACTGGATGTCGGCGACCTCGACCTCGAAGGTGATGTCAGGCTCTCCGGCGACGTGACGACGGTCCAGCTGCGGGTCAAGGCAGGGTCGTTGGTTCGGCCGGTCGCTGGCGGCGTTCTGCGCTTGGTTGCCAGCGAGAGCTTGACGATCGAGGCTGGCGCAGTGCTCGACGTCAGCGGACTCGGATATCTTGGCGGCGGCGTCAACAGCTCGTTCCCGGGCCCTGGCCTAGCTCCCGCATGGGTCGCCGGAGCCGCACAGCGTGCCGGTGGCTCGCATGGTGGCGGCGGTGGATCAGCGAATACGCTTTGGCTGCCTGGCGAGGTCTTTGACAGTGTCTATGAAGCACAGTTGATGGGCGGTGGCGGTGGTAGCGGTATCGGTACCGTCGCGCACGCTGAAGGCGCTTCTGGCGGCGGACGTATTGAGCTGTTGGCGCAAGAGATCCTCCTCGAGGGTGATCTCCGGGCCCGCGGCCTGGACGGGCTGCCTGGCTACGATAATGGTTCTGCCGGCGGTGCCGGCGGAGCGGTGCTGATCCGCGCTGACCGCTTGTCAGGAACTGGCAGGATCGATGTCTCGGGGGGTGGTGGCTGCAATGGTGCTGGGGGCGGCGGTCGAGTGTCGATTTGGGTCGGTGAGCAGAATACCTACGATCCGACGGCAGGAACGGAGGCCTGGGGCGGTGCCTACACTTGCGAGACTGGTGGCTACGCCTCGCCGGGTACCGTCTTCCTCCACGATCCGTCGGCAACGTTCGGCAGCCTGTGGGTGGACAATGGTACGACCAACGCTGGCGCAGCTCGTTCCGGTGGCGTCACTGAGCTGCCGACATTGGGCGCAAACGATGTCGTTGAGCTGGTGCCCGACGGTGTCGACGCTTGGTTGAGTGCTCCGACAGCGTTCCGGCCGCGCTGGGCGGGGGCCTGGGTAGCGCTCGAGGACGTATCTGGAAGTGAGCTCGGTCGGTTCCGGGTCGCGGAGATCGATGCCGGTGGCCGAGCGCGGTTGGCGGGGGCCGCCAATGTCCTGGGAGCGACGAGCTACCGTGGGCGTTACCTCTTCGACACGATCGAGTTGTTGAACGGTACCGACCTTGCAGCCAGCGACCCGGTTGATGGCGACACGGTGGTGATCGAAGGCGCAACGGAAATCGACGGCGAGTTGACCGGTCGCAATGTCCATGTCAGGTCCGGGGCGGTGGTACGCCCGGTCTCTGGTAGCCTGCTGCGCTTGGTTGCCAGCGAGAGCCTGACGATCGAGGCTGGCGCGGTGCTCGACGTCAGTGGACTCGGTTACCTCGGCGGTGGCGTCAACAGTTCCTTCCCAGGCCCCGGCTTAGCCCCTGCCTGGGTGGCCGGTTCCGGCGAGCGCGCCGGCGGTTCGCATGGTGGCGGCGGCGGATCGGCGAATGGACTCTGGGTGCCGGGAGGGGTTTTCGACAGTGTCTATGAGGCGCAGTTGTCGGGCGGCGGCGGTGGTAGCGGTATCGGTACCGTGGCGCACGCTGAAGGCGCTTCTGGCGGTGGACGTATCGAGCTGTTGGCGCAAGAGATCATCCTCGAGGGGGAGCTCCGGGCCCGCGGCCTGGACGGGCTACCCGGTTATGAAAATGGTTCCGCAGGTGGCGCCGGCGGATCGGTCCTGATCCGCGCTGATCGCTTATCAGGTACCGGCACGATGGATGTCTCGGGGGGCGGTGGCTGCAACGGCGCTGGCGGTGGTGGTCGAATCTCGATCTGGGTCAGTGAGCTGAATAGCTACGATCCGGTGGTGGGAGCGGCGGCCTGGGGTGGCGCCTACACTTGCAACAGTGGTGGTTACGCGTCGCCAGGGACGATCTTCTTACATGACCCGCCCGCAACCTACGGCAGCCTGTGGGTAGACAATGGCACGACTGAAGCAGGCGCAGCTCGCTCCGGGGGCGTGACTGAGCTGCCAGCGTTGGGCGCAAGCGACATCGTTGAGCTGTTGCCCGTCGGTGCCGACGCTTGGTTGACGGCGGAGGCGGTTTTCCTGCCGCGTTGGTCGGGAGCCTGGGTGGCGCTCGAGGACGCATTGGGTAGTGAGCTCGGGCGTTTCCGAGTGGCGGAGATTGATGCCGGTGGCCGAGCGCGGTTGGCGGACGCCGCCGAAGTCGTAGGAGCGACGAGCTACCGCGGCCGTTACCTATTCGACGCGATCGAGTTGTTAAACGGTACCGATCTCACTGCCAGCGACCCGATCGATGGCGACACAGTGGTGATCGAGGGGGCAACCGAGATCGACGGCGAGTTGACCGGGCGCAACGTTCAGGTCAAGGCCGGAGCAGTAGTGCGCCCGATCTCCGGCAGCCTGCTGAGGTTGGTTGCCAGTGAGAGCTTGGTGATCGAGGCCGGCGCTGTGCTCGACGTAACTGGACTTGGCTACGGTGGTGGCAGCGTCGGTGAGCCTTTCCCGGGACCTGGCTACGCCCCGGCATGGGTGGCAGGTTCCGGTGTGCGTGCCGGTGGCTCGCATGGCGGCAGTGGCGGTACGGCGCACCCGTCCGCAGTGCCGGGAGATGTCTTCGATAGCGTTTATGAGGCGCAGTTGGCCGGCGGCGGCGGTGGCAGTGGCCTTGGCACGTTTCACGCCGATGGAGTGGCTGGCGGCGGTCGCATCGAGCTCGAAGCTGGAGAGCTTGTGTTCGACGGCGAGCTACGAGCTCTGGGACTCGATGCTCTACCTGGCTACGATAACGGCTCGACCGGTTCCGCCGGTGGGGCAGTCATGATCCGCGCCGACCGTTTCTCGGGCAGTGGCACGATCGACGTCTCGGGCGGTGGTGGCTGCAACGGCGCTGGAGGTGGCGGCCGGATCTCGATCTGGGTTAGCGAGTTGAATGAGGTGAATGCCCTCGAGCAGATGGCGGCTCGAGGTGGTGCCTATACCTGTAACAGTGGTGGCTATGCGGCCGCTGGCACGATTTTCCTTCATGATCCGCTGTCTACCTACGGTGTCCTGCGGGTGGACAACGGCACGACCGGAGCCGGCGTGCCTCGATCGGGGGATTCGACCGAGCTGCCAACGTTGGGGGCAGATGGCATCGTGGAGCTCGCAACGGAAGGGGCGGACGCCTGGTTGGGCGCCCCAGAAGTCTTCCGGCCGCGTTGGTCGGGAGCGTGGGTAGCCCTCGAGGATGAGACAGGTAGTGAGCTCGGACGGTTCCGGGTTGCCGAGATTGATACCGCTGGCCGAGCGCGGTTGACTGGCGCCGCAGGTGTCGTAGGAGCGACGAGCTATCGCGGTCTCTATCTTTTCGACGGAATCGAGCTTTTGAACGGATCTGATCTCGTTGCTAGTGACCCGGTGGATGGTGGCACGGTAGTCATCGAGGGCGTGACAGAGATCGTCGGTGAGCTGACGGCGGGCAACGTTCTCGTCAAGAGTGGTGCGACGGTACGGCCAGCGAATGGCAGCTTGTTGCGCTTCGTAGTCAGCGGAACTTTGACGGTCGAAGCTGGGGCAGTGATCGACGTCAGCTACCTGGGCTACGCCGGCGGCACTCATCAGGGATCAGGATTTGCGCCCTCTTGGTCGCCGAGCTCGGAACGGCGGACGGGTGGGTCCCATGGTGGCATTGGTGCTACCCGTCGGACGGACGCTCCCGGCTGGGTTTATGACAGTGTCTATCGCCCGCAGCTTTCCGGCGGCGGCGGTGGCAGCAGTATAGGTACTTACTGGTCCCGGGGTGGCGTCGGTGGCGGGCGCATCGAGATGGAGGTCGGTGAGCTCGAACTCAACGGTGAGATCCTTGCCCGCGGCGAGGCTGGCCTCAGCGGCTATGACGATGGCTCTGGCGCTGGCGCTGGCGGCGCCGTGTGGATCCGGGCCCATCGTATGTCTGGCAGTGGTTCCGTAGACGCCAGCGGGGGAGATAGCTGTAACGGCTCCGGCGGCGGCGGGCGTATCGGCCTGTGGGTCGACCAGTTGGATGGCTTTGATCCAGCGACCCAGACCCGGGCGCAAGGCGGGCACATCTTTTGCGCCACAACCGGCTACGCTAGTCCTGGGACGATCCTGGTACGTACCTCGGACTCGACCTTCGGCGATCTGATCATTGACGCCGGCGTTGAAGGCAGTGGAGTAGAACGTGCCGGTCCAGCCACCCAGCTGACACCGTTGGGCAGCGGGGCGGTCGTATCGTTCGAAGTTACTGGCTCCGACGTCTGGGTCCAACCGCCCGTCGTCTTCCATCCGCGCTGGGTGGGTGGCTGGATGCGCTTGTTAGACGCCGAGGGTGCTGATCTGGGCCTGTTTATGGTTGCTGAAACGGATGCTAACGGTCGCGGCCTGCTGCGCGATGCGGCTGCCGTTGCTCCCCAGGCTGCGTCCTACGGTGGCGAGTATTGGTTCGACAATTTCGAACTCGCCAACGGTGCGAGCTGGACCGCTGCGAACCCAGTTCAGGTGCTCGCCAATGAAGTCTCCTTGACAGTCACCTTCGAGAGTTTTGCCGAAGATGACCCTGCGGGCGCCGTGTTCGAGGTGACCCTGCCCCAAGTCAGCTCGATCGATGTGAGCGTCGACTACACGACGGTCGATGGTTCGGCCCAGGCGGGTGTTGACTACGTGGCCACCGTCGGCAGCGTCGTGATACCGGCGGGACAGCTTTCGGCACTTGTGACAGTTGATTTGATCGGGGATGTCATACCCGAACCGGATAGGAGCTTCGAGCTCCATCTTTTGGCCGCGCATGCGGGCATCCTGGCGCCAGAGCAGACCCAGGCCGTCGCCACGATCGACGATGATGATGCCTTTCCAAGAATGTCGATTGGTGATCGGTGGGTGGTCGAGACCCCTAGTGATGGGGCGCAGGTTGACGTGACGGTGACCCTGGAGACAGCGCCTGGAGAAGAGGTTACGGTCGACTACCAAACTAGTGCTGGAACAGCAGTCGGGGGGATCGACTACACGGACCAGTCGGGCACTCTGATCTTCCTTGCCGGGGAGCGATCCAAGACGATATCGGTCGAGATCCTCTCTGATGAGTTGGAGGAGTCGGAAGAGTTCTTTTGGATCGATCTGTCTGAGGTCTCTCGAGCTGAGCTGATCGATTCTCGAGCCCAGGTCACGATCTACGATGGCCAGTCGTCGGTACCTGACGCACCGCACGAAGCTGGAATTCTCGTCGACTACCAAGATGATGCGTATCACATCGTCCAGGACAACCCGAGCTGGACCCTCAATAGCAGCACTCCGTGGAATGGCAAGACGCTAGCCAGAATGGAGGGTTCCGCCCAGCTGACTTTGCGTACCCACCCCGACTTCCTGCGCACCGATCACAAACTGGTACTCGGCGTGCTGAATGATCGCTGGAACGGCTATTCGATCAGCGTCGGCGACTGGACGTCTCCAGCGCGCTACACCTCACGGCACCACAGTCCGCAGTACCACGAGGCTATCGAGTTCACGATTCCGCGTAGTGTGATGAGCGAGGAGACGTTCGAGGTCACCCTTACGATCGGCGCCAACTCCAGTCAATCGATCAACTACCTCACGGGTTACAAGCTCTACGCAGCCAGTGACGATCAAGACTTCCAGTTTGGTGTCAACTACTACTGGGCGGGTTCGGGCTGGTCTTGGTACGGTGATTGGAACCGTAAGCAGTTGGCGTACATCGCCGACGGCAACGATGGGTCGGGCACCATACCGATGGTGACCTCGAGTCCACAAGATGCCCATATTTTCTATTTGGAGACTCTGGACGATCGCCCGAGCGCTTTCCAGGTCCAAATCGGCAGCTGGACCTCATCGGTGGTGACCGTGCCGCAAGACGGCGGTTCGCTGTTTGCCGAGTCGGCGATTGATATCCCTGCGGGAACCATCCCCGCGAAGGCCTTCGATTTGACAGTCATCGAGAAGGTCACCGGTGACCGGCTCTATGCAACCTCGGCCCGATTGGTCCGCAAAGGCAAGGGGTCTGCGCTCGTCGATTTTGAAGACGATGCGCATCAAATCTCCCAGGATACGGACTGCGCCTTTTACAGCAGCACGCCGTGGAACGGCAAGACGATCTGTAAAGGCGCGGTTACCGGAGGGATCAACGGAGCGACGCTGACGTTGAACACCCGGCCCGAGCAACTGCTCAAGGACCACACACTGATCCTGGGCACACTCAATGATCGCTGGGAAGGTTGGCAGATCACTGTCAACGGCTGGACGTCTCCAGTGCGTTACAACTCACAGCACGAGAGCCCGGTGTTTCACGAGGATCTGGTGTTTGCGATTCCAGGTGAAGTCATCACGTCGACTCAGCTCGAAATAACCCTAAAGCGAGGAGTCGACAACACAAACACCGACAACTACATCTCAGGCTACCGCCTCATTGCCAACAGCAGTGACCAGGAGCTGCTGCGCAGTATCAATACTCATTGGAATGGCACCGGTTGGACCTGGTACGGAGCGGTATGGGGGCGCAAACGCCTACTGCAAATGACGGAGCCGGATGGCGGAATCGGCACGATTCCAATGACAACCAGTCGTCCGCAGGACGCCCATGTGTTTTACCTCACGACCCTCGACGACCGGGCTAGCTCTTTCCAGATCCAGGTTGGCCCCTGGACGTCACCGGTGGTCTCGGCGCCGCAGGACGGCGGTTCGCCATTCGTCGAGCTGGCGGTCGATATTCCAGCCAACACCATTCCCGCGAGTGACTTCGAAGTGACCGTCGTCGACACCATGGAGGGGACGTTGTTCGTCACCGATGCGAGGTTGGCGCGTTTGCCGACACCCGCGGCGCCGACGAGTGTGGTGTCGCTGAACCCGACCACGGTCACCGCCGCGGAGACGGATCCAGACGGAATGGTGTTCACTGTGGTTCTTTCGGAGGCCACGGCAGAGGCGGTCGCGATCGGCTATGAGACGGTTGAGGGTACAGCTGAAGCGGGGACGGATTTTCTAGAAACGAGCGACATCCTGGTGATTCCAGCTGGCGTAACCAGTGCGCAGATTGTTGTAGGGCTGGTAGCAGACGGCGCTCCGGAGACCGACGAGAGCTTTGAGTTGCAACTGACGTGGGCAACGAACGCCCAGCTTTCCTCGGAGCCCGCCGTCGGCACGATCCTCGGTGACAGCCTTCCCGAGGTCTCGATCAACGACGTGACAGTGGCCGAGAGCGCGGCGAGCGTCGAGTTCACTGTGACACTGAGCGAAGTCGTCGGTGAGGTCGTTAACCTGGACTATGCAACCGTTGATGGCAGCGCCAGAAGTGGCCTGGACTACACCTTCGTCGCGGGCACCTTGGAGCTAGCGGTTGGCGCAACCAGCA
>JAJCXQ010000469.1 GCA_029263355.1 Acidobacteriota bacterium | reverse complement strand
CCACCAACCGCCGCCGTGGCGGTGCCCTTGCCGGAACCGGCCACTGTCGACCCGAGGGTTTTGCGCCTCTATCAAGAGGTTAGAAGAGTGGCCAGAGGCGAGGTCGGCGTGTTGATTCGCGGCGAATCCGGTACCGGCAAGGAAGTGCTGGCCCGTTTTGTCCACGCTTGCTCTCCCCGCGCCACTGGCGGCTGGGTGGCGCTCAATTGCGCGGCCCTTCCCGAGGATTTGCTGGAGGCCGAGCTTTTCGGTATCGAGCGGGGTGTGGCTACCGGGGTCGAGGCCCGCCCCGGCAAGTTCGAGCAGGCCGACCGCGGCACCCTGTTTCTAGACGAGATCGGCGACATGGCGCTGGCGACTCAAGCCAAGATCCTACGAGTCTTGCAGGAGGGTGAGGTTTATCGCATCGGTGGACGCGCCGCCCGTCCGGCTCGGGTTCGGGTGATCTCCGCCTCCAACCAAGCTCTGCCGGCGATGGTCGAGGCGGGTGATTTTCGCCTCGACCTCTATCACCGGATCGCCGATTGTCGCTTCACCCTGCCGCCGTTGCGAGAACGCCTGGCGGATCTGCCGAATCTAGCGGCACACTTCTTGTGTCAGGCTGCCGAGGAGCTCGGAATTGTCGTACGTGGAATCTCGCAGGCGGCCTTGGAAGCGCTAGTGGCCTGCCCCTGGCCCGGAAACATCCGCCAACTCGAACGGGAAATGGCTCGTGCCGCCCTTTTCTTGGAGGACGGCGAGCTCCTGCAAAGCCGTCATCTGCACCGCGAGATCGCCGGGCCTGCGTCAACCGGTGACTTCGACCCGCCGACCCACGCCTTGCGCTCGCACCTGGAACGTTTCGAGCGCGGGGTCATCGTCGAGGCCCTGCTGCGCAATGGACGCAATGTCCGAGCGACCGCCGAGGAGTTGGAGGTGGGCCGAACCACTCTCTATCGGCGGATGCAGGAGCTACGGATCGAAGTTTAGCAGGCTGTGGCGCCCGACGACTGCTAACCTGTGACCGTGCAATACGACACCGCCGTCCCGATCGGGCGTGGCGCCAGCGGCGAGGTCTTCAAGGCCTGGGATTCGGTCGCCGGCAGGCCGGTTGCCCTCAAGCTCTTTCCGCCGGACTCGGGAGACAGTGCCCGGCGACGTGAGCGGGAGGCGGCTGCCCAGGCCAGCCTCGACCATCCCTGCGTTTGTGAGATTTACGAGGTCGGGACCAACGCCGAGGGCCGTGGCTACATCGCCATGCGTTATGTCGACGGCGAGCCTCTCGACGAGGTGGCGCGGCGCTTGCCGCTCGAACAGCGGGTCCGATTGGTGGCGCAGATCGCCGATGCGGTGGCTGCCGCGCACGAGGCCGGGCTGATCCACCGAGACCTCAAGCCCAGCAATTTGTTGGTCGAGGAGCAAGCAGACGGCGAGTTGCGCCCCTTCGTGCTGGACTTTGGCATCGTGCGGGTCTCCGGCCGGAGCCGGCTGACCGAAACCGGACAAGTGCTCGGCACTCCCGGCTACCTATCGCCGGAGCAGGCCATCGGCGACGAGGAAATCGATCCCCGCAGCGACGTGTTCAGCCTCGGGGCGATCCTCTACCAGGCGCTGACCGGCGAGGCTCCCTTCGCCGCGACCAGCGAGGTGGGAGCCTTGATGCGCGTGCTGTATCACGAGCCGCCGTTGGCGCAAGTCCGGTGCCCGGGCCTACCTGCTGAGCTGGGGCATATCGCCGCCAAAGCGATGGAGAAAGATCCCCGGCGGCGGTATCCCAACGCCCGTGCTTTCTATCGCGACTTGGACCGGTTTCACCAAGCGCGGCAGGTCTCGGCCCGGCCCGTGGGCTGGGCCGGTCGCCTGCTGCGCCAGGCGGAGCGCAATCCCCGGCTGTGGTTTGCGGGGGTCTTTCTGCTGCTCCTGGCGTTCGGCTCGCTGACCTGGGGCTTGCGCAACCGTCTAGTCGTCGAGAGCCAGACTCGGGAGGCGGAATCCTTTGCCCGGCGTTCGGCCGCCATCGAAGCGCAGCTGCGTTTTGCCGAGCTGTTGCCGAAACACTCCATCGCCGGGCAAAGACAAGCCCTGGCTTCGGCCACCGAGCACCTGGCGGCGGAGGTGGCCCTCAGCCACGGCAGAGCCCGGGCGGCGGGCGAATACGCGGTGGGCCGTGCCCTGCTTTCTTTGGGCGAGCCGGAGCGCGCCGTCGCCAGCCTGCGGCGAGCCCGGTCGCGAGGCTTCACCGACCCCGCCGGGTCCCTGGCGCTCGCTTTGGCCCTGCTGGAGGAAGCCCGACAAGATCTGCGCTTGGTGGACTTCGTTCGAGATCCGGAAGTGCGCCGGGCCGAGAGGGTGAGACTGCGCCAAGAGTTGCGCCGGGAAGCCTTACCCCTGGTCAGGGAGGCCGCCGGCGCCTCTCCGATCGAAGCCGGAGAGCAACTGTTGGCACAAGCTCTCAGTGCCTTCCTGATGGATCGCTTCGAGCCCTCGCGGCGCCTGTCCTCGGGACTCGTCGAAACCTTGCCGTGGATGATCGAGGCCGACCTACTGCTGGCCGACACCTTCCGGGAGGAAGCCAGCCGCGCCCGCTCGGCCGAAGACTATGACGGCAGTTCCGAGGCCTTGGCCAGTGAGCGCCGGGCGCTGGCCAAAGCCCTCGAGCGGGCGCCGAGCTCACCGCTCCTCTACGAGAGGCTCTGTGAGAGTCATCTAGCCCAGGCCCAGCTGGAGCTGGCCGAACGCTCCGCTCAGACCGTCTGGGAGGCCAGCTTCGCCGCCGCCGAAACGGCCTGCGCCGCGGCACAGGAGGTGCTGCCCGAGTCTTCGAATTCGGTCTCCCTACAGGTTGAGGTCGGTTGGCGTCGCCTGCTGCAACGGCTGCGCTGGAACGGGGTGGAAGCCGTGGCAGACGATGCCAGGCGGATCGTCGAAGCGGCCAGGACACGTTACGATCAGTCTGCTGGCCCGGTCGAGGCCCGCAACCTGGGCAACGCCCTCTATGCCCAGGCCGAGGTGCTGCGAGAGCTCGGGGAGCCCAGCTTGGAGGTTCTGGAGCAGGCGGCCGACGTGCTCGAGGCGGGGCTAGAGCAAGCGCCGGGCCTCGCTCTTGGCTGGCAAAGCCTGGGTCACGTCTGGGCTCGTCACGGTCTGGCCATGGATACCAAAGGTCAAGATCCGCGGCCCTCCTTTCGGCGAGCTCTGGAAGTCTACCAGCGGGGTTTGTCGGGCTCCGGTGTGCAACAGAGCCGGATTTACAACGGCGTTTGCATGGTCCAAAGCGAATTCGCCTACTACGGTCTCCAGCACCGAGAGCAAGCAACGGCCAACGAGACCGCTGCGGCCATCGAGTCCGCCGTGCATGCTTGCGAGGCGGCTCTCGCCCGTGACCCGGCCTACCTTTCGGCCTTGTCGAACTTGGGACTGGTGCATTGGACCCAAGTGGAATGGCTGATCTCTCACGATCGAGACCCACGCTCGGCTGCCGACCACGGACGGCAGCGCTTCAGCGAGTTGCTCGAGCTGGCCCCGGAGCACCTTTCGGCGCGCAATAACCTGGTGGGCATGAATGCCGCCGTCGGCCGTTGGCAGCTGGACTCGGGGGCACCGGAGCAATGGCCGGAGCTGCGCACCCTACTCGAGGACAGCATTGCGACCACCGAACCCCTGATGCAGCTCATTCCCGCCGACGCCTCGCTCCACCTGGCGCGCTTGAGAATCCTCACAGCGGCGCTGAGCTGCCGGCAGCAGGTCCGAGACGGAGAGGCTCTCAGCCAGCTCGCCTGGCAGCAGGCGCAGGCCGCTGTGGAGGCCCTGGCCGAGAGCACTCCTGCCGTGCAGTCGAAGCTGCGATGGGCCGCATTTCACCGGCGGCGGGCCGAGTGCGCGCTGCTAGCGGGAGACTCGGGTGCTGCCGACTCCGAGATCGCACTCGGCCTGCAGGCTGTCGCATCGGCTTTGGCCCTGGACCCCACGCTCGCCGACGCGCTGGCAGAGCAGGCAAAGCTCCAACAGATCGCGGGCCAGGGGGTCGGCTAGGCAGCACGTTGGGCCACCCGCGGCCGGACGTGCTGCCTGGAAACAGCGCCCTTGCGTCGCGACGGCGAAGTGCCGGCAACACCCTACTCGCGCGAGATTCATTTTGCTGTCACCGGCGCACGTTTCGCGGCCTTGACTCCGGCGGACGTCGACTCGGTGTTTCCGCCCCCCGGGTCGAGCGGCGATCATGACAACGTGTTACCTCACATTAGCCTTGTGAGTAGCACCTTGCCTTGGGAGCGTACGCCGGACGGCAACGTCGACAGCAAGCTGCCCTGGCTTGCCCTCCTGATCCTCCATGACAGTGACTTCTCCTCTCCCGCGGCGCGTCCCACGCTCCAAACCCTCAGTCTCGGCGAGCTTAAGCAAGGGCACAGCGGCGGCAAGTTTCCACCCGTTGAGCTCGAGCCAGGTCAGCACGTCGACGACCTGGTGCAGGTGATCGACGTCGAACGTGGGCTCTTGCAACAGGCGCTACCGGACAAATCTGAGCTGGGGTACCTCGCCCACGTTCGCCAGGGCAAGGACGGGACGGACAAGGCGACGGGGCCCGAGCTGGCGACGGTCATGGCCAACCGCCTGCCGCAGCAGAACGGCTTCAGAACCGCCTTTCTCGTGTCGGTCGAGAACCGCCTTGAGCCAAACGGCAGTGGCTTCCAATGGCTCGGCGCTGGTGACCACGACCTGGTCCGGCTGGTCTGCCTCGAGAGCTGGCGTTTCGCCTGCGTCGATCCGGCCCAGACCTTCACCAATCTGATCCTCGACCTCGATCGAGCTCCCGGCACGCTGCGGCTCGTCGACACCCCCTCCCCTGCCGCCAATCTCCATCTCGGCAAAGGTCGAGTCCCGTTGCCTCACCACCTGCGCGATGGCGACCATACGGTGTCCTGGTACCACGGACCGCTGGTCCCCGGTCGCCCGGCGTACCCCCTGAATCTCCCGGCCCGAACAGCCGACGAGTTGCTGAGCTACGATCCGAGCAGTGGCTTGTTCGACGCCTCCTATGCCGCCGCCTGGCAACTCGGCCGGCTGCTGATGCTGCACAGCAAGAAAACCGCCGTCGATCTGTACCAGTGGAAGCGGGCGACCGCGCAAAACCTCAAACACGACGAGCACGAGGTTGAGCACCTACCCCTCGACGGCCAGGTGTCGGACCCGGAGATTCCCGCTGGGGTGGTCGAGTTCTTCCGTCAGGCGAGCCTTTTGAAAGACGTCCCCTTCGACTATCTCGTACTCGACGAGCGGCTATTGCCGGTCGAGTCGATTCGCTTCTTTCAAGTGGACCCGCTGTGAATCGAGTCGATGCTGGACGGCGCCTTCAGTATCGGTCGAGTCACCACCTCCGATCATTCGCAGGACGCAGATCACCCTATCGCCACGCCCTACGGCAATCTCAGCGGATTCCTGCTGCGCTCCACTCTGGTTTCCGGCTGGCCGGGTTCACATTTCGACGGCTACGCCACGCGCTTGAACAATGAAGGTCTTACCCGCCGGCGATTCGCCGCTCGAGATCCTTCGCCTGGAAATACTGTCTTCGAACGTGCTGTTGTGCCCGTTCGAGGGCGACGTTCAAACCCTCGAGTTCTACCTCGAGCCCGAGACGATGCACTTTGGCGTCGACACCCCGACCGGGTCCCCAGCGTCCTTCCACAAGACGCTGCGGAATCCCGAGACGGAAAACGACGAAGGCCAACCCATCGCCGAGCCTTGGAAGGGTGCTCAACAAGGCGGGGTGATCGACATCAACCGCTTGGCCACAACCATGGGGTCGCAGCTCAGTGCCCCCAGCTTCAAATCGGCCCCTTTTTTCCTTGCAGATGATTTCGGGGGCACAGAAAGTCCGATTCACCATCCCCGGCTAGTGCGCTCTTTGGCGGCCACCACTGGAGCCCTGGCTCCACCCGTTGGTCAACTTGAAGGTGCATTGAAACATCTGTCTGATCTGTGTAAGATTGATGTGTGGCTCAACGAGAAGTCATGTGTAGATGATGCGCTTCGGGTTCTTGCGAAGGAGATGGGATGGCGACAAATCTTGCTCTCGACGATAAGCTGGTAGAGAGCGCAAAGGTACTCGGTGGCCATCGGACGAAACGGGCCGCCGTCAGTGAAGCTCTCGAAGAGTACGTTGGCCGCCGGAAACGCCGCAGGCTACTCGAGCTTTTCGGAAAGCTCGAGTGGGACCCGGATTATGACTACAAGGCGGAGCGTCGCAGCCGATGATCCTCGTCGACACGTCGGTCTGGTCGCTCTCACTTCGCAAACGAGGCCCGGCGGATCACCCTGCGGTTCGTCAACTCACGACAGATCTCCAAGAAGATCGAGACGTCGTCCTCACTGGACTCATTTTGCAGGAGATCCTTCAGGCTTTTCGCAACGATGTCACCTTCAAACGCTTGGTGGATTACTTCGAGGGATTCCCACTCTTGGAGATCCAGCGCGCCGATTACATTTCAGCTGCGCGGTTGCACCGTCGTTGTGCCTCCCGCGGCATCGTCGCGTCGACAGCGGATTGCCTGATCGCGGCTGCCGCGCTCGCGTATGGTTGCTCCCTATTGACCACAGACAAGGACTTCGAACTCATGGCTGGGGTCTCTGAGTTGAAGCTCGTCGATTACGACAACACCCAGTGATTGCCTCGTCGACCTACCCGGCAACCGGGCGGTCCATTGTCAAAGGGCCTTGGCAGCCGCCTCAACGGACGAGGAGCCGTCAGGCTTCTCGTCCGCCGAGAGACTGTTCGCCAACCAACCAGCTTCTTTTGGTCGTTTCGAAGATTTGGCCAGGGGTCGCTAGCGTGGTCACGTTGAAACCCGACAAGGTGACGTAAACGGTATTGCCCGTGGTTTCGGCACGCGACACTTCAATGTCGGTCACGAACACGGGTCAGCGTGGTCGCCGAGGTCGGCATTCGAGACCCAGGTGCTGGTGCAGGCTGCGACGTTTACGCGCCGTCTATTCTTGTTTGTTCACGAGCATGACCACCTCAGGCTGCTCGTCAACTTCTACGGTTAGAGACCACTCCATGATCTTGGAAGCGAGGCCAAGCATCCTGAGAGTTGACTGCTCGTATCCCAATCCGGTACGCCGAACGCAGCTTGTCCAGTGCCTCCGCCGGTTTGTTGGCGCAGATCAACGCTACACCATAGTTGTGCAGATACTCCGCCACGACCCGATCGGGCATTCTCGGCACTTCCGGAGCAGCGATTTCTGAAAGGAATTTCAACCCCATTGGACAGTGTCCTAGCTTAATGTAGCGAACACTCTTGCCGTATTTCCAGAAAGAGTTCTCAAACATTTCGACTTTCTCCCAGGTCGGGCGAGAAAAGAACTTATCAGCGAAGCCGTTAGCCAGATCCTCTGATGCTTTGAACGCTGGATAGTTCACGGCATCAACCTTTTTCTTGTCAGCTGGAGCTGCTGTATTCATTTGTTCCTCGGCACTCTCTTGAGCCTTAGCAAGAACATCTTTGGACCTTGCAACAAAATTCTTGAATTTTTCTCTTGCTCCAGAAGACGTATTATCGTTCACAACTGGGGCCGGCCTACTCACAACCTGGTCCACTACAGGTAATAGGTAATCATCAGGGTCGGCGGAGAACAACAAGGGTGCCGAGTCCGGCAGGTACTTGCCTTCATTAGCGCTTGAAAGAATCACTTTACCTGTCTCAGGATCGATGATTTGCAGGACCGCAAAAATATCATATGGGACGCCAGGGCGTTCGACAATGGAGTCTCCTCCAGCAGGCCCGCAGTAGACGACTTGTCCTACAATGAACAACGATGCGCCGAGAAGTCGACCAAGCTTGATCGCAGTCTCGGTATTGAAATGTCCAGCCCAGTTGTCTTTCGACTCGACAAGAATCTGCTCCAGATTGTCACGTGATAGAACAGCCGCTGCGGCATCGCGGCGACGAAGCTTTGGGTTGCCGCGAGATGGCAGACGTCTCCGCCGCAACAACGCTCTGGGCGTAGTTGGCGTACTCCTCGGCGGATCGGAAATAGATCCGGCCGACGGCATATTGCACGTCGAGCTGATACTGGAATAGAAAGGGAACAACTTCTGGGCTACCTACGATCAAGAGGTAGTACGGCAGTTGTTCGGGATCCACCGGCCCGGGCCCCACCTTGTAGCGGGCGAGAAACTTCAGTTTCGATTCGCCGGGAAGGTAAACCAGTTCCCGGTAGAACCGCGCATTGTCCCGACAGGCCTCGGCGCGACGATGTTCCAGAAGAGGCGCCAGCGCTCTCTTGACGTCCTCAGCGACGCCCTGGGTAAAAATCACTCCCCAACCGCTCTCCCTGAGATGCTTGGCAGAGTCTCCGAAGACCATCCCCATATCGTCTTCATCGAGCCGCTCCTTCTGCTGCTTGAGATCAGCGAGGTGCTGAAGGTCCCACTTCTCGCCACAAGCGAGGCCGGCGACCCTTGCCGGAGAAAGAGGCGGCACCAACGGATGCCCGGTGGAGCCGTTGATCCCGTTGAATGCGAAGTCGTGTGCTTCTAAAGGCATGTTGATCCTCTGCGATGCGCTCGCGCATCACGTTCAGCTGTCGTCATGGTTCGAAACCGTCGCCGGGCCGATCAGCTACTGGACGCCGGTCGCTTGAAGCTGACGCCGAACACATCGTCGATCAGCCACTTCGAATAGGGCAGGCGCTCCAAGTGCCCCCGACTCGGGTTCTTGAATAGGATCTCGAGATGCACGACCCTGCCGCGGATCTCGGGCGGGTAATCGCTACCCTCGAGATAGGTGAAGTTCCACCAGATCCAGCGCTCATCCGCATCGAGGACCACCTGTCGCGAATCAGGCTCGCCGAGAAGATGGAGAACCTGGTCGGCCGTCTTGCCGGCAACGAGACGGTTGATCTCGTCATAGGACCGTGCTGACCGAGCTGCCGTCTTACGGCACCCGGTCAGGAGCACAACCAGGGCAACAACCGCCAGGCCTCCCAAAAACAATGCATGCCGCCAACGCGGCCTCATCCTTCCCGATTGCATCGTCATGCATCCCTGAGCGTCACATCTTTTTCGAGCGCGACCCGCTACCCCGAATTGGAAAGGGGTCGCCACCGTTAAAAGGGGTCGCCACCGTTACCGGTCGCCGGGTCGTCCGGATTTTCCTCCGTCCCACTCGGCTCGGACGCCTCGAAGTCGTCCGCCAGGTCCGCTGTGGGACCGCTCGAACCCAACCGTAGTACTGCTCGAAGACTTTCCGGCTGTTGTCTGCAACGTCAACGCCACGCTGGAGCTCCCCGATCCAGCGCCCCACACTCAGACCTTCCTCAGTCTGCGCCTCCTTGGACACGTCGTCGTCCATCCCCCGACATGGCCCCCCTGCTGTTGCAATTGATCGCGCGCGAGCTTACCAGAAGCCTCCCACAGAAGCGGGCGCCCTATCCATACAAGGGACCGAAGTCAAGATGTTAGGCAGGCGAAAGCTCTCAACCGTCGTCGAGCTGGATTGTGATGCGAAGACCTCGGAAGCCCGCGGCGCGTCCTCAGTAGGGATAGCTGTGGAGTTCGACTCGATCGCCGACGCCCGTCGGGTGAGCGGTCTCGACCCGCAGACGGCCGAGACCTGGCGCCAGGACGGCGATCGATTCTCCGGCCATCGACGGGCAGTGGCCAGCCCATCCAGTCCGGCGACGGTCACCGGCGAGCCCGACCTCCTAGGCTCACTGGTGGTGCTCTGGGTCGAGGCGATCGACGGCCCGGCAGAAGACCTGGAATTGATCGTCGAGTCCCTGTGAGCCCAGTTTAGGGTCGCAGGTAAAGCATGGTGCGGGCACATCTCAATGGCAACGTCTCAATGGGAGACCTCCCTCTGAGCCGAAAACGGCAAGACAGGATGGGTCTAGTCAGCTCGATGGTTCCTAATCCAACAAGCCATCAACATTCGGTATAACCGAACCTTAGATTCGTATACACACTATTGATGAAGTATTTGACCGCACGGTAGAGTAACTACATTGAGTGGTTGTGGAGCCTGGAGGGAGTTCGGAGACTAGGAAAGGCCGACGAGATGCCAGATTCTCCGATCTTGTTAGAAATCGTGCTCGTCTTTGGGGCGGCGCTGGCGGTCATCGCGCTCAGCCACCGGCTGCGCCTACCCGCCGTCGTGGGTTTCTTGCTGGCAGGAATCCTGATCGGCCCGTACGGTCTGGAGCTGGTCCCCGATACCCGTCACGTCGAGGCCTTCGCCGAGCTAGCTGTGGCGCTGATGCTGTTCACCATCGGTCTCGACCTGTCGTCGGCGGAGGTGCGTCGCCTGGGCCGGCTGTTCGCCTTCGGCGGTGGGCTCCAGGCGACCCTGACGATCGTGATCGGCGTCTCCGCCGCCTTGATCCTCGGTGCTAGCTGGCCCCTAGCTATCTTTTGCGGCTTTGTGCTCACGTTGAGCAGCACTGCCATCGTGCTGAAGAGCTACACCGACCGTCGGGAGATCGAAGCACCCCATGGTCGTCTGGCGTTGGGCATTCTTCTATTCCAAGACGTCCTCATCGTACCGATGCTGTTGATCGTGCCGATCCTTGCAGGTGGGTACAACCATTCGGCTGCTGGGGTTCTGGGCGGCCTTGGAGAAGGACTGGCAGTGATGACCGGTCTCTTCTTGGCTACCCGTTTCCTCGTCCCTGCCCTACTCGGCTTTCTGGCTCGAACCGGCATTCGCGAACTGCTGCTGTTGGCAGCCCTCTTCGTATGCCTAGGTAGCGCCCTGGTCACCCACCACCTCGGTCTCTCCATGGCGCTCGGAGCGTTTCTCGGCGGCGTCGCCTTGGCGAACTCCGATCTGCGACATCAGATGCAGGCTCAAGTCACGCCATTGCGCGACGTATTCTCCAGCATCTTTTTCACCTCCATTGGAATGCTCCTCTCGCTCAGCGTCTTCGTGGAGAATCTGGGCTGGATTCTCGCCGCAACAGCGGCAATTCTGATCGCCAAGGGGAGCATCGTCTGGCTGGTCGCCCGGGCGCTGCGCTTCCCCACTCGCACGGCGACGCTCACCGCCCTCGGCCTGTGCCAGATCGGGGAGTTCTCGTTTGTTTTGCTGCAGGCTGGCAAGAGCGAGGGCGTCCTACCGCAGGAGCTTTACGCCCTGCTCATCGCGGCCAGCGTCCTCACCATGTTAGTGACGCCGCTGTTAATCGCAGGATCCTCTCGTCTTGTATCGTGGATCCCCGGCCGGAATCCGGCCATTTCGACGACAAACAAGACTGCCGACCAGGCGCCGCGAGGCCATGTAGTGATCTGTGGCTGGGGTCTCGGTGGACGCCTGCTGTCTCGTATCTTGCGTGAAGGCGACATTCGCCACCGCATTGTCGACCTCGACGCCGCGGTGGTCGAGGAAGCCAAGGCCAAAGGTGAGGCCATCCTCTTCGGTGACATCGTCAGTCCCGAGATCCAGCTCAAGGCCGGAATCGACCGAGCCGAGGTTGCGGTGTTCGCTATCGCCGATTGGGCGGCTCTGCGACAAGCCATCAGCCTGGCTCGTTCGCTCAACCCAGGGCTCCACATCATCGTCCGCACCAAGCAACTCGACGCCATCCCAGAGCTTGTCCGACTCGGTGCCGATGAAGTGGTCACCCAAGACCTCGAGACCTGTATCGAGCTCTCACGCCGGGTCTTCAGCAAGCTGCATCTGCCGCGCCAGTTGATTCGATCCGCGGCGAGCTACCTCCACGAGGATCACTATGCAGCCCTGCTGTCTTCGCGGCCTCGGACCAGTTTGTCGAAGACCCTGTTGAACGTCGTCGCAGCGGGCACCACCGAACTATTCTTTCTCGCCCCGGACCATTGGGCCTGTGGACGCAGCATCCGTGAGCTCGACCTGAGACGAGTGACCGGTGCGACCATCTTGGCGGTCCTCCGTCAGGCGGAGGTGCTCTCTCACCCGAATCCCAAGCTCGTTCTACAAGCAGAAGACACGTTGGTGCTTGTCGGCGATCATGCGGCGCTCGAGGTGGCCCTGCTGCAACTCGAACAACCCGCCACAGACAGCCCGGTCGAAACCGCTACCGATCTGTTGCAGCCGGCTACCCGCTAGGTGCCCCAACTCTCAACGCAGGGCACGTGCGATGGCCATTGAGCCCATCAACGAACTCACGAGGACGTTGCAACCCATCTCAGTCATTCAAGTATCCCAACGCTTGTAGACTCTTCAACACCTCTTCACCGAGCAATGGGACTTCCGCCTCAGGTCCTCCGCGACGGTTGAGCGAATCTTGCCATTGTTTGGCGAGGTTGTAGAGTTCGTTCACAACCTGCGGGTTTTCGGTTGAAATGTCTCGCAACTCCAGGGGATCGCGACGAAAATCAAACAGCTCGATGCGATCATTCTGCAGCGCACCGATCAGGTGATGATCACCCAAGACGATTGCGCGCTGCTGTCCGAAGGACGGTGCTTCTGAGAAGGCAGGTAGCTCCCGGGCCTTCTCACCGCGCAGGAGCGGTAGCAGGCTGCGCCCCTGGAGGTTTGGTGGAACTTCGAGACCGGCCCCTTCCAGCAGGGTCGGCATGATATCCATCGCTTGTACAACCGATTCGATGACTGCTGACTGCGTGCCCCCTGGTGGCCTGATCAGTAGCGGGATGCGGGTCACTGGCGCGTAAAGACGATCATGCTGGACGGTGCCGTGTTCCTGGAACGCCTCGCCGTGATCGGAGAGAAGAACGATGGTGGCTCGTTGATCCAGGCCAAGGGCTTGTACTTTGTCAAGAATGCGACCAACCCAATAGTCGGCAAAGCGGATCCCACCGTCGTATCGCGCCTCGGCAAAGGCGAGGTCGGCTGCGTTGAGCTGGAGCGGCTGATCCGTCCACTGCGAACGTCGAATTACTTCGAGCTGTTTCACACTGGGCTCGAAGCCGGGAGTCGGTGTCATACCCCCGGTGAATAGGGAGCGAAAGGGTTCGGGAGACTTATAGTCCGCATGCACGTCGTAGGTGTGGACCAGCAGGAGAAAATCCTCATTGGCATGTTTCTCGAGCCAATCGATCACCCGCGGTCCGATCACGTCCAGGCCTTGCCAATCGTAGGTCTCATAGTGTTCGAAACCCTGGTGGATATTGAATTCCGGGCGCATGAATCCGCCGTCGACGAAGGCCGCCGTCCGGTAGCCGGCCTCGACGAAAACCTCAGCCAGGGTGGTAATGGAGTCCGGTAGACGGGCACCGTTGTAATTCAAGCCGTGGGTGCTCGGATAGAGTCCGGTAAAAATCGAGCTTTGCGAAGGGCCGGTATCGGGCGCCTGGCTAAAGGCCCATTGGAAGCGGTAGGACTCCCGCGCCAGGGCGTCGATCCTTGGACTGGTCGGGCGTTCATAGCCGTAACAGCCCAGATGGTCGGCACGCAGGGTGTCGATGTCGAAGATCAGAACTGGCGCAGGTAACATTCGATCGGAAGACGGTGGATCCGCAGGCTGCCGACCGCAGCAGGCTGCGCATAGGCTCATGGCGAGTAGGATCACCGCCCTCGAGCGGCCGAAAAATGCTCTTCCGGTCCTTGAAACTGACGCAGATGCTGCTCGATGGATGGTGTCGCCCCCCAGTTTAGGTGCCCCATTTTAGGTGCCTGGCACGCCTCATAGTAGTACCTTGTACTCCCATTGGGTCAAGTCGGCTCAATGCCTGTTAACCCCGCTACTTGAACCCTTCGACACCGAACCCTCCAAGAGGAGTTGCGCCAAGCAATCTTGCTATAAAAGCATAGAACCAATTAAGATCGCAACTGCGGAACCCACCAACTGAAGCTGCGATGAGCAGGAGAGCTCCTTAGCACGCACAGTCAGCCATTCCAAGGAGAAAAGCCATGTACGGTGATCAACTACGTGTGTTGGGAATCATCGCCCTGATGTTGACGGCGTCGCAAGCAGCCACGGCGGAGTCGACCGGAGCACTGGAGGGCCGGGTCGTCGACGCCATCACCGGCGATCCCCTGGCGTTAGTGAGAGTGGACCTAGCGCCCCCGTCGGCCAGTGCCTTAACTAACGAGGATGGCTTGTACCGCTTCGAAGACGTGCCGGAGGGAACCTACAACGTTTACATCTTCGAACCTCCCCTGGGTTACGTCGGATGGATCTACGGAGGCATTCATTGCGGTTTCCCCACGACCTATGAAGGGTGTCCCGTGGATCAAGGGACTCCAGTCGGAGTCACGGCAGGAGGTACCGCGACGGATATCGATCTCGCTCTACCGGTAGGCGGCGAGATCACAGGAAACGTGACCGCACTCGGAACCGGAGCTCCCCTCTCGACAGAAGTATCGCTGCACTGGGCAGGAGACTTCTTCTTTGGACCCCACCGTGTCGCAACAGTATCGACCGACCCTGATGGGCAATACCGCTTCATCGGCCTGCCGACAGAAGAGCTCTTCGTCCGGACGGAGGCGACCGGTTTCCTCAACCAAACTTTTGACAACGTGCCCTGCGAAGAATTCTGCTCGCCGACGAGCTCCGGCACGCCGATTCCCGTCCAGACCAGCACAACCATTGAAAACGTGGACTTTGCCTTGGAGCTCGAAGGATTCATCCAGGGGCGGGTAACCACTGCGACCGGTCAAGGTGCGTTCTCAGCCAGGGTCCAGCTGCACCGAGTTTCCGACGGGTTCGAGAAGTCCGTTCAGGCCGATAGTAACGGCTATTACCAAATTCGGCGCTTGCGGCCCGGCAACTATTACGCTCAGGTCTTCGCTCCTCCCGCCAGTGGATCCGTGAGTGAGATCTTCGACAGCATCTTATGTCCGGCGGAGGACGGCTCCTGCGACGTCACCCGCGGCACCCCCATCACGGTAGAGTCAGGAGTCACAACCGATGTCAATTTCGACCTGGTGGACGGCGGCACCATTCTAGGACGGGTGACGGATGTCGATTCCGGCGAACCTATAACAGCCTTCATCAACGTATACAGTTCCAGCGGCGAGTTCGTAACACACGGATTCTTCGACACTGAGGGGCGGTACAAAGTCTTCGGCCTCGCCCCCGGTAACTACTACCTGGTTGCACTGGATAACGAGTTGTACCGACCTCAGATCTATGACGGAATCCCTTGTGGAAGCGGGCTGGGTATCGACTGTGATGTAACGGTAGGTACACCTGTGGCAGTGGAGCTGGGCGAGGAGGTGGCCGGCATCGACTTCGCCCTGCGTAGCACAACCTGCGTCAACTCGGCCACAAGGCTCTGCCTGAATGAGGGCCGCTTCCTTCTGTCTGTCACGTGGGAGGACTTTGACGGTATCGAAGGTGTCGGTTCCACCAAGGATATTGGTCTGGATGACTCTGGCCTCTTCACATTCTTCGACCCTGACAATGCAGAGGTGCTGGTAAAAGTCCTAGACGGCTGCAGCTACAATCAAAACTATTGGTTCTTCGCGGCAGCAGCGACAGATGTCGCCTACGAGATTCTTGCGACAGATATCAATACGGGGAACCAGCGTACCTACTCCAATGCTCTAGGTGTTCGCTCGCCGGCTTTCACAGATACGACAGCCTTCCCTTGTGAGTAAGTTCTCTTTGAATTCCGAGTCGCCGAGACCTGAGCTATGGTCAGAAGTTGCGTATGAGAAGAAATGACGACTTGGCATCCGGTACGGATATCCGATCTTGGTGCCCACCATGGCGCTTGTTGCTGGCGTTCTAATCACTAGGAAGAGAGGTTTGCTGTAGATCAGGGCGCGTCGAATCCGGCGCCCTGATTTCGGACGGAGCGTTCGCTGGTTCTTGGGGACCCAAGACTGTGATCGTTCGCTGCGGAAATGGAATCTCGATGTCCGCTCGAGCGAATGCGACGCCAATCTCTTGCGGCAGCCGGTTATTCAGCTCGACAACATTGGGGGTCAGAAACCAGACCGAAAATTGCAGGTTGATCGCAGAATCCCCAAAACCCTTGTGAAATAGGATGGGTCTTGGCTCGTCGAGGCACAGCGGGTTGTCCTTGGCCACTTGCATCAACACCTCACGGACCTGATCGAGATCCGAGCTGTAAGCGACGCCCACTAATTGATCGAGTCGCCGAATCGGGAAGCGACTGAGGTTGATGATCTTCGATTTGAGGACCGTCTCATTGGGCAAACGTACCATCAGGTTGTTGAAAGTGCGCAGCTTGACCGACATCCAGTCGACCACCAGGACTTCCCCCGTGACATCGCCAATAGTGACCGTCTGGCCGACTTCAAATGCGCGCTCACCGATCAGGAAAAGGCCGCTGATAATGTTGGATACGGATGTTTGGGAAGCAAAGCCTAGAGCGACGGTGAGCACTCCGGCAGCGCCGAGAAGCACCGACAGGTCAAAACCGGCTTCTCGCATCGCTGAGGCGACGAAGAGTCCCACCAAGCTATACGAGACCAGGCGACGGACCATGACAACGCTTTGCGATCCCAGTCTTCGGCGCAACAAGCGCGTGGTAATCGCACCGAAGAAACGGGCGGCCAGCAAGCCCACCACAATGAGCAGCGCCGCTTTGAGGATGCCCGTGCCGCGGTCACTGAGGGCAAATTCCTGCAACGTCTCGAGGCTTTCATTCATCGGCGTTCCTCAACCGACCAACACGTGAAGCGCCCGTGTCAGGACGTTTCTCTCGATCGGTTCTCGCGGCTCGGCAACCTTTCGCGCCCCCGCGGCCTGCGCTGGTGGCAGGTTGCTCAACTCGACCCGCGCCGACTCGGACTCACTATCGCGGACCGCGAGCAGCGGCACCGTCCACAGGAGTCCTTTCTCGTCCGCGAACAGAGTCAAGTTAGGCGTCGGCACGCTCACCCGTTCGAGGCACAGTGTCGAGCTCACTTGGTTACGCACCGTCACTTCAGTGATGACGCGGTGCGACATAGGCGGCAGATTGTCAACACTGAGGCGGGCAGCCGTTTGACTGGCGTAGGCGACCACGCCGCGCCGCGTATCCGGCCCAAACCAGGTATCCGAAGGGCGAATCGCAGGCATCTCGAACAGCATCCGATCCGGTTCGGGAAGCTCGGCACGCACCCACACCGGTGTCGACACGAAGATTGTGGCCTCGTCCCCACCAGGAACGATCAGCGGCGTTTCAGGACGGGCGACGACCGGCCGATCAGCGAGCATCGGACTCAGGCGAATCCTGTCACCGGTCTTGCGGGTCAGAAAACGCTGAATGGTGAAGGTTTCCTCGAGCTCGACAATCAACGTGGGAGGGCTGACCGGTGTCGCTGGCTCCACATCATCACTTCGCTGCCATGCGAGGCGCCACTCACCTGGACGGTGAGCAATCATCAGGACAAGGGGACCGACAGATACGGTGATCATCCGGTTCTCAGGGACTTCGTGCGTCCCATGCCACGCCAGAGACTCAGTCATTCTCCCCTCCGTTGGACGGGTGTCTGCCAGTGATTGACTCTTGAGTCGTCGCGTCGAAGTGGACGTCGATCTGCGGGAAGGCAATCGTAACTCCGGCATCTTTGAGGGCCCACCACACGACGTGGTGGAGATCCGACCGTCGCTGCCCCATATCCCAAGGTTGATTGATCCACACCGACACCTCAAAATCAACCGAGGAGCTGCCGAAGGCGATCAAGTGAATCCGAGGATCGCGCTCCTGGATACGCCAAGGAATTGCCGCGGTTGCCTGTTGCAGAGCCGACTCCACGAGGCGCAAGTCCGATTCATAGGCGACGCCTACCGGTACCCGCAGTCGGTAGAGCTTGTCACGCAGGGTGTAGTTGGTCACGATCGTCTGGACCAACTCAGCGTTGGGGACGATGAGGTCTTCGTCATCGAGGGTACGCACGATGGTCGAGCGGATACCCATGGATTGCACTCGAACCGCCCTACCGTTCAGATCGAGGACATCATAAGGCTTGATCGTTCGCTCGATCAGGAGAATGACGCCGCTGACGAAGTTCTGGGCGATATTCTGCATCGCGAAGCCAAGGGCCACAGCGAAAATTGCGCTGGCGGCGAACAAGGCGGCAAGGTCGAAACCCAGTGTCGCCAGGCCGGTGGTTAAGCCGATTGCGATAATGAGGTAGTGCAAGAGGCGTTTGAAGACAGCGAGAGAGCCCTCTTCCTCGACTTCCCTTCGCGCCAAGACTCGCCCAACAGCTCGTTGGGCCAGATACGAGGCCACGAAGGTCGCCATCACAACCCCAAGGAAGATGCATAGAGAGTGCACGTAGACGTCTTGACCAGCCACCTGAAAGAGGCGGTAGTCGAGAATCGAGCGCATCAGCCCTTCTGCTTGCTGCTCTAGGTCTGTAGTTGCTTGTTGCACGTCTCGAGACTTTCTTGGAGTGGTGAGCTCGGAAGGAACCTCGGGCGGCAAGGCAGAACAGGAAAAGAAGCTCAGGTGACGCAGTCTATCGCCGAAACCGACCTTACGGGCTGATCGCATCCCCAACGAGTGCCGTTGTGCCACGGCAGCCGGGACTCGAGTCGCCATGATAGGTTTCCTCTTTGTGTTACACGACGTTCCCTGATCGGATGCAACAGAGTTCAGGAGAGATTCATGGTCACTGTCCTGTATTTAGACAATCGCCAAGACAGCAGCGCCAAGAGTCTTGAACCGGCGGCGGACGCGGGAATCCAGGTCGAAAGGGCGAACAGCCCGGAACAGGCCCGGGAGATGCTCGAAAACGAGATTGACGGCTTGGATGCCGTGTTGTTGGCCTGGGAGCCACGGGATGGCACGGAATCGATCGAAGACACCCTAGCAGCCGCTACGGCGGCCGACTTGAAAGTTGTCGTGGTCGTTCCAAAGCGCAGATCCGAGGGAGCCGAGGTGGCGATCGATGCGGGCGCCTTCTGGGTCGTCACCGCACCCGGTGACACCTTTCATTTGCAAAGGGTTCTCAAGGCAGCGGTAGAGACTGCTGAGATCCTGCGAGACAAGGAGCAGATCCATCGCGATCGCGAGGTTTTGGTCGATCTCTTGGGCGCCGGCACGTTTCGCTTTCGAACTCCCAAAGAAGCGCGCGTCTTAGCGGAGTGGTTCGGCTCACGGTGCAACGAGCCGCAGGCGTCGGTGGGTGTTCTCGAGCTCATGATCAACGCCATCGAGCACGGCAACCTCGGCCTCACTTACACGGACAAGAGCACCTTGCTCGCCCAGGGCCTATTCGAGCACGAGGTTGAAAAGCGTCTCGCGGCGCCTGAGTATCGCGATCGTTTGGCAACCGTTGCCGTAGATCGTAGGCCGGGATCGCTCGATCTCTTGATTACCGACACAGGACCTGGCTTTGACTTCGAACGTTACCTGACGATGGATAACGACAGGATCCTGGACCCTCACGGTCGGGGGATCTTGATGGCCAATATCGCCTTGAAAGTAGAGTTCTTGCCGCCCGGTAATCGGGTCAAGATCAACCTGCCGCTCGACAAATAGCTACTCGATCCTGACCGGCCCGGACTCGAACAAGCCGGCTGCTGGCGTCGGCCCAGTTGCTGGCGTCGCCCCGGTTGCTGGCGTTGCCCCGGTTGCCGCCGCTCCGGTCTCGCGATCCAGAATCTCGGCCGTGCGGCGAAAGAGCTCGTCGGCCTCCTCCCGGCTGTTGCCAATGCAGGTCACGCCAACTTTGCCGAACTCGGAAAGCGCGCCGATCATGTGGAAGAGTACGCCGGTCTCGGTCGAGGGTCTGAAATGCAGCCCATGTAGCGTCAGGATGTCGATGAAGTCCTCTGGTAACAGGCCTTTGTATGACGGCGATTTCAGACTGTCGGTAGCGTAATAGTACTTGGCGCGACCTTGGGAGTGGAACTGGCCGGTTGCCGGCTCGAGATCACCACCCGTCAGAAACTGCAGGGCAAGAAACGGCGGTGTCGTCCCACCCATGCGCAGGTTGATCTCGATAGCAGCCGCCCGCCACGGGCCGCCGCCATTGCGCATGACTACAAAATCGATCGCGAAGCGGCTGATCACGCCACGATCCCTCAGCAGTCGGCCGACCTTGGTCGCTTCTTCCTGAATCAGCTGGCGATATTCATCGTCGGCGGGAAAACGACACCCCATATAGGTCTGACCGGTCGTGCCACCGAGAACTTGGTCGTGGGTCGACACCATCTGTAAATGGCCGCCGGGTTCGATGCGCA